>CAXQPB010000019.1:0-8953 GCA_964225545.1 Candidatus Nitrosopumilus sp. | reverse complement strand
GTCTCGCGCAGGGGCTGTACGACGTCTACATCGCGATTCCGATCCAGCTCCAGAAGCTTGCCCGCAGGATCCCGCTGCCTCGGCGTGCGGCGAAAAGCGAGCAGGCTGAAGTCCAGAGCAGCGCTGGCGCCCAAGAGGCGGAGGCAGCCGGATGATTTCCAGAAGCGGGTATCGCCGCATGGACTCGAGCGCACGCTCGCGAGTCGGGGCTGTCGTCGTGGCGACACTGCTCGCGTCCGTGGGAGCCGGGTGCTCGGACGAGCGTGACTACGCGCAGGCGACAGCCGTCCTCGTCGATATCTCGGGAACCTACGCCGAGCAGAAAGACGAGGTTGTACGTTTCGTCAAGACCGGCATCCTGCCCGACCTCCTGCCCGGCGACAGTCTCTTCCTGCTCACGATCGATGATCTGAGCTACGAGCAGGGCAACGTAGTGACCAGTATGAAGCTCGATATGCGGCCCTCGATGGCGAATACGCAGAAGCTGGCGCTCGCCTCCGACCTCGACGCCTTCGCGCGATCGCAACACAGCGCGCGGCATACCGATATACGCGGCGCGATGATGATGGCGAGCGAACTGCTCAAGGAGACCGGCGCGCGGCATCAGAACATCGTCGTTTTCAGCGATCTCGTCGAGGAGTTGCCCTCCGGTGCGCGACGCGAGTTCGCGTCCGGCGAGTTTGAGAACATGAGCATCATGGCGATGAACGTGAAGAAGCTCGGCCCCGACAACAGGGATCCTTCACGGTATCGAAAGAGACTCGCCCTGTGGGAGCAGCGTGTGCGCGACAACGGCGCTGTTGATTGGCAGGTGATTGTCAGCCCTATGAAGCTCGTCGACGTCCTGGCTGCGAAGCGGGGCTGAGTCCCTGCACCGGTCGGACCACCGACCGGTGCCCTCTGGCCGACCTCGCCACCGCGGCGAATTTTCGGTCGTCCAGACTGAGAAACGCCCGCATCACATCACTTCGGGCGATCATACCGACGATCCCCCCATCTTTATCCATCACGGGCAGGGAACTGATGCGCTCTTCGTGCATCAGCCCTGCCGCCGCGAACATCGAACTCTCCGGCCGAATGCTGACCACCTTCGTGGTCATGACCGTGGACACGGGCGTCTTTCGCAGGACATCCCGCGTCGGCTTCGTCCGATCGCTCTCCACGGAGTCGCCGACTCCGCCGGCCGACGCTTCGCGGATATCGCACTCTGTGACGATGCCAATGACATGCCGTTGCCTCACGACAGGAAGCTGGTTGACGCGAAAGCTGTCCAACAACTCGCGGGCTTTTTCCACCGTCTCTTCCGGGTGAACGGTGACCGGGTGGTTGTTCATCCAATCTGCAACGATCATCGAAAATCGGCCTCCTGTTTTCGGAAACGGTAGTGACTGACGAACCACTCGCTGCCGCCGCGGTACGCGAAAAGCTCCGCACAAGCGAGCAGGAACAAGCGCCACCGCTGCAAATGTCGCTCTGCGGAGATGTGTCCCTCGCATGCGCGCAGGACGGCGATTGCAGCCTCGCGCTGTCCATCGAGATTCTCCAGCCAGGTCTCGAGTGTTCGTGCGTACTGAGCGCCACTTACGCTCCACTGCTCGTCGATTGTGAGATGGTCCTGGAAGCGCAGCAGCAAGTCGGCCGAAGGCATTGTCCCGCCGGTAAAGAACTCGCGCGCCATCCAGTCTCCAGGGCCGGTCGGCTCGTAGAAGTAGGCTAGAAATCGGTGACAGAACAGGTGCACGAAGAGGTAGCCGTCTGACTTCAGCCAGTCTGAAATCCGTTGCATGAGCAATGGATAGTTTCGCATGTGCTCGAACATCTCGATCGAGACCACCCGATCGAAACGATCCGAGGTTTCGAAGTCACGCATGTCGGCGGTCAGCACGCGAACGTTGGACAGGCCGCGCGTGGCGCACTGTGCCTCGATATGGTGTCTCTGCCCGTGTGAGTTTGAAACGGCGGTAATGCGTGCCGCGGGATAGTGCTCGGCCATCCAGAGAGTCAGCGAGCCCCAGCCGCATCCGAGTTCGAGGATCTCCGCGCCGTCTTCAAGCAGCGTGCGCTCACAGCTCAGGGCGAGCATCGCATCCTCCGCACCCGACAGGTCGGGGGTAGACTGCGACCAGTAACAACAGCTGTACTTCAGGCGCGGGCCGAGCATCATCGCGAAAAGCTCGGCCGGTACTTCGTAGTGCTGCTCGTTGGCAGAGTCTGTTGCGATCGCGATGGGACTTCGTCGAACTGCCTGTACGAACTCGGAGAGGGCCGCAGACTGGCTCTCCGGGTCGGGCCTGGACTCCTCGCGCAGACGCTGGCGCACCATGGAACGGATGCCCAGCCGGATCAGAGCGTCGGGGATCATGCCCTTTTCGGCCATCTCGATCAGAGGCTGCATATGGGGGTCGCTGAAAGCTGTCGGCAGGCCACGCTTCGCGCAGCGGCCGGCCGATTCGCCTTCACTGTTTGAGGATAAGGCAAAATGCCTTGAGTGCAACGAAAAACGCCTCGGAAACCGCCGGGCAGGCAAGGACGTTTGCCACCGCGGAAAGTATATCGGTGTTCGGTTTCCTCAAGGGAAACCCTCCCCCCGATCGGGTCGCCTCGCGCCTCTGTCGCGGGAATTCGTCTCCCGGCTTGCGAACTGCCTCCCGGGCCCGGAAACTGATGACACCGCCGGAGCGGGGTTGTGGATATCGGGTCAGCCGAGGACCCAGGTGGAGGAGGACGAGATGGCGAATTTCAATACACACGTAGGCGTGGCCGCCGTGGGAAGCGGAATGCTCTCGACGGTTTGTCTGGGGGCGGGGATCTCATCGCCCACCGATGTGGCGACGTTCGCGGTCGTGGGGACCATCGGCGGGATGCTTCCCGATATAGACTCCGATCACTCGAGTCCGATCAAACTCATGTTCACGACTTTTGCGCTTCTTGCCGCGCTGGCTGCGATCTCCAGCCGTGCGGCTAGCGCGTCGATCGTAGAACTCTGGGCGCTCGCCGCCGTCGCGTTCGTTATGGTTCGCTACGGCGCATGGCACATCTTCGGGAAGTTCACCTCGCACCGCGGGATCTTTCATTCCGTTCTGGCGGCCTTCTTCTTCTGGTTCGTGACCACGGCGATCGCTTACGAGATCTTCAATGTCACGCCGCTGATGGCGTGGAGCATCGGCTTCTTCATCTTCTTCGGATACAACTTGCACCTGATTCTCGACGAGGCCTTCGCGGTCGATCTGGGAAACATCTCGGTCAAACGATCATTCGGTACCGCGTTCAAGCTCGTTGATTATCGCAACTGGAAGACGACGCTGCTCATGACCATCGCGACGGCGGCGGCCTTCTGGCTGACGCCGGCACCCGATCGCTTTGTCTCGCTGGTCTCCAACGGTTCGACGTACACCAGTATCGCACGCCGGATGTGTCCGGATTTCATTTGCGGCGGTGGATCGAGCGCCGTCGAAACTGCGTCGATCGACACTGCGAGGCTCGGGAAGTGAAGTCGGGCGTCCGCCTCTCGGCGCGCTCGGCGTGACGCGCGTCGAGTTTCAGATTCGTTCAGCTTTCTGTGCATGCACGTGGCCGCTCGGGCCGCGAACAAAAGAAAACCCCGACAGTGCTTCCGTGCCTTTTCGGCGACGGCCCGCAGGTGAAGGCGGGACTGTCGGGGTCCGGTGGCGTCTGGGTCCCGTCGAAAGGACGACCCAGCGACTCACACGTTCGGCTTGGGCCCCTCTCTAGGAGGTCGCCACCTCACAGGTCACCGTTTTAACGTAGATCACTGGATCACCTCCTTGTAAGTCGGCGAGAAAGAGCAGTCCCGAGCACCGCTGTCGGACAGGCGACCGCCGATATCACCCCGCCCGACCCCGATCACCGATGTGTTTCGGCTTCGGGGCCTGTGTACGCCCCGACCAGGTCAATTATTTTCAAGGCTACACCGATTCTCACGGATGTCGACCCCATGCGTGTTTCCGAAGCGCGTTGACTGCGGGCGGTTTTGCCGCCGGCGAATTGCTCGGGTAATACCCGCTTCCGGCATGACTCGACGACGCCCGAAGACGATGGCTCTCGTTTTCCTGCTGGCCGCTTCTCCGCTGTTCGGTGGCTGCGCGGGAAGCCAGCCCGCGCCGGCGGTTGTCGTCGGCGTCGACTTCGACCGGTACGCGGGCGTATGGTACGAGATCGCGCGCTTGCCGAACCGTTTCGAGCGCGACTGCTTTGCCGCCCGGGCGGTATACCGCGTGCGTACGGATGGCCGGCTCGATGTCGAGAACTCCTGCCGCCGCTATTCGTTCGACGGAGATCTGCGAAGCGTGAGAGGTGTCGCGTGGGCGCCCGATCGCGCCGAGACCGCCAAGTTGAAGGTGCGTTTTTTCTGGCCCTTCAGCGGCGATTATTGGATCGTGGACCTCGATGACGAATACCGCACGGCGGTTGTCAGTGACCGGCGACGCCGATACCTGTGGATCCTCAGTCGCGAGCCGAGGCTGAGACCGCAGAGGCTTGCGAGGATCCGTTCTTCCCTCAGCGAGCGGGGCTTCGACCTGAGCCGTTTGATCATGACACCTCAACCCGACAGCGCGACGGACGTTCAAACGTCTGGAAGTTCAAAAATTCAATGAGTGAAAGCGAAAAAAATACGGATTCGGCCGTGGATATACCGGCGGGACTGAAGGGCTCGGACCGGAAGTATCTGCGCGGACTGGCCCATACGCTCACGCCGGTGGTCCGTATCGGTAACGCGGGGCTTACCGATCGCGTCGTAGAGGCGACCGAGCAGGCTCTTGATGCGCATGAGCTGATCAAGGTGAAGATCGCTGCCGACCGCGACGAAAGAAAGGCGGCTGCCGTTGCGCTGGCCGAGAACACACGGTCCGCGCTCGCGGGAATCGTGGGCAGGATCGCGATCCTTTATCGACCCGCTGCCGATCCGAAGCGGCGCGCGATCGTCTTGCCGTCGAGCCCGGGCAACGGCTCGGAGGTCGCGTCCGAAGACGGCGGCGATCCGGCCTGAGATCCGGCGAAAATGCGCGGCGGCCTCGCAGTCGCCCATGCCGCTACCCGAGCGTTCGGCTGAGCCCGGCGGGGCGCGCGCTCAGCCGTTCCGGGCGGGCAGGGGAGCGTCAACGGCGGCGAGCACCCGCTGGTGCAGCTCGCACTTGAGCACATGCATGATCGGATCCGCCTTGGCGGACATCGCTGCGGCGATCTCGGCGGCACGGTCGAGCAGTTCGCCCTCTGCGGCTGTCTGATCGACAATTCCACAACCTGCTGCGTCTTCGCCTCCGTAACGCCTTCCGGTGACGATCACTTCATGGGCGGTATTGACCGGCAGCCGCGCACGCAGAATCTCGGTCATGAACGGATGCAGCGGCATCTTCATGTCGATCTCCGGCATGCAGAAGTACCCGCGATCGGAGCGCATGATACGAAAGTCGTGCGCGACGACGAGCTGTGCACCTGCGCCGAAGGCGTGTCCGTTGACCGCCGCGACCGTAATGGTCGGAAAGGTGAGAAAGCGAGCCAGAATTCGCAGGACTTCGCGGAGCAACTCCATCGCGTCCGCCTGACCGGCCGCCATCAACTCATCGAGGTCGAGGCCGTTCGAGAAGAACTTGCCCGTGCCGGTGGTGACGAGCGCTGCCGGCGAACCCGCCGCCTCGACCTGGTCCAGCGCGCCATTGAGCGCCCTGCGCATTTCCGGCCCGAAGCGATTCTCACCGCCGTCGAGGTGCAGGATATGAACGTGCCCGCGTTGCTCGAGTCGAACGGGTTTCCCAGCGTCAGTCATGGTCTGGAGTTCCGCCTTTCAGTCGATTCGGTAACCAGAAGATCTGCGCAGAAGTAGCGCAGAGTCTGATTGAAGACGTGCGCCGCTTCCCACTGCAGGAAATGGCCGGCGCCCGCGATGGTGAACGGGCCGATGCACTCGTTGCATGCGACCTGCATTCGGGCCGGGAAGCTGGCTTCGACCACGTTGTCCTCAGGGCCCCAGAGCACCAGCGTCGGCACATCGGTGCGCTCGAGCATTCTCGGCATATCTTCCATGGGGCGCTTTCCGGCTGCCGTCTCGTAGATTCCCCACGACACACGCAGTTTTTCAGGGTCGGCGTACGGCTCGGTCATGAAGTCGATGTCCTCTCGCGTGAAGGTCCCGCGCGCCGCCCACAGCCGGTGTGAGTACATCGCCGCGACCCATGCCCTGCGGCGCTCGGGAGTGTCGAGTTCCGCAAGCAGCCCCTCGGGGTCGTTGCCCTGTCGGATGAAATAATCTGCCGTCGGCGCGAGCTCGCGGTCGACCTCCGGCGCGATGCCGGCGGCGTCGTAGTCTTCACGCAAAAACGGGGCGACCGTGTTGAAGATGCACTGCCGGATGACGAAGCCCGGGTAGCGCAGGCTCATGTCGTAAAGAGTCGGGCCGCCAGCATCTCCGCCAGCGGTTACGCAGCGGCTGTGGCCGAGCACATCGTGCACGAGGGCGTAAAGATCCATCGAGTAGGCGGAGACGTCGTAAAAGTCGTCATCGGCCAGGCCGGAGTCGCCGTGTCCGCGAAGGTCCGGGACGATGACCTCGAAACCGGCCTCGGCCAGCGGCTTGATGTTGCGCCACCAGATTCGCTTCGTCTCCGGATAGCCGTGAACCAGCAGCAGCGGGAAGCCTCCGATGCCCTCCCGAACGAACGCCAGGTCGACACGCTCGCGTACACGCGCGCGGTGGATCTCGAAAGCCTCAGGATCGAGTGGTTCCATGGGGGAGGCGACCGTACACGCTCACCTCTCCTTGTGCACGCAGTCCGCGCTTCGGGCCGCAGGTCGGCGCTGTCTCAGGGTCGGCGCTGTCTCAGAGAAGGACCGCTCCTGTCGGCTGCGCCCTGTTGACAGGGACGGGGGTTCGGTGAGTGTGAATGGAGCCATGCCCGAGGGACACACCATTCATAAACTCGCTCGCGATCTGGCCCGCGATCTGGCCGGCAGCCGGGTTGAGGCGATCTCGCCTCAGGGGCGCTTCTCGGAGGGCGCTGCGCGGATCGACGGCAAGCTGCTCAAGGCCACCGATGCCTGGGGCAAACACCTTTTTCTGGAGTTTTCGCGTACGAGGGTTCACATACACCTTGGATTGTTCGGGCGATTCCGGCGTCGAAGGCAGCCAGTGTCCGCACCTCGCGACACGACACGGCTGCGTTTGACCGGCCCGAAGTGGACCTGGGACCTCTCGGGTCCGACGTGTTGTGAGGTCCTCACGGCCGCCGGGCGCAAGGAGCTTCTCTCACGACTCGGTGATGATCCGTTGCGTGCCGAGTGTGACGGGGCGGGTTTTATCGAAGTGGCGGCGGCGAGCCGCCGGGCGATCGGTGCCATGCTGCTCGACCAGCGGGTGATCGCGGGTGTTGGAAACGTCTACCGCGCCGAGTTGCTCTTTCTCGCCGGCATTCGGCCGGACAGGCCCGGTCGGTCCATCGCCGAGGAAGAACTCGCGGCTTTGTGGTCGGAGACGGTGGCCCAGCTCGAGCGCGGCGTGAAGCTCGGCAGAATTGTCACAACGCCGGGGGAGAAGCCCAAGCGCGGAGAGAGGCTATGGGTCTACAAGCGCGGCACCTGCCGGCGCTGCAAGCAGGAGATCGTCCGCACGCAGTCGGCAAATCGCTGGATCTGGTTCTGCCCGAAATGTCAGAGCTGATTGCAGGCGAGGGTTTGCCGGTCTCCGGTCTTCGGTCTCGATGCCCTGCGGCACGCTAGCGCGCAGCGGACTCGATCGGCACGGACTCTCAGTGAGCCTTGCTGCCGCTGGATTCGCTCGGTTGTTGAAGCTTCCGAACGGCTTCGTTCAGCTCGCGCACACGCCGTGAGAGCGTCTGGCAGATACTGATCGCGATCCCCGGCCGTTCGTCCATCACCCGCAGAAGATCGTCGCGGTCGATGCGGAGCAGACGGACGCTGTTTGACGCGGTCACTGTCGCCGAACGTGTCTCACCATCGAGGATGGCCATCTCGCCGAAAAAATCCTGGGCGCCGAGCTCGCCGAGCCGGGCGCCTCGACGGGTGACCTCCACGGTGCCTTCGATGACGAGATACATACAATCATCGAAGTCTCCTTCGGCGACGATTCGCTTCCCACGCTCGAAGCTCATCTGACGGACGATGCCTGCGAGCTCTGTGAGCTCGCGTGTTCTCAATCGTTCAAAAAGCGCCAGCGCGCGCAGGTGCAGGACGATCTCGACTCCTGACAGCATGGCTGCGTCCTCCAGTTTGTTGTCCGGCTCGCGTGACACAAGGCGGGTGTGAATCGGAACCAGCGCATGGGCCGGTTCGTCCGGGCGTATCTCGTCGTAGCCGCCCAGTCGCTCCAGTGAAGCGGGTTCCAACGACGCCGCAAGGAACGCACGCGTCAGCGAATCTCTGTCGGTCAGCGCGCGACGCAGGATTGCATCGGTTGCTTCGGGACCGCCCGCGTTGGTCGTCGCGATGCCGGCGTTCGCAGCCGTGCCCGTTTCCGCGGCGGCCGGTGACTCCTCGCCACTGTCGAGCAGACGCATCAGCGGCGCCGTGCGACCGCCGGGCAACAGCGCTTCGAGAGCTTCGAGCAGCACGGCGCGTTCACGTCCGCTGCGAACGCGTTCGAGAAGCGGCCCGAGCTCTGCGATGCGAGCATCGCGGTACACGGTCGCATAGAGGGAAAGAGCGGCGCGGGTGGACTCCTCGACCCGCTCTCTCATTCGTTGACGGAACAGTACCGAGGTCGTGACCGGACCGACCTGCCGTTCGAGATCCATCACGTGCCGGATCTCGTCAAGTTCGTCTTCGATCAGCGAGGTCAACTGGCCTGCGGACATGGGTATGTCGCGCAAGACAGGGAGCAGCGCGTCGCGTGTCCGCCGGCCGTCGCAATGGAACGATTCGAGAATTACCTCGATCGCGTCAGGCCCCACTTCACGAAGGCACTGTGTGGCGGCCTCGACCT
>CAXQPB010000018.1:0-12854 GCA_964225545.1 Candidatus Nitrosopumilus sp. | reverse complement strand
CCCGGATGTTCGCGACGCCGCGGTGTTCGCTCGAGCGGACGAAGTCTGGGGGCAGATCGTTACGGCGGCGGTGGTGCTGGAGGGCGGCGACGAGACGCGAGCGGCGCGGGCTTCGTTCGCCGAGGATCTGCGACAATGGTGCCGGCCGCGGCTGGCCGGCTACAAGCTGCCGCGCGAGTTCGTGTTCGTGGCCGAGCTGCCGCGTACCCGCGGCGGCAAGCTGTCGCGCAGGATGCTTATCGAACGATACGGTGACGGCGGCGACGACGCCGATCACGCCAAGCAGGCTGAGCAATCGGACAAGGCCGACCAGGCCGACTAGACCGACCAGGCTGACCAGGCCGATTGCGCTGCCTTTGCTGCCTTTACTGATTCGAAGGCACGCTCGAACGTTCGATACACCCGCCGCGCTGTGACGCTCCGCCGGTGCCGCGCTGCGGGTCGACGTTCTTCAGGGCCACTCCGGGGCGGGGCGCTCGGCCTCCCATGCCCGCGACAAGCCGAGTACCAGCGCGTCCCTGTGTCGTTCCCCGACCAGCTGGAGTCCGACCGGCAGGTGGGCGTCGGTGAATCCGGCGCGCATCGTCGCGGCCGGGTGGCCGGAGAAGTTGAACGGGTAGGTGAAGGCCACGGCATGGATCGGTGAGGCGAACGGTCTGCCGCCTGCGGCGTCCGGCAGCGGACCGCGTGCATCGAACGCCTCGGTGGGCAGCGTCGGCGTCGCGAGAATTTCGATGTCCTCGAACAGTCGTGCCAGGCGTGTGTTGAGCTCGCCGCGCTGAAGCTGGAAGTCGGCCTGCTGAGAGGCCGACACCGTCGAGCTGACCTCCAGACCTTTCCAGAATGCGCGTCCGAGTCGATCCTCACGGCCCGCGACATGCTCACGAAGCTGCCCGTAATTTTCGGCGCCGCAAAGAAACGCCCACGCCGCGCCGACATCGGGGAGTTCGATATCGAGATCAATGACCTCGTGGCCGAGACCCCGCAGGACATCGACAGCGGCCTCGACCTCCCGCATCACTTGCTCATCCACGCTCGCGTAGCCGAGGTCGCGGCTGAAGCCGATGCGCACGGGCGGAATCTCATCGGCAATGGACGTGCGGAACGAACTCGCCGGCGCGGGCAACGAGGTCGGATCCTCCGGGTGGTAGCCGGCCGTGATATCGAGGAACAGGGCCGCGTCTTCGACGCTGCGGGTAAGCGGGCCGTAGTGAACGGTATCGACCCAGCGCTGCATCCCGAGATTGTCGCCGAGGCCGATCGGCACGGTGCCGAACGTCGGCTTGAAGCCGAACGCACCGACGTAGCACGCCGGGATACGGATCGAGCCTCCTCCGTCGGACGCCGTCGCCAGCGGGACCATGCGTGAAGCGATCGCCGCGGCCGAACCGCCGCTCGATCCACCGGGAGTCCGTTCGAGGTTCCACGGATTCCGCGTCGTCCCGAAGATGCGGTTGTGCGTGAAGCCGGTGTACCCGAACTCCGGCGTATTGGTCTTGCCGACGACGATCGCGCCCGCCGCCTCGAGCCGTGCAACATGAATGCTGGTACGAGCGGCGATGTTGTCGGCGAAGGCGAGTGAGCCGAACGTGGTCGGGAGTCCCTCTACGTCTTCGAGATCTTTCACGCCGAACGGTACGCCCGCAAGCTCGCCGGGGTCATCGCCGCTGCGGATCCGTGACTCGAGCTCGCGGGCACGTGCGAGGGCACGATCCGCGCAGACGTGAACGAACGCGTTGAGTTCGCCGTTGCGTTCTTCGATTCGATCGAGCGCCGCGGTGACGGTCTCGACGGGGGAGACGTCGCCGCTCCGCACGGCTGCGGCTGTCTGTGTGGCGGTGAGTTCGTGAATGTTTCGTGCTGCGCTCATGGCGTCACCTCTCGCACCGCTCGGTGCCTGTCAGGGGATGCGGACGCGTCGTCCATCAGGCCCGGATAGTGCATCGACAGCGCCGTCAACGCCATGGACGTGGCGCGGCGCACGCCGCGGTCCATGCAGCGTCCACGCAGCGGTCGACGCCGCCGCGCATGCAGCGGCGCATGAAAACCGCAGCCGTACGGCCGCAGTGTCAGTTCTCGTCGTCGCGATGAACCGTGTCCGGTGAGAAGGCAGGCAGGCAGACTGCGATGTATTCCGCATCGCCGAGCGGCGTACTGTAACGGATACGCTCACCCGGGTCGGTGACAATGGCCTGACCTGCGTTCACCTCATGTGTGCCGCTGTCGGTCTCCACACGCACAGTACCGAGAAGTACGTAGGTGACTTCCTTGAAATCCGGAGTCTGCGCGGGCTCGACCCACCCCTTCGGCGAGCGCATGTGAGCGATACTGATCTCTTCCGTTCCCGAATTGACGCGTCCGATGACCTCATCGATGAGCTTCGGCTTGTTTCCGGCAGCTTCAATACGGGTGGTCTGTTCTATGATTCGGGCCATCTTCTGTCCCTCGTGGGCGCGTCACCCCCGCGTGCGCGAGACGGGCTTGGCAGACACGCACCTCCGGATACGACCCAATACGGGAAGTTGCAACCACCGGGCACGAGAGGTTTGACGGAGTCAGGGGTGCGATCTAATTTTTGCCGAGAGCGATGGTGAACGTGACCAAAAGAGCGCTGCGTTATCGAGTCAGCGGCCGCATGGACCTTGCGGCTGATGTTTACGGAGCGCCGGAGAATCCGCCGGTCATCCTCATGCATGGAGGAGGGCAGACACGGCACGCCTGGGGCGCGACAGCCGATACACTGGCCGCCGCGGGTTTCTATGCGATATCGCTGGACCTTCGCGGGCACGGCGACAGCCATTGGTGCAGCGAGGCGGATTACTCGGTTGAGGCCTATGTAGAGGATCTGTGGGCGGTCGTGCAGACGCTGGATCAGCCACCTGCGCTCGTCGGTGCATCGCTCGGCGGCATGGTATCGATGGCCTTCGAAGGGGAGATTCATCCCGGCGCCTCTGCCGCGGTCGTTCTTGTCGACATCACTCCGCGCATCGAGCGTGCGGGCGTCGATCGTATCGTCGAGTTCATGACTGCCAATCCAGAGGGCTACGAGTCTCTCGAGGACGCTGCGCGAGCGATTCGTGAATACCTCCCGCACCGTCGCAAACCGAGGAAACTAGACGGTCTCGCCAAGAACCTGAGGCAGGGCGAAGACGGCCGCTTCCGGTGGCACTGGGACCCGGCCTTCCTCAGTCAGGCTGCTCGTCGTGGCGAGCGCCCCAACGTCCCCAACCGGCTGCAGGATGCAGCGGCAAATCTGCACGTACCGACCTTGCTGGTCCGCGGCCGAATGAGTGACATCGTCAGCGAGGACACCGCGCGGGAGTTTCTCGAGTGTGTTCCGCACGCTGAGTATGTGGACGTCGCGGATGCAGCCCACATGGTCGCCGGCGACCAGAATGATGTCTTCGCCGACGCTGTCGTCGGCTTCCTCACCCAGGTCATCGACCACCAGTCACGCGAACAGTCGCGCAAGGCCGGCTGATTCCGTCGGAAAACTCCTGATGGCCGACTGGCCCGATGGCGCTTTCGAATTTGCCGAGCAGTCGCCGGTGGCGAGGCTCGCGACCAGCGGCGCGGACGGCGCGCCGCACGCGGTGCCGATCTGTTACGTCCTCGATCGCGTATGTCTTTACATGGTCGTCGACGCCAAACCGAAGAGCGCGCCGACGCGGATGCGGCGTCTTCGCAATATTGCAGAAAATCCCCGGGCTGCGGTGATCATCGACCGCTACGACGATGACTGGTCGCGTCTGGAATATGTACTCCTGCGCGGTGGGGCCGGCATCGTCACGGATGTGAGCGAGTACGAACAGTCCGTTGAGCGATTGCGTGCAAAGTACCGGCAGTACCGCGACATGACATTGTCGATCGAAGCCAATCCGCTGGTCCGCGTCGAGATCGCCAGCGTGCATCACTGGCGGTACCGGGCAGGCTGATCGTCGCGACGCCGGTGCTGGCGGAACGCCGAGGCTGTCGCAGCCGGCGGGCCGTATCGGCGCTGGCCCGATGGCTCAGCCGTGAATCACCGAATAGCTGCCCTCGAAGATGAGCTGGAGACAGATCCACAGGCCGATGGCGGGAAACACCAGCCATATGCCGTTGCTGCCGCCAACCGCCGCCAGTACGCGCCCGAAGCTGTGGCCGACGTAACGCCGGTTGAAGAAGTAGGTGAAGAAGTACAGGCACGTGCAGTAGAACTTCTGCCAGAAGATCAGCGCTCCGAGCAGACCCAACGCGACCGGGGGCATGATCTCGATCGTCATTCCGAACAGGAACACGAGGCTCGGGATCAGCGTGCTCCAGCCGTTGCCGACGTCGATCGCGAAGCCGAACGATTTGCGGTCGGCGTATGAGGGGTCCAGGTACGCGTACTCGTACCACACCCGCGCCCACAGGCCCGTGCTCAACAACTCCCGCGGCGTGACGCGGACGAAGTACAGGCTGCCGCGCGGCCGCTCGGGTGCTGCCTCCGGGTCATGATGCCAGCGTTCGATGTCCGTGATGCGGGCCCCGAGCGAGATCTCCCAGATGCAGACCAGGATGTTGATCGCGAGGAAGATCGCGAGCAGGGCCGCGCCGCCGTTGAAGGTGCCGTACAGCAGCGCGCTCGTCGCGACCGGCACACCTGCCCAGACCGCCATCCACACAACGAGCCACGTCCACACCGGCAGGCGTGGCCCGCCTTTCGATCCATCCTCTGTCACTGTGAAATCCCCCGAGGTGATTTGGACGCGGCCTCGTAATCCGCGCAGGAAACCGCAACGCGAATCTGTACGGTCGGCAGGCTGAAGACCAGCGATTGCGTTGGGGACTGCACGTCGCGGATTGCCGGACCGGTGTCGAGCGGGCGTCTGCAGCCTGCGCCTGCTATGACTCCACGAATGAACAGACAGAATCAGGGTCGCCGCGTCGGTCCTTTTCCTTCCGTGCGTGGCGCACGGGCGCTGGTGGTCGGCGGCGTTGCATACGCCCTTCTCGGTTGCTGCGCGCTGCTTTCGTACGGCGCGAACTCCGCGCATGCGCAGTCAATGATCGACGTCAGCGACTGCGCCAGGTACCAGCTCCTGCTCGTCGAGAAGCGGGAGAAGCGGGACGGGGAGTCGAAAGAAGATGCGGCCGGCGCTGCCCGCCGTGCCGAGCTCGAGGTCGATATCGACGTTCTCCAGGAAGCGGTCCGTCTCTGCTCGGACTACTTCCACATGCAGGCCGACTATGCGTCTCTCAGGCGCCGCTGCCCCGACGTCGACTGATGATCTGACGACTCCGCGTAAAGACCGCGTCGAGCATGTCCTCGGTGAGGCGACCGGTCTGCGTGTTCTGTCGGCTGGGGTGGTAGGACGCGAGCAGTGCGATCCCGCGTTCGAGCGAAAACTCGGCGAGGTGGCCGAAGCGCGGTTGCGGTGAAGGGATCGTGACGCCGACGGTTCGGAGCCCATCAAGCGCTGCGCGGAAGCCGATCCCACCGAGCGCCAGAATCACCAGCGGGCGACGGCGGCGGCTGATGAAAACGTCGAACTCTTCGATCAGGTAGGGGTTGCAGCGCGCGAGTTCTTCGCGCGTCGGCTTGTTGTCGGGCGGCGCACAATGACCGGCCGCCGTGATGTAGGCATCGCGCAGTACCAGCCCGTCGTCGCGAGCGGTTGACGACGCCTGACTCGCGAAGCCGGCTCGGTGCAGCGCCCGATAAAGCCAGTCGCCGCTGTTGTCACCGGTGAACATGCGACCGGTGCGGTTGGCTCCGTGTGCCGCGGGAGCCAGCCCGAGGATGAGCAGCCGCGCGTTCTCGTCACCGAACGACGGCACGGCGCGCGCCCAGTAGTCTTCGTCGCGATAGGCCCGGCGTTTGACCCGGCCGATGTGTTCACGATGTGCGACGAGCCGGTCACAGGCGCGGCAATCGATGATTCTGGAGTTGATGCCGGACAGAGGTGATCGAAGTTTGCGGGCCATGTCGATCCGGTTCCCGGAGGCGTCAGCCGTCTCAGGTCCCAAGCTCGAAGAGCCGGCCGTCGGACGTCTCACAGTTCGCGCGATCGACGTCGCCGTCGATGTCGATGTCCGTCAGCGTGCATGTCATCCGTTCGCCGTCGCCCGAGGCCAGCGTGTGGTGTTCGGTCTTCGTCGCCGAAGCCGCCGAAGCCGCCGAAGCCGCCGAGTGGTGCCCATCGCCGCTGAGCGCGCAGGGCTCGACGGTGGCAAACACCTCGCCGTTCGACATCCGTACGACCAGCACGCCGCCGGCGGCCTGACCGCGGTCACCTTCTGCGACCGCGTAGTAGGCCTCGGCCTGATCGCTGCCGTCAGCAGGATTCATCGCGAAGCGGTCGGTGACGGCGTACGAGGCCGTCACCAGAAAGGTGAGGAACAGAACCGCGGCCTCGTACATCGGCCCGAAGAGAAGCAGGAACGGATTCATGCTGACTACATGGTACCGCGCACATGACCCGTCATGTGTCCTTTTCGTCACCGAGGGCCCCGAGCCGGCGCAGCGTCTCGATTTCACCATTGCTCAGTCCGGACTCGCGCAGAACATCGTCGGTGTGAGCTCCCAGGCGCGGGGCGGGCCCTCGCGGCCCGCTGTCGGCAAGCGCGATCGGAGCCGCCACCTGTCGCGTCATGCCGCCTTTCATGCCTTCGACCTCCACGACCGCGCCCGCCGCAAGCGCCTGCGCGTCCGCCAGAGCGTCTGCGGGCGACTGGACCGGTGCCCACCAGACGCCCTGTGCATCGAAGCGCTCGGCCCACTCGTCCAGAGGTCGTTTCGCAAACACTTCGTCGAGCAGCGCGATCAGCTCCTCACGATTGCGTCGCTGCTCGCGAACCGTCGCGAACCGCTCGTCCGTTGCCAGGTCCGGTCTTTCGATCGCGCGGAGCACGCCCGGAAAGTGTCGTGCTGCTTCGAGGCCGATCAGCCAGAACCACCTTCCGTCGCCGGCGCGGTAGCAGTTGAGCAGCGGTTGCTCATTTTCTTCGCGCGCGACCGGCCGCTTCAGCTTGCCGAACTCGAGTTGGATACCGAGATCCCAGCCGATGCAGTACATGCCGGTACGCAGCAAAGAGGTCTCGACCACGCCGCCCTCGCCGGTTCTTCCACGCTGGACGAGCGCGGCGAGAATTCCGGAGAGCGTGGTGATTGCGGTGATGTGATCGCCGAACCCGCCGCGGATTGCCGGCGGCGGACCGTCGCCCGTGCGCAGGGTGTCGGCGATGCCGGTGCGCGCCCAGAAAGCGCCTACATCGTAGCCGGGACGGTCGCGTTCAGTGCCCGTGGATCCGTACCCCGTGACACCCGCATAGATCAGCTTCGGGTAACGGGCCCGCAGGGTCTGCGCATCGAGGCAGAGCTTTTCGAGAGCGCGAGGGCGCATGTTTGTCACGAAGACGTCCGCACCGCGGATGATACGCTCGACCGCCTCTCGCCCTTCGCTACGGCTCATGTCGATCGCGACGCTGCGTTTGCCGCGGTTGTCGAGCTCGAAGGGCGGATTGCGATCGACTTTGCTGCCGGTGGCGAGGCTGAAGAAGCGCCTCATAGGGTCGCCTTCGAGGGACTCGATCTTGATGACATCCGCTCCGAGGTCGGCCATCAGACCGCCGGCTGCCGGACCGGCGACCCACAGCCCGAGTTCGACTACACGAATTCCTTCCAGCGCCGCCATGCAGGTACCCCCGGGGAGTTAATGCGTTGGGTCCCGGACTGCGTCAACGTCGAAACCGGTGGCCGCAGGTGCTATCAGAGCGCTATGGAACACTGGATCAGGGCGGCAACAGAAATCAGGACAGCGGGCGCCGCGCTGCTCCTCAGTGCACTCGTCGCGCTCACGGCCGTCGCAGGCTGCCGCGACAACGGCGCCGACGACCCGGCCGGAAGCGAGCGTAAGGCGATCGAGGCTCCCGGCACCCGGGTACAGGGCAGTCCGGGTGGGGTGATGGTTTATATCGACCCGGAGACCGGCGAGCTTCGTGATACGCCGGCGCCCGGCACCGAGCCCGTGCCCGGCGGGGATGTACGCATGCCGGACCGAATGATCGACGGGGGAAAATAGGACCCCGTCGCGGCGTTTACCCTTGTCCTTGCTTAACCTCGTCCTCATACGCTCTTCACAAACCTGACACGCGAATTGCATAAGTCTGGTCAGTTACGAAGATCAGAAGACGAGGCGAATGCCATGTCCGAAACCGATTTCATCCTTGCGATCCGCGACGGATGGCCGCACGACGGCCGTGTCACGGATAGTCTCCTCACCAGAACCGTAGAAGCGACGCGTCGCTATCCGGAGTCGCCGCAGCTTTGGCGTCTCCGCGGCGACCTGCTCTGTCTTGCAGGCTCCGAGCGTGACCCGAGCGGGCTCGGGCCGCTGCAATGCTATGAGATGGCAGTCGCGCTCGCGCCGCATTTCCCCGAGACCCATCAGGCGATCGGCGAGTACTACGACAACTGTCTCGGCGATCTCTGTGCCGCCGAGCGCGCGTTTCGCATGGCGCTCGATCGTGGCGGCAGCGGCGGGACGTTCGCCGGTCTCGCACGCGTCCTCGCTGAGCGCGGCAAGAAAGCCGAAGCCCTGGGTCTTCTCGGGGATGACCGCTGCCCGCGCTCCGACACCGCGGTCGAGTCGGTGCGCGAGCAGATCGAACAGGGGCAGTGGGATCCGCCCGCAGCCTGACCCGATATCGGCGCTGAGTTCTCCGCGCCGGCTCCTGTGCATAACTTCGCGTGCTCTCCTGCCGGAATCTGAGCCTGCTCAGAATCTGCTCGCCCGGGTCACCCTGAGAGACATTTCACAGGCAGCCGGATCCCGGCTTCTGCACAACGTTCGCGCTCCACGTGTCCGTATTCGTGGACATCTTTGAACCATCCCCCTACATTTTTGTAGAACCTCGGCAGATCATTCGAATGGTCAGCGACCGGGAACGTCAGATCAGACAACCTGTCTGGTGCGGGCGATGGGTGGCGGATGTTGCGGAGTCGGAGGAGTGCCCGATCCACGCATCCCTGAATAGCTGAAATGTGGCGCCCGCCTGGTGTGCACACGCGCAGACGCGCAGTGCGCGCCGAGCGGGCGGGCAGGGGCGTTCAGCGGCGGCTCGACGCCGCCTTCGAGCGTTGGCTGGTGGTGGAGGGGTGGTTTGACGGTAGCGGTCGGAAGGTGGTGGTGCGGAGGTCACCGCCGGCGCGCAGGTTCTTTCGGGAGCTGCGCGGCGGCGGTGGCGCTGTGGCTGCTGTCCGCCGCATCCGCGCCCGGTGTCGCTCGCGCCTACGATATCCGCGTCAGCTGGGAGCCCAGTGTCGGCGCCGCAGGGTACCGTCTTCATGTTCAACCGGAGCCCGGGGCCTTGTCCGCTTCGATCGATGTCGGGAACGCGGCGCTCGCGGAGCACGGTCGGCGCAGCGCAGTCGTGCGCGGCCTCGAACTCGGGCCGACCGTCCAGGTCGCGGTTTCAGCCTATGATGGCAGCGGTCTCGAGGGCGACCGGTCGACGGTTGTCTCGCTTACCTATGAACGCACCGCGCAGGTAGTCGACAGCGATGGTGATGGACTCGTAGATGCCCGCGAAGACCTCGACCTGGATCTGCAGATCGATGTCGCGGAGACCGACCCGCTCAACCCCGACAGCGATGGGGACGGCCTGTCCGACGGGAGTGAAGTCCTCGAGCACGGAACCGACCCGTTGCGTGCCGACAGCGACGGCGACGGCGTGTCGGATGCCGACGAGATCGCCGTCGGAAGCGACCCCCTCGAACCCGGTCCTGTCGAAGCGTCCTGTGCAGGCGGATCGCTCGATGCTGCAGACGTATGCGACGACGGTGACGCCTGCACAGCAGACAGCTGTCTTGCAGGCTCGTGTATCCACGCGCCTGTCGCGGGGAGCTGTGATGATGGAGTCGCGTGCACCGTGGGTGACACCTGCCGCGGCGGTCAGTGTCTCGGGGCCGATGGCTGCCCGCAGGGCCAGGTCTGCAATCGGTCCTCCGGCGACTGCGAATCGACCGGTGATTCATCGATCTGGATCGCGGCAGCGACAGCCGCGGGCATGGAACTGGCCGGGGCGATGACGACGGGTACGAGATTCGCCCAAGGCAACGACTCGGATCCGCTCGCGGATTCACTCGTGCCCTTTCTCGTTCATGCCGACCACGAGCGCCGCGGCACGGTCGGCGCCAGCGACGATTCGGTCTCCTGGACGGTCGAGATCCCCGCCGAAGACGATTGGTGGCTCTGGGGCCGGTTCTACGAACCCGCTCCTGCTTCGAGCGATGAGATCGACGGGGCTTACTTCCTGGCCGAGATCGACGGAGATGACTCCCGGGCTTTCGGTTTCGAGCCGGACTCGACCGATCGCTGGCACTGGAGCGGACAACCGGGCGCAGGCTCGCCCCAGCCGCTGCATCTGGGCAGGCTCGCTGCGGGAGCACACACGCTCACGGTCCGCACGCGTGCGGGAGATCGGCGCGCGACACGTATCGACGTCCTGACCCTGACTCGCGACCCGTTCGTCATGCCTGCCGATGAGGTAGCCGCCGAGCGGTTGCAGGAGTGCGCGGGCACAGGCTGTCGTCCTATCACCGGGCCCTGCGGGGATGCCGACGGCGACGGCCGGCTGCGCCTGAACGATGGCCGCCTCATGTTGCTCGGTCTGATCGACCTCGCGTTCTGTCCGTTCGCGAAATGCGATGTCGATTCGGATGGCATGCTGAGTATCGCCGATGCCATTCAGACGGTATCGGCAGTGGTGGGAGGAACGCCGGCGGGCGAATGCACGCCGTCGCTCACGATCGGAGTCCACGATGCGGAACTGATGGACCGGATCGAGCTGACGGTCGGCTACCGGCTTGCGGATACGCACCTTACCGATCCGTCGGGGAGTGTTCGCTGTCTCTCCGCCTTACCCCACCTGACCGAAGAACTGCGCGTCGCCGATGAGCCGGCGGCGGGGCGTGTACGGCTCGAGCTCACGCTTGGTTCAGCGGTGACGGGAACCATGGATGTGCTCGATTGTCGCTACTTTGCGCGCGCCGGGGATCCGCTGCTGCCTGCACCGGACTCGTTCGACCTGTCCGTAGTGGGTTACGGTTCGACCGCCCGAGAGGTGGCTCTGCCGCGTGTCGAGATGAGCCTGATTTTACCGCGGGTGGCTGAAGCCGCAGGCGCTGCGGAATAAGCAGAAACAGGGGCCGGGGATCGATCGGGCAGAGCCGGCGGAGAATTCTCGGCCTGGAGAGCAACCGGTAGACGCAGGCTCGTTCTCGCATTCAAGCCCGCGTCGACCATCCGGCGGCTACCGACCCCGTCGACCGGGGTCCGTGGCTCCGGAAAGCAGTGCGTTGTCGAGTCTCGGGAGGAGGGCACGCGCACTGCCAGGAGCGGGGCGGTTCAACCGGCGAACATCGATTGAAACCGCCCCGAGCTGTTCAGCTCACGGGAAGATCAGCGTGGTGCTGGTCGTCATGAGCGTTGTAGAGGTCGAGGTGGAGTTGTTCTCGGCCTCTGCGGCTTCTTCAGCGGTCGCGTACTCGGGGCATTCGAGCCAGACCTCGAGGCCGATTGCCCTGCGAAGGGCGAGCGCAGCGTCCGTGGTCGACACGGTCAAGCTCATGTTGAGATCGCAGACGCACAGCGCGCATTCCGCAATTCCGACCGCCGCTCGAAGGATCTCGAGTGCATCGGATGCAGCGACTCCCTGGCCCTTGCTCATCGGCGACGCGCACATCGGGGTGCATTCGCCGGTGTTCGGGTCACAGGCCTCGCACACAGGGTCACAGGTCGGCAGCCCGAGACATTCGCCATCCGTGCACTGGTCATCGTACGTGCACATCAGTCCGTCGTCGCAGGTCTGTCCCTCGTTGATAGGATCGATCTCGCAACCGAACTCCGCGTCGTCGCATACGCCGAGTCCGCACTGATCGTCGATGGCGCTGCAGTCCACGGCATCGCCGCTCTGGCAGCCGGACTGCGCGTCACACTGCTCGGTGCCCGAGCAATAAGACCCATCGTCGCAAGCAGCGTCAGACGGTGAGTTCGTGCACTCGCCTGTCAGCTCGTCACAGCCGTCAACCGTACAGGCCACGCTGTCCTCGCACGGCGGCGTGCCCGCCCGGCAGTCCAGCGCTGCGTCGCAGGACTCGACTCCGTTGCAGTAGAGGCCGTCGTCGCAGTTGCCGTCGTTGACGGTGTTGACGATGACATCGGCTTCCTCGTCACACGAGTCGTCGGTGCAGGCGACGCCGTCGTCGGTGCTTGGTGCGATGCCGGCCTGGCAGTCCAGGACCGCGTCGCAGGTCTCAGCGCCGTTGCAGAACTGGCCGTCGTCGCAGTTACCATCGTTGACGGTGTTGACGATGACGTCGGCTGCCTCGTCACAAGAGTCGTCGGTGCAGGCAACGCCGTCGTCCGTGCTCGGCGCGATGCCTGCCTGGCAGTCCAGGACCGCGTCGCAGGTCTCCGCGCCGTTACAGAACTGGCCGTCGTCGCAGTTACCGTCGTTGACGGTGTTGACGATGACGTCGGCTTCCTCGTCACACGAGTCGTCGGTGCAGGCTACGCCGTCGTCGGTCGACGGAGCCTCGCCGGCCTGGCAGTCGAGGGCTGCGTCGCAGGTCTCTGAGCCGTTGCAGAACTGGGCGTCGTCGCAGTTACCGTCGTTGACCGTGTTGACGATGACATCGGCTGCCTAGTCACAAGAGTCGTCCGTGCAGGCGACGCCGTCGTCGGTCGACGGAGCCTCGCCGGCCTGGCAGTCGAGGGCTGCGTCGCAGGTCTCGGCGCCGTTGCAGAACTCGCCGTCGTCGCAGTTACCGGCGTTGACGAGGTTGGCGATTACATCGGGCGCCTCATCGCAGGAAGCGTGCGTGCAGG
>CAXQPB010000017.1:0-17903 GCA_964225545.1 Candidatus Nitrosopumilus sp. | reverse complement strand
TCGTCGTGAACCGTCAGCGGCAACGGGATATTCGAAGCTGCGGCGTCGTTCACGACAGCGCTGAATGCGAACAGGGCAAGCGCCATCAACGGGATCACGGCACGATTCGTCATCGGATTTCCCCAGGGTCGGGCCGGGGACGCGAAGGTCGATACTCCGATCCCCGGGCGTGGCAGACGTGCGTGAGGATACGAAAGGTCGCGGCCTTTCACCACCCCGGAATCGCCAGCTTTGCCGAGAATCGTCGCGGCTTGCCCCGGCTTGCCCCGGCTTGCCCCGACCGAGGGGGCGCAAAAGCGACTTACGGCGACTCGCTCTTCTTCATGCTGTCGCGGGCGGCTGCGCCAATCCGTTGACCGCTCTGTCCGCATGGTTTTGTTGCTATTCCAGAGGAGCCCGGTTGAGGGCACCCGAACTGCAGACGTCGGAACACCGGGAGGGGAGAGGGTGCGACTGGTCGTGTGGAATTGCCAGATGGGACTGGCGAAGAAATTTGATTTGCTTGCTGGCCTGAAGCCCGACGTGGCGATTGTTCCTGAGTGCGCGAACCCGGGGCGTGCCGGAACGAAACTGGCAGGCCGGGCTTTCAGTCAGGCTGAGTGGATCGGGCAGAACGAAAACAAGGGGCTGGGAGTATTCTGTTTCGGCTCGTTCAAAGTTGATCGCGATGCGAGTCTGGACCCGATATGGCAGTATTTTCTTCCCGTTAGAATCTCAGGACCCGCCGAGTTTCAGCTTCTTGCGGTTTGGGCTTTCAACAGGCGAACGAAAACTGAGGCGAGGCGTTACAAAGCGCCGACGCGGGAAGCCTTGCTTTACTACAAGCCTTTTCTCTCCGAGTCGGAGTCAATCATCGCGGGAGACTTCAATAATTCCGTAGTTTGGGACAAGCCCGGTAAGCCGAGTAATTTTCGCGACATGGCCGACTCCCTGGAGAAATCGAACTTCGTCAGCGCGTACCATCATGTGAGTGGTGAACCTTTCGGTGCTGAGGTGAACCCCACACATTTCTGGCGAAAGGGACAGGGGGAGTATCATATTGATTATTGCTTCACCTCTCGATCCTGGGCTGAGCGTATCCGCCGTGTGACGGTGGGATCGAAAGCGGAGTGGATGCCGGTCGCCGACCACGCCCCGCTTGTCGTTGACATTGAACTCTGACCGCCGGGTTCGAGAACAACGAGCCTCTCGCAGCCTATTCAGGCTCGCTCTTCTTCCGGCTGTCGCGGACGGCTGCGCCGAAGATGGCTTTGCTCATCAGGCTGAGTTCCTGCTTCCGGCGTGCCTCGTAGATGCGGGCCCGCGCTGCATGTGCGCTGCGGTCGTCCGGCTCGGCCTCGACGGCGAACTCGATCAGATGGCACGCCAGGTCGAGGCGCCCGCGGTCGGCTTCGGCCTCGGCGCTCTCGACCATCGCGCTCACACCGCCTGCGCGCTCAACCAGCGCACGCGCAAGGTCGCGCTCGGGCGCCGGCAGCAGATGCGCGGGGTTGCCGTCGTACCAGCCGCCGTAAAGTCTCCACAGGTTGCGAACGATGAAGCGCGGATCGTCGTAGACCGGCCGCAGCCACGGCCGCGCCAGGAGTTCGTCCGGCATCTGCACGGAGTGCAGGGTCGCATCGAGCGTCGCGCCGGCGTTCATGGCTTCGAGGACCTGGTTGATGATGGTCTCGAGCAGAGTTGCCGACTCGGTCAGCGCCTGCCGAACCCGATCGGCGCCGAGAATGAACGGTCCGTGCCCGGGCATCAGCGTCGTCGCTTCGAGGTCTGCCATACGACGCAGCGCCTGCGCCCACTCGCGCGGGTAGCGCTGGGCCTTCTGCGGGTTGCCGCAGTTCGGTGAGGCCCAGATGAACAGATCGCCGGTGTAGATCACTTTGCGTGCGGGGATCCATGCCCACAGGTGATCGTCGGTCTCGCCCTTGTCGTGAAACAGGTGGATCGTTTCGCCGCCGATCTCGAGCGTTCTCTCCTGCCGGACGGTCTCGTCGGGATAGCGGAAGTTGTTGGGAAATACCGGCTCCTCGAACCCGAACTGCCGCTGGTTGATGACTCCGTTGTAGCCGTTCATCAGCTTGTAGCGGTCGAATCGCTCCACGCAGGCTTCGTGGGCGATCACGCGGGTGGCGGCGGATTCACGGCCGCCTTCATGCCCGCCTTCATGCTCGAACTGATAAAGGCCGAAGACATGGTCGACGTGGCCGTGCGTGTAGACGGCTGTATGAACGCGATCGGGCGACCAGCGCCGCACCGCCTTGTACAGCTTATCGGCGTGGAACGGACTCGATGTGTCAAGGAATACCAGCCCTTCCTCGGTCGACACGATGCCGACATTCGAGAACGCGCACATGAACGCGAGGCCGCTGTCCAGCTCCTCGAATCCGACCTTCGCCGCTCCCGGGTGAATCTCGGTGCCTTCGAGTTCTCCTCTCCAGGCCCGCTCGGCAAATTCGACAATCTCGCCCATGGCGACGGATACTAGGGCCGCGCCTGTTTCCTGTCGAGCCCGTCGCCTTCGTCCGCGCGTACCGGTTACGGATGCTCGACGAGCTGGCGCTTGAGGACCTTGCCGGTCGGGGTGCGCGGCAGAGACTCGAGGAAGACGATGTCGCGCGGAACCTTGTACCTGGCCAGGTTCGTCTTCACGTAGTCCTTCAGCGTCGGTTCGTCGGTCGCGGCTTCTGATCCCAGTACGACAAAGCCTCGCAGTCGCTGTCCGAACTCCTCGTCCGGGATGCCGATGACCGCGGCCTCGACGACATCGGGATGGTTTGCCAGCAGATCCTCGACCTCACGCGGGAAGACGTTTTCGCCGCCGGAGATGATCATGTCATCATCACGTCCGTCTACGAACAGCAGGTCGTTCTCGTCGAAGTGGCCGACGTCGCCGCTCGACATCAGGCCGTCGATGATCTCCTTGTTCCCGCCGCCGGTGTAGCCGTCGAACTGCGCGTCGTTGCCGACAAAGATCCGTCCGGTCTGCCCGCGCGGGACTTCGCGTCCGGCGTCGTCAAGGATCCGCACGCGCACGCCGCGCGGTGGGCGCCCAGCGGTTCCGGGGGCGAGCCGCAGCTCGTCGGGCATGGCGATCGAGGCATGGGCGACCTCGGTCGAGCCGTACAGATTATAAAGGTTGTCGCCGAAGTTGTTCATCCAGTTCAGTGCCAGCTCGCCGGGCAGCGCCGAGCCGCTGGCCGCCACCACCCGCAGCGAAGATGCGTCGTAGCGTGACCGCACTTCCTCGGGCAGCTCGAGCATCCGCTGGATCATGACCGGCACGACCGCCAGCCCCTCCGGGCGCAGCTCCTGAATGGTCTCGAGCGTGTTCTCCGGATCGAAGCGGCGTCGCAGACATAGCGTGCAGCCGAGCTGCGCGCCGACCAGGAGGTGCATGCCGCCCCAGCTGTGAAAGGTCGGCGCGGCAATGAACGTGCGCATGCCGACGCGAAAAGGAATACGCCCCATCAGGCCGACCAGAATATCGAGCGACTGCTGCTTGGACTCGCGGCGCGCGCCCTTGGGCGTTCCAGTTGTTCCCGAGGTGAGAATCGTGACGCGACCGGGGCGCGGCGGCGAGTAGACCTCGGAACCGTCCTCGTCGGCGATCAGCTGGTCGATGGTCGGCTCGGGGGAGTCGGTCTCGTTCCAGGTAACGAATCGTTTCAGGTCGGGGGTTCCATCGGCGACGATCGAGCGGAACTCTTCATCGTAGAGGACGACTCCGACTTTTTCGCGCGCGCAGACTTCACGAAGCTGAGGCGCTGCGAAGCCGGTATTGAGCAGCAGCGTGTTGGCGCCGAGTTTGTCGAGCGCGGCCTGTGAGAACGCGAAGCCGCGATGATTGCGAGCGAACAGCCCGACCGAGTCGCCGGCCTTTACTCCGGCGCGGCTGAGCGCTCGCGCCAGCGCGTTGCTCGCGCGGTCGGCCTCGCCGTACGTAACAGTACCGCGATCGTCGATCAGCGCGGGGTAGTCGGGCGATCGCAGCCCGCCCGCGTAAAAACCGCCCGCGAGGGTGCTGCCGAACTTCTTGCCGGCTTTACCGAGACTCTGAACGAACGCTGGAGACAGGAATCCTGCTCCGTACGCGACTGAGACCGCTTCGATAAGACGCGCGAACGCGCCGCCGTGTCCTGTACCTCGTAAACTCATGCCGGTAGTCCCCAAACTGCAGCGACCCGGTTCGGGCCGCGCTGAAATCGAACCGCAGGAGTCTAAATTCGCGGCCCTTTTCTGTCTAGCGTTCGGCCGGCGGGAGGGGGGCCGGGCCGGCGACGGGGATGTAACAGGCGAGCGGTTCACTGCGCCCGCGGATGGTGAGCGAACGTGCCTCGGAGAATCTCATGCGCGTGCCGACCAATCGGCGCGTCGCTTCCGAAACCAGAATGTCGGCTCCGAGCTCTTTGTCCTTGGTCAGCTGCTCGACACGCGAGGCGACATTGACCGCATTGCCGATCGCGGTGTAATCGCGGCGCTGCTTCGCGCCGATGTCGCCGAGCACCACGGTGCCGGTATGCACGCCGATGCCCATCCGCAACGGCTCCTGTCCCGAGGCCTTGCGATCCTCATTCATGACGGCGAGCGCTTCCTGCATCGCCAGCGCGCAACGGACGGCACGTTCGGGATCGTCCTCGTGTGCCGTCGGCGCACCGAAATAAGACATCAATCCATCGCCCATGAATTTGTCGAGAGTGCCGCCGTGCTCGAAGATCGTTTCGACCATCCGGCCGTGGAAGTCGTTGAGCATGCGAACGACCTCGACGCTTTCGAGGGGCTCGGTGAGCCGGGTGAAGTCGCGGATATCACAGAACAGCAGCGTCACCTCGCAGGTGCGTCCTGCCGCCAGCGTATCTCCGCTCTCCTCGATGTTCGCCGCGACCTGCGGCGGAAAATAGCGCTGCAGACGTTGTCGCTGGATCTCGTCGGCTGAGACGGTTTCGACCATACGGATGGTGCGCAGCACGCTGTAGCGCGCGATCGCTGCCGCGATCAGGATGGTCACGGCGAGCACCAGCAGGATGGTCGTGTCCGGCCCGCCGGCATAAAGGAGCAGGCTCTGGCAGACAATTGCCACCACAGCAGCTGCAAAAATCTGCCGTGTGTCGAGTGAGAGCGCCGAGAGCATCACCAGCAGAACATAGAAGGCCGCTGACAGCAGGCGCATTCCGCGTGCGTCTGCCGTGATACCGAGCGCCCGCAGGTCGGCCATGTTGTCCCAGATCGCGAGAAGTACGATCGGCATGTCGATCAGCTGAACCGCCAGATTGCTGACCCAGGTCGCCGCCGGCGAGCGGCGGGTCCACCACAGAGCGGCACCCGACAGAACCCAGTACAGGGCGATGATCTCCAGAGGGCCGACCCAGCGCGGCTCGACCGCTCGGAAGACCAGCATCAGCCCGAGCAGCACGCTTACCGCGCCGAAGCGGTAAGCTGCCAGTTTCCGGCTGCTGAGCAGGCGCTCGGCAGCCAGCGCACGCTCGAAGATTTCGTTGCTGTCGCTCACGGCGCGGAGACCGGAGTCTAGCACCCCGCCAGGGCGCTGTCCGCGCACTTTCTGACGCCTTTCGGTCAGCACAATGCGGGTTGGTGGGGAGCTGTGGTCTCAGGCCATCGCGGACGCAGACGAAGCGGCCGGGCGATGCCGGCGGTACATGGTGCGGACCCATTCGGCGCCCGGCAGCTCGGCCCACCGGGCGAGCCACCGCTCAATCGCAACAGGGCGCGGCTCCGGCTTGAGCATGTCGGGGTGCGGGATGTCGACCGCGGGGGCCAGCAGCGCCGCTGCGGTCAGATCGGCGACGGTGAACCGGTCCCCGACCAGGTAGCCGGTGGCGGCCGAGTGCTCCGCGACGAATTCGAGCGCTCGCTCGGTCGCGTCATACGCCTCAGCGATCCGCGGCTCGTGAACTTCCATCTCACGGACCATCTTCGTGCGGACCAGTGGCAGCATCGCGCCGTACAGCGCGCGCACCGGCGCGCTTCTGTGGCCGGCGAAGATCGACGCGAGATAGCGGGGTTCGTTGATGAGAATCGAGAAGAACGCGCGGCGGATCTTCGGGCCGACCTCCCGGTCAAAGTGACTCTGGATCTCCAGAGCGCGAGCCCGTTCGTCAGCCGCTGCCGGATACAGCGCCGGTTCGGGATGCCGGCGCTCGAGCTCGTCGATGATGCGCGACGAGTCGTGGAAAGCCTGCCCGTCGATGACAAGCACGGGAACCGACGTCTGGCCGGTCAGTCTCTTGACCGTCGAGGCGTGCGGTCCGGGCAGCAGCGCGATACGCCGATGCGGTAATGCCTTCAAGTCCAGAGTCCAGCGCGCCTTCTCGTTGAAGTGGCTTTTCCTGAACATGTAGAGTTCGCGACTGGGGTGGTCCGACATCAACGCGCTCCGGCCTTCTGCGGGAACTCGCTGCGCCGGCGTCAGTCCGAAGCGGTGAGCTTCACCGTGACGCTTCCGAGTCCCTCGGCCGTTGTAACTACGACGTCGCCGGGGCCGAGGAAACCCTCGCGGTCGATGACCATCGACAACTTGGTGAAGCGATCAAAGCCGAGCAGGTTGGCTGCCCGTACCAGATGCCTGGGCGTGCTCATGACAACGCCGCCCGGCGTGCCGGTCGCGATCACGTCGCCGCGCCTCAGGCGCGCCTGCGGGTAGGCGGTCGCGATGAAGCGCAGCATGTCTGCCGGCGTGTAGATCATGTCGGCGGTGGAGCGGCGCTGGCGCAGCTCGCCGTTGACCGTAGTCTGGAGCATTACGCACGGGATCGCGTCGGCGGTATGCGCGGACGGCGTCCACATCCGCTCACCGAGCGCGCTGAAGCCGTCGAAGCTCTTCGACAGCCCCCAGTAATCGAAGCGATTCTTGCGGCCCTCGCCGAGAAGAATGAGCGACCGGGCCGACAGGTCGTTGATGACCGTGAAGCCGAGCTGTGGCGCGAATGTCTCTTGTTCGAGAGCTTCGCGCTCGATGTCTTCGAGAAGAACCAGCGCCAGCTCGACCTCGTAGTCGAGCATTGCCGGCATGCGGTCGTGACGCGACGCGATCTCGGCTTCAAGGCCGGGTTCGAGCGAATCGAGCGCCGCAAGAATCTGCGCGCTGTTCGGGACCGCGACTTCGCCGCCGCCGATGCGGATACTGCCGGCGGCTTTGATGAACAGCGGCGGTGCGGCGCCCGGCGTGAACTCGGAGGCGGTCTCCTCGATGTGTCCGGCATACGACAGCCCGACGCCGTAAACGCGGCCGGAAAGAGCGGGCAGGGGACCGAAGGTGCCCGCTTCGAGATCGAGGCAGGTGAACCCTGCGGGCACCGGCTTGTGCGCCAGCGGTCGAAACAGATAGCCGAGAAGCAAGCCGAGCCCTGCGAGGGTGACGACGCCGGTTGCGATCAGTCCCTTCTTCATCGGATGCAACACGCCTCCATCACGCCGGTGAGGACCCGGTCCGGTTCGCCCGAAGCGTCCCGGGTTCGCCACGCGACGTGGCCGTCGGGCCGGAGCAGCAGTGCGCCCTCCGGGCCGATCCCGCACAGTTCGCGCAGCGCTTCGCGGCCGGTATCCGAAGCATCGATTTCATCGAGGCAGACCACGTCGATCCGTGTCTTCAGAGCGCGCTTCGCCAGCGCCTCACCCCACGGGCCGGCCGCCTTCGTTGTGAGCAGCGTCCAGCGGTTGTAGTCGACGAGGTCGTGCGATGAGTGTTCTTCTGTTTCCGGGTGCAGCCACAGATGCGCGAAGCGCGCACCCGGCCGGGCCGACGGTACATAATGCGTCACCTGCGGCGGCCGCAGCTCGGAGCCGTCGTCGACCAGCGCTCCGTGTTCGTAGATGTAGCCGATGTCGAGACCGATCCGGTCGAAGTGACCGACCTGATCGCGAATCGCTGCGCGGACCTTTTCGAGCCGGGCGCTGTCCTTGCGGATTGCCGCGAGCTGCCCGCTGATTCGTTTGAACAACCGGTCGACAAGGAAGTTCACCCACGAATCCGGCAGCCATTTCACCGGGATGCTCTTGCGAATCCGCGCAAGCCCCTCCGCGCCGTCGCGCGGCAGGCCGACCGACTCGATCACGTCGAAGATGCCTTCGAAGTTGCGATGACTCTCGGTCGCGTTGCGTTCGGAGGTCGGTCGCCGTTCGCTCTCATACGTCTCGAGCAACGCCGTTGGGGCCTCGTCGTTCAGGACCGCGGCAATCTTCCATGCCAGGTTGTGCGCGTCGCCGATGCCGGTGTTCATGCCAAGGCCGCCGGTCGGCGGGAAGCGGTGCGCGGCGTCGCCGGCGAGAAACACCCGGCCTTCGCTCCATCGCGTGGCGATCTGCGCCGTCATGCGCCAGACACTCGTCGATTTGATGCGGATGTCGAACGCGTCGGTTCCCAGCGCGCGCCGGATCCGTTCGGTCAGAACCTCGTCGGTGAAATCCTCGGGCTGCTCCCACGGCGTCGCGATCGGCACGTTGTAGACCCAGCGCCGGTCGATGTGATGCGCGATAAACGCGCCCGCGCACGAGGGCTCGAGGATCCAGTAGAGTTTGGCCGGTCGCGTGACGTGATCGCGCAGGCCGAGCTCGAAGTAGGCGTTGATGACGTCCTGCAGACTCTCAGGGCCGTCCATTCCGATGCCGAGAGCGTCGCGAATTCGACTGCCTGCGCCGTCGGCGGCGACCATCCAGCGGCACCGCAGTTCGTATTCGGTCTGTGCATCGCGATCGAGGATGCGACAGGTCACCCCCTCTTCGTCCTGGGCCAGTGACTGCCACTGATGCCCCATCCGCAGATCGATGGCGGAGTTCGAAGCCGCGGCCCCGTGCAGGAGACGCTCAACCTCGGTCTGCGAGATGTTCAGGTACGGGACCGCGGCCGCGAGGTGGCGCTGGTACTTCTCCGGATCGTCGATGGTTCGGTACAGGTCGATCTCGCCGAACTCCTCGTTGATGGTCTGGCAGAACGCGATCCGGCACCCGTCCTGGCGGGGAGAGGCTTCGACCTCGAGCCTGTCGAGAGAGATCCCGATCGTATCGAGGATCTCGATCGAGCGGGCGTTGAGCTCGTGCGCCTTGGGGTGTTCGTTGATACCGGCGTGGCGCTCGATCACGACCGAACGGACTCCACGCCGGGCCAGGCAAATCGCCATCACCATGCCGGTGGGGCCGGCGCCGACGCTGAGCACGTCGGCGGTCTGTCTCCCGCTGCTCGACACGCTCGCCTACAGCGCCAGTCTCGATCCGCTGTGCTTCCTGAGCGACAGGGCAGCGGCGGCCCAGAACGACGTCAGGATGCTGAATGCGAAGATGTTCTCGTCGATGCCGAAGATCAGATGGTGATGCTTCGGGTCGATGATCGCGCCTTCGTAAGCGCCGACGAAGGCAACAGCGATCCAGAAGCCGAACAGGTTGCAGCCCTGCCAGAGCGCGGAGAGCTGCAGATCTCGTACTTTTGATTCGCTGTCGCGCCAGATGAACCACAGGTTGACGACGCCCGACAGCCCCATGAATCCAAGCAGCCATGCCAGGTGGACGCGCGCGTGGCCGACCCACTCGACGTTGATCAGGTGGGAGTGGCCGGAGTCGCGTACGATCGGGCCGAAGAACTCCATCGCGCAGATGGTGAGCAGGACTTTCGGTATCAGCAGTGACTTTTCCATTATGAACCCCCCGGCGCGAAGATCGACATTTCGGTCTGCCGGTCGCGCGGAAACACTCGTCTTAAATATCGAACCTCTGGCCGTCTTCGGCCACGATGATCTCTCCGCCGAACTGCTCTGCCATGCCGGAAGTGTAGAGCAGGCCGATAAACGGGTTGCGGCTCCATGGAATCAGGTGGGTGAGGATCAGTTTGCCGACGCCGGCCTCGGCGGCGATGCGCGCGGTCTCGATGGTGTCGGCGTGATAATCGATCAGCCGCTCGGCGCGTGTGGCCATCGCGGGATTGCCCGTATCGCGCAGCACGCCGGCCGCGCTGCGAATCATCTTCGAGTTGATGACCTCGTGTACGAGCACGTCGCAGCCCGCTGCCGCTTTCGCGACCCGTGGTGTCGCGACGGTGTCTCCGCTGAACGTGACGCAGCGGCCGTTGTAGTCGACCCGATAGCCGAACGCCGGCGTGACGTGACCGTGATCGACGCGGAACGCCCGCACCACAACTCCGTTTCGATCGAAAACGATCGAGCTCCCGGTCTGTGCGGGGTCGACTTCGACCGGTGTGCCGAGCGCATGAGCCGGGTCGATCTTCTCGACGTTGCCCGATGAGCGGTAGCCGATGTCATCGGTGTAGACGAGCGAGAGGCCGGAGAGGACCCGGACCACGCCTGCCGGCCCATAGACGTTCAGCGGATAGCCCCGGCGCATGTTCCATGACGCGTTCAGCAGCCCGCCAAGCCCGGAGAAATGATCGGAATGCCAGTGAGTGATGAACACTGCCGAGATCCGGTCGAGCGGCAGTGACAGATCGCCCATCGTGCGGCTTATGCCCTCGCCCGCATCGACGATCAGAAGTTCTTTGCCGGCGATGATCGCGTTCGCCGCCGGCATGCGTCCGCTTCCCGGTTGCGGCGAACCGGTCCCGAGCGTGAATACGTGCAGGCGGCCGTCGCCGAACAGGCTCGCGTGCCTGGGCTCGAGCGTTCGTTCGATTGCCATGCGCTGAAGCCCGGCTGCGCCTCCGATGGCCTGGAACACGAACAGCCCGATAAGGAGGGCCGCCGCAATCGCGAACGCTGCTGCTCGAAACACTGTTCCCGGTTTCATTCTGTTGTCGCCCTGTCCCGATTGCCCTGTCCGGAATTTATTGTACTATCGAGTCTAATTAAGTGCGTCAAGCGGGGTGCCCGCGCCGTGAAGGCGGCGGCGGCACGCACCCGTGAGACTCCGAACTGCCCATGCTCGAAGCCCGAAAACGGACATCGCCCGGAAAGAAGACGCGTCGCGTGCGCGGTCGTCCGCCGCTCAACGCGCCGGAGGGCAGTCAGGCGATCCGCGAGGCCGCCTTGTCGGTCTTTGCCCGGCACGGATTCAAGGGCGCAAGCATCGCGATGATCGCCGACCACGCCGGCGTCGCGCGGCCGCTGGTGCACTACCACTACGCATCGAAAGAAGCGCTGTGGAAGGCCGCAGTTTCCGAAGAGTTCGAGCGATTCCGTGATGAGGCGACCGCTGCGGCCGCCCGATTGGAAACGGTCGATGCGGCTCGCAGGAACGACGCTCTGGCGCTCGCCATTGTCCGGTTCGTAGCCCGCCACCCGCATTTCGGCCGGATCGTGATCGACGAGACCCGCCAGGGGTCTGACAGAGGCGTCTGGCTGACCGAGACGTATCTGATGCCGATGCACGAGCTCGGCGCGCGACTGCTTCGCAAGGCGATCGGCGCAGGGCGCACTCTGCCCGCCCATCTGCGCCCCGAGCACGTCATTCCGACCGTCTTCGGCGCGATCAATTTTCCCTATCTCGACGCCGAGACCATCGAGCGCGCCTATGGGGTGGATGTCCACTCCGATGCCTACATCCGGCGGCAGGCCCGGCTGGTCGCGAAGATCCTCAGAGCCCTGCTCGAAAGCGCGTGATGTTCCGCGCGCGTGATTTACGCCGGCTGCCGTGAAATAGAACGCTCTGCCACCGACCTCGACTGACGCGGAGGGCCTCGAATTGGAGCAGGGCAACCAGTCTGAATCGCACATTCTTTATGAGGTCGGCGACAAGCCGCCGCACCTGCTCGCCGCCACGCTCGGCGTTCAGACCACGGCGCTGATCCTTGCGGGGATCACGCTCACGCCCCTGATCGCGCTTCAGGCCGCAGGGCTGGTCGAGCAGCACGGCGACTGGGTGGTGTTCGCGGCGCTGATCGTCAGCGGGCTGACGACGATTCTCCAGAGCGCACCGGTCGCCGGTTTCGGTGCCGGCCATGTCCTGTTCATGGGGACATCCGGGGCGTTTCTTGCCGTGTCGATCGCTGCACTGAAGGCCGGCGGGCTCGAGCTGCTCGGCACTCTGGTCGCCGGATCTGCGCTGGTGCAGTTCGCCTTCGCGCGCAACATGGCGCTGTTTCGAAAGATCGTCACGCCGACGGTCGGCGGCACGGTGGTCACGCTGATTGCAGTGACGATCATGCCGATTGCTTACAAAAAGCTGTCGCTTCTGCCCGAGGGCTTCGACGGCCAGCCGCTGGCGGCGGTCTGGACTTCACTGATCAGTATCGGCGTGATGCTCATCCTGACGCTGTTCAGCTCGGGCAAGATGCGCCTGTGGGCTCCGCTGGCCGGAGTGATCATCGGCAGCCTGGTCGCGTTCGGGTTCGGACTGACCGACCTGGGAGCGGTGGGCAGCGCACCATGGCTCGGGCTGCCGGCAACGGGGTGGCCGGGCCTGGATCTCAGCTTCGGATCGGAGTTCTTCTGGCTCCTGCCCGGCTTCATCATCGTGACCATCATCGGCGCGCTCGAGACCTTCGGCGACGGGATCGCCATTCAGGAGGTCTCGGTCCGATCGCCCCGGCCGACCGACTTCAAGGTCGTACAGGGCGCGGTCAACGCGGACGGGCTCGGCAACTTCCTTTCGGGTCTTCTCGGCACTTTGCCCAACACGACGTATTCGACTTCGATCTCGGTCGTCGACATGACCGGCGTTGCCGCGCGGCGCGTCGGTATTTACGGCGGCGCGACACTGCTGCTGCTGGCCTTCTGCCCGAAGCTTTCAGCGCTGCTTCAGAGTGTGCCCGAGCCGGTGGTCGGGGCCTACATCTTTATCCTACTTATCCTGCTCTTCGCTCACGGGATCCGGCTGGTGATCTCCGACGGCCTCAGTTTCGACAACGGGATCGTGTTCGGGCTCGCATTCTGGATCGGCATCGGCTTCCAGGGCATGCAGATCTACAACACCGAGATGTCGGCGGGGCTGCATCAGCTCCTGGACAACGGCATGACGGCCGGAGGCATCGCTGCCGTGGTGTTGTCGTGGCTGGTGTCGCTCAAAGCCGCGCGCGTCTACAAGAAGAAGTTTCCGCTCACCCCGGACTCGTTCAAGGAGGTTCAAGCCTTCGTCGAACGGCAGGCCATCGATGCCGGCTGGGTCGGTGCCGATCGCAACAAGCTGGCGCTGGTTGTCGAGGAAGCATTCCTGCTGCTCGCCGATCGGATCGGTGATGACTCCTCGCGATCGGTGACCGTGCAGGTGCAGACCGCGGGGGCGCTGGCCGATGTCGAGTTTGTCAGCGCGCCGATCGGTGCCAATGTCGAGTCGTTGCTCGAGGACCTGCACCCCGAACCGGGCGCGGTCGGCGACGACTTCGCGTTGCGGCTGCTCCAGCATATGACCGAAAGCGTCCGGCATCAGGAGTTCAGTAACGCCGACTTCCTTGCTGTGACCGTGCGGCGCGACGGTACGACAGAGCGGCGCATGTAGTGTAATGAAACGGCTCTGCGCGGCCGCGGTTCGACAACCGATGCGCGTGACGCCGGTGGCGGACATGTCATCGAAGTGAGGGATCAGAGATGGAGACGAAAGAAGAGGTCAACGAGCGGGCGCTGATACTCTCACCCGACGGGCGGCTCGACTTCTCCGAGGCGAAGGCCTTCGAGGCGACGCTCAGCGCGGCCGTCGATCGCGCGGTTGCCGGCGGCGTGGGGCTGATCATCGACTGCGCAGCGCTCGAGTACGTCTCCAGCGCCGGACTTCGCAGCTTCCTGGTCGTCGCGCGCTCGGCGACCAAGCGCAGCCTGGCATTTCATATCTGCGGCCTGACAACCGATGTCGCCGAGGTGTTCCGGGTTAGCGGCTTCGAGAAGATCATCCCGCCGCTGCCCGACCGCGCAGCCGCAGAGGCGGCGCTGTCGGCATGAGACTCGAGGTTCCGGGGGAGGTGTCGCGACTCCCGGAGGTGACCCGCAGCCTGCAGGCCGAATGGAGGCGTCTCGAGCTTCCCGCCGACCTGCGCAGGACTTTCGAGCTGGCGCTCGAAGAGATGTTCACCAACATCGCTCTGCACGCAAAACCGGCGACGTCGCCGGATGCGGGGGCAACGCCGATTCGCGTCACCGTGAGCCTCGACGTCCGCAGCCGGGATGGCCGGGATGGCCGGGATGGCAGTGACGACATCGTCATGGAAATCCGCGACACCGGGGCTGCGTTCGATCCGCTGAGCGCTGCGCGGCCGGACATCGACGCGAGTCTTGACGATCGTCCGGTCGGCGGTCTCGGCATTCATCTGGTCCGCGAGATGATGACCGAGGTTCGCTACTCGCGTGAAGGGCAGGAGAACGTTCTGAGGATGCGCAAGGGCAAGCACGGAAGCCGGAGCGCAATCACCACCGACGACCACCTGAGTGCGCTTGGCGAGAGCAGGCTGCTTTCCACTTCGTCCGACGCCGTTGTCCGCGACGTCGCCGCCGCGCTCGAGATCATGAACGTCAAGGCCGGCGAATCGATCATCACCAAGGGCGAGACCGGGACGGACATGTTCATCGTCGTTGGCGGTCGCGTGCGTGTCCACGACGGAGACCTGGTGTACTCGCGACTCGACGACGGCGAGGTCTTCGGTGAGGTCGCCGCGCTCGATGGCGGGGTACGCACGGCGTCGGTCACAGCGGAGGTTGACACTTCGCTGTTCCGGCTCGACCAGCAGGCGATGCGTGAGCTGCTCGCTCGCGAGCCGGAGGCAGCAGCGGCCATCATCCGTATGCTCTGCGAGCGAGAAAAGCGGATCATCCACGACTACCAGGAGCGCGCGCTGACCGCCCACCTGCTCGAGCGCGAGTTCGAGATCGGCAAACAGATTCAGCGCGACTTTCTTCCGGACTCGATTCCCGACGTGGCCGGGTGGGAGTTTGCCGCGCGCTTTCGCGGTGCCCGCGAGGTCTCCGGCGACTTCTACGATGTGTTCCGCGTTGACGCGCTCGGGCGCGTCGCGATCGTGGTCGGTGATGTCTGCGGCAAGGGCCTCGGCGCGGCGTTGTTCATGACACTGTTCCGAAGCTTGCTGCGGGCCGCGACAAGAACACCGGATCTGACGGCACCCGCACCGGCACCGGCTTCCGCTACGGCTCCAGCTTCGGCGCGTGCAGCGACTGCGCAGGACGCGCACAGCGACGCCGCCGAATCCTCAGCCGCCGCCCGGCGCGTTCTCGGCAACGCGCTCGCGCTGACCAACAGCTACGTAGCCGAGACGCACGCGAACTCGAGCATGTTCGCCTCGCTGTTTGTCGGGCTCGTCGATCCGCAGACCGGCGCGGTGACCTATGCGAACTGCGGTCATGAGGTTCCGCTGCTGTTCAGCGGCGACGGTGTGATCGCCGAGCTGAACCCCACAGGGCCCGTGGCGGGGATCGTCGAGTTCGCGACCTTCGACATCGAAGAGATCGCGCTGGGTCCGGGCCAGGCGCTTGTCGCGTTCACCGATGGCGTGACCGAGGCGGTCAGCGCGGACGGCCGGATGTTCTCACGCGAACGACTTGTCGGCCTGCTGAAGCCCGACCGCCCCGCGCAGGATCTGCTCGACGCGATCGTCACCGACATCGATTCGTTTGCCGCCGGGACGCGCCAGTTCGACGACATCACGCTGCTGGCCGTTCGCCGCGTGGACAGCGCAGCGGCGAGCATGAAAGAAGGAGGCCGACCATGACTCTTCATACAGGACAGGCCGAGCTGCCGTGGCACCTGAAGGGCAACTGGGAGCCGGTCTTCGAGGAAATGACGGAAACCGAGCTCGAGGTAACCGGCGAGATCCCGCGCGAGCTGAACGGTCGTTACATGCGCGCCGGAATGAACCCGCGCTCCGGCTATTCGGACCACTGGTTTTTCGGCAACGGCATGATCCATTCGGTCGAGCTTCGCGAGGGCAGGGCGGTGTCCTACCGCAACCGCTACGTGCGAACCCCGTACTACCAAAAGGACATGGGGATGATGGACGGCTTCGCGAGCCTGGAGTACTCGCCGGCCAATACCAGCGTCCTGCGCCACGCCAACCGGATTCTGTGTCTGGAAGAAGCCCACTTTCCGTGGCAGATCGCGCCGGATCTGGAGACGGTCGGCTGCGTGGACTTCGGCGGCAGGCTGAACACGCCGATGACGGCGCACCCGCGCATCTGTCCGCAGACCGGCGAGATGCTGTTCTTCGGCTACCAGATCATGAACACCGACACATTCGTGACCTATCATCGTGTCGACGCGGCGGGATCTCTCGTGCAGAGCGAGCCGATCGAGATTCCGCGCCCGGTGATGATGCACGACTGGAACGTCACGCGGCATCACGTCATCTTCATGGACCTGCCGCTGTGTTTCGAACTCGAAAGCGGAGGGTTTCACTGGGCGCCCGAGCATGGAGCACGGCTCGGTGTGATGCCGCGGACCGGTACCAACGCCGACGTCGTGTGGTACGAGATCGACCCGTGCTTCGTCTTCCATCCGTTGAACGCGTACGAGGACGGCGATCGCATCGTGATCGACGTCGCGCGGCTCCCCCGCGCGATGGCAGGCGGCATGCACGACGTCGGACAGGACGGACAGGAGATGTGGCGCTGGACGATCGACCGCGCCGCCGGGAATGTTCACGAGGAAAAATGGGAAGACCGTCCCAGTGACTTCTGCCGCGTGGACGACCGGCGCGTGGGGCTGCCCGCACGCTGGGGCTACGCGATGGCGCTGGTGCCGGGCACGGGCGGCGCGCCCGGAATTGAATACGGCGAAGAACTCTACAAGTACGACCTCGAGCGCCGCACGACAGAGGTCCACGCGCTGGGAAAAGCGGTCAAGGGCGGCGAGCCGGTGTTCGCGCCGCGTTCAGCCGATGCCGAGGAGGACGACGGCTGGGTCATGGCGCTCTGTCATGACGAGAACGTCGGCCGCTCGAAGCTGGTTATTCTTGACGCCCGTGACTTCAGTGCCGAGCCTGTGGCGCAGGTTCATCTGCCTGTCCGGGTTCCGTACGGCGCCCACGGCAACTGGATGCCCGGGATCTGAAGCCTTTCGGCTGCGCGGGCCGGCCGATCCGAACTTACTGAATCAGCGGCGTCGAGGGGCAGGCCCCTCCCGCCGGCGCGTTGCGCGACGAAAGTCGCTTGCCCGCGCGGTGCTTGACGTCGCCGCCGAACGTGAAGCAGTAGTTGCGTTCACCGTGGCGCAGCCGGATGCGGACGGGAGCGGGGTTGTCGCTGAGCGGCACGCCGAGATCGGCGGCCGCGGCTTTGATCCGCAGCTCGCCATCGCGAATTCGCAGCTGTCGAACCACAGGCCCGGCATCGTAACGACAGCCCTGTTCCGGCTGATCCTGCCGGATTGGACGCCAGTAGACGGTCTCGAGCTGTACGCGCAGCGCGTCCGCGCCCGCACCACGCGACTCGATGACCAGATCGCCGTCGACGTCGCACGACTCATGCGCGACGATCGTTGCGTCACGTGCGACGAGCGCCATCTGCTGCGGCCCCGAGGCCTTGTTCTTGACCTTCATCGAACGCGCCGCCGGCTCCTCGATGAACCCGGAGTACTGGTAGGAGTTCTGAAGCTCATCCTGAATCACGGTCGCGACGCCGTTCTGGTCGTCGACCACGTGATCGTGATCGAGGGTGCGAACGCTGAACGTCCAGCCTTCCGGAGGCACCAGACGGCTTCCGAGCAACGGCAGATCGGCCTCGTCGAGATCCGGGTCGACGATCTGCGACCAGGACTGCATGATGTAGATCCGGCCGTCCGGGTCCGTCAGTTCATAGATCTCCCGGCCGTCTCGAAACAGAAACTGGGTGTCGCGGTTCACGCTGTTGTTCGTATAGGCCCCTGTTCCACCGGCGCTTGCGATGTCGACGGTCGCAACCAGGCGCAGTGCAATTCCACCGAAGTCGCGAAGCTCTCCGGTCGTCGTGGCCGCGGAGCCAACGACCAGGTCGAGGAGCCAGTAGCGCGGCCCGTTGAGCCCGACATTCAGAGCGCCG
>CAXQPB010000016.1:0-3726 GCA_964225545.1 Candidatus Nitrosopumilus sp. | reverse complement strand
CTCGATCATCGACGGCAGCGCACGACGGGAAACGAGCATCGGGCCGACCAGATCGACGGCGACCTCGGTACGGATCTCGTCCACAGTGAGCTCGTGCAGGCGACCGGGAATCCCGATGCCGGCGTGGTTGACGACACCATCGGCCGGGCCGTGTGCCGCCTCGGCGGCAGCGAAGAAGTCTTCGATCGACGCTGCGTCAGCGATGTCGAGCCGGTGAACGAGCGCGCGCCCTCCGGCTGCGACGATATCGGCCGCGACCGGATCGAGCCGCTCCGCCCTGCGCGAACCGCTCGCCACTCGCCAGCCGCGAGCGCCGAAGGCCCGCGCGATCGCCGCGCCGATGCCGCTCGATGCGCCGGTTACAACAGCGACGCGAGTCCGTGCGCGAGCGGCCGGCCCGCTCATGGCGTCTCGAACTCCATCGGCAGGCTCGCGAAGCCGCGCACGTTGACCGAATGCACGCGCTCGATTCCGTCGGTCAGGACCTCGAAGTTCTTCATGCGCGGCCACACCTCCTCGAGCGCGACCCGGCCCTCGAGCCGCGCCAGCGATGCGCCGAGACAGAAATGGGTCGCGTGGCCGAACGACAGCATCGCGGTCGTGTCGCGCCGGATGTCGAAGCGGTCGGCATCGGGAAAGACGTTCTCGTCGCGGTTGGCCGATCCGACCAGCAGCATGACCTTGTCGCCCTCGGCCATCTTCACCCCATGCATCTCGACGTCTCGGGTCAGCGTGCGCTTGAGCGCCTGCGTGGAGTTGTCGTAGCGCAGCGTCTCTTCGACCCAGACCGGGATCAGGCCGGGATCGGCGGCGACCAGAGCGCGCTGCTGCGGATTGCGCCAGAGCCAGTACATGGCGTTGCCGAGCATCTTGGTCGTCGTCTCGTTGCCCGCGATGATCATCAGGAAGAGAAACCCTCCGACGTCGTGATCACTGAGCCGCTCGCCGTCGATCTCCGCATCGAGCAGCGCGCTGGTCATGTCCTCGGCCGGGCTCCTGCGACGGTCCGCGATCAGCCGCGCGAAGTAGTCGAACATCTCGAAGGACGCTTCCATCCCGGCGACCGGAACATCGAGCATGTCCTGCTCGCGGTGAACCACGATGTCCGCACGCTCGCGCAGCCAGTCACGGTCGCCCTCGGGGACACCCATCATCTCGCTGATGACCGCCATCGGCAGCTTGCCGGCGAAGTCGCGGATGAAGTCGCAGCGGCCCTCGCCGGCGAACGCGTCGAGACAGCCGATCGTCAGCTCGCGCATCCGCGGTTCGAGCGCGGAGACGCGTCGCGGGGTGAAGGCACGCGAGACCAGAGAGCGGATCTGATCGTGGCGCGGCGGATCCATCGCCAGGAACGAGGCCGTGCGGTGAGCCTCGGGGTGCGACGCCGAGGGTTCGATCGAGACGCCGAGTCGGTTCGACATCCGTTCGGAGTCCTTGAAACCGGCAAGCACGTCGGCGTGCCGGGACAACGCCCAGATGCCGAGCTCCTCGTTGCGATAGACCGGCGCTTCGGCGCGCAGCCGCGCGTACACCGGGTACGGATCCTCGTGCATCTCGTAGGCGTACGGGTTGTAGACCAGCTCTTGTTCAGCACTCGGCGCGCTCACGGCGGCGCACGCTAACGCATTTACATCTTGCATACAAGGCAAAATAAAAGTACACCACCGCCATGCCATCCGCCTCTCAGTCCGCGATACGTACCGGCTTCATCGGGCTCGGCAACATCGGCAAGCCGATGGCGCGCCGCCTCGTTGACGCCGGCCTGGAAACAACGGTGTTCGACGTCGCCGCCGAGCCGGTCGCCGAGCTCGAGGCAGCCGGCGCGCGGGCAGCAGGGTCGGCGCGCGAGCTCGCCGGGCATTGCGATGTGATCGGGCTGTGCGTCCGCAATGACGACGACGTCCGTGCGGTCGTGTGCGGGGACGACGGCCTGCTCGCAGGCGCTGCGGCCGGGACCGTCATCGCGATCCACAGCACGGTGTTGCCCGGCACCGCCGTCGAGGTCGGCGAACGCGCGCGCGCGAACGGCGTCGGTGTCGTCGACGCCTGCATCACCGGCGGCCAGGACGGCGCCGAGCAGGGGACTCTGGTCTATATGGTCGGCGGCGCGGCGGAGGACATCGAGCGCTGCCGCCCGGCCTTCGAGACTTCGGCGAAGAAGATCGTCGTCACGGGAGAACTCGGCAGCGGCGCCGGCACCAAACTCTGCAACAACCTGATGACCTACCTCGGCTTCCTCGCGACCTTCGAGGCGTCGATGCTCGCACGCGGCGCCGGGCTTTCCTTCGAGGCACTGACCGAAGTCGCACAGTCCAACGGCAACATGGGCGAGCAACAGGTTCGCTTCTCTTCGCTCCATCAGCTGCCCGCTGAGGTGCGGGCCGACCCGGGTTTTCAGGATCATCTGCGTTCGTTCATGACGCTGGCCGAGAAAGACCTCGCGGTCACCCTCGCCTACGCTCGCGAGCACGGCGTGACGCTGCCCGGGACCGGCCTGTGCGCCCAGCTCATGGCGCGCGTCTACGGGGTCGACGACGATGGCCGCCGTTGAGTCGACGCGGCTGCGTCTCGCCGCCGCCCGGCGCCCGCGCCGAAGTCACGCAGAGCGCCGTGCCGAGACCCGCGCGAAGATCATCGACGGCGTGGTCGAGAGCATCGCCGAGATCGGGCTCGCGGCGACAACGGCGACCGAGATCGCGCGACGCTCGGGGGCGACCTGGGGCGCGGTCCAGCACCACTTCGGTGACAAGGACGGGCTGATGTCCGCGGTGCTCGAGGAGTCGTTCAACCGCTTCGCCGAGCGTATCGACGCGATCCCCGTCGCCGGCACCGACCTCGAGCAGCGCAGCCGGTTGTTCGTCAACGCGGCCTGGCAACACTTCTCCAGCCGCCACTACCAGGCGACGTTCGAGATCCTCGTGGTTCACATGCGCCGCAAACCGGTGCAGGGCGGTGACGGCGAACAGTCGCAGAGCTGGCAGGAGCGGATGACGCGCGCGTGGGATGCGGTCTGGACGCGGGTCTTCGCGGACGCACCGATCCCGCGCAGCCGGTCGCTGCTGCTTCAGCACTACTGCATATCGGTCCTGTCGGGGCTGGCGTCGACGTTGACGCTGGCGGGCGAGACAGCAGCGGGCGATGGAAAACCCGGGGGATCCGGGCTGCAGGACCGCGAGCTGGAGATGCTCGCGGCGACACTGACTCGAGAGCTTTCCGGATAAAGTCGGGGGCGAACCGAGCATCACGCGCCGGTCCGCCCCCGAATCCGAAAGAAACCCGTCCTAGAAGGCGCCAGCTCCCGCCTCGGCCTCCATCTCGACCTCTTCTTCCTCGTCGAACTCGGGAGGATCGACCAGGAACTCGGCGAAGGCGTAGCCCGGCAGGTCGCCGCTGGCCAGATTTCCGAGGCCCTCAACGGCCTTGCTCACGTACTCGGCCAGCGTGACCTCAGAGGCCTCGGCGAGCTCGTTGAACGTCTCTGCGACTTCTTCACTGATCTCGATTTCCAATCTCATCCCTTCATCCTCCCAGCGTCGAGTGTGCTCGAATCGCTTCGAACAGCGTATGCGTTCTTCAATTACCCGACAGTTTCCCACACAGCGGGCCTGCGGCCAAGACTGACGGCACCACTTTGATGTGCAGATCGGCCAGATTTCTTAAAAGGGTAAACGGCCGTCTGACGAACCGGCAGCCGGACTGTCGGACGAGACTGTCAGACGAGACCGT
>CAXQPB010000015.1:0-4993 GCA_964225545.1 Candidatus Nitrosopumilus sp. | reverse complement strand
CGAAAGAAAAGAACCGCAACGTTCCGAGAACGCAGCAGGAAGTCGCCGACGACGAGCTCCGATGCATCGACGCCGGCGCCGCCATTGTGCATTCGCACCACACTTCGATGGGCGCAGACGTCGAGACCGTCGTCAGCGAATACGTCGAACAGTGGGCGCCCGTGCTCGACCGGCATCCGCAAACCCTGTGGTACCCGACGTTGTTCTTCCACCCCGACGGCAGGATCGGACACGATCACATCGAGCCGCTGCACCGCAGGCTGCCGCCGCCGATGTGCCCGCTCGATCCCGGATCGGTCAACCTCGGCGGCCCCGACGCCGAGGGGCTGCCGGCGGGGATCGTCTACACCAACTCTTTCGACTCGATCCGCAGCGCTTTCGAGCTCTGCTCGCGGCTCGCGATCGCGCCGGCGATGGCGATCTATGAACCCGGCTTCCTGCGCACCGTGCTGACGTATCATGCGCGCGGACGCCTGCCCGCAGGGTCGATGGTCAAGCTGTACTTCGGCGGCGACCACGGTGTGTTCGCGACAACTCCCGGCGTCAGCTTCGGCCTCGCGCCGACCGCCGCAGCGCTCGAGGCCTGCCTCGACCTGCTCGCCGGCACCTCGATCCCGTGGTCGGTCTCGGTCTGGGGCGGCGATCTGATGAAGACGCCGATCGCGCGTATGGCTGTGGAGCGCGGCGGACATCTTCATGTCGGCCTCGAAGAGTTCTACGACCCCGAGCGCGAGCCGAGCAACGTCGAGCTGGTCCGCGAAGCCGCCGCGCTGGCCGCGCAGTTCGGGCGCCCGCTCGCATCGAACGCCGACACCCGGCGCATCCTCGGCATTCAATGTCCGTGATGCGCTGTGGGATGGGCTGTGGGATGCGCTGTGGGTAGACGAGCGCTCGAACGTCAGGGAAAGCGGATCGAGGTCAGCTCTTCGGACAGCTCCCACAGGTGGTCTGCCATCGCCTCATCACGCGCGTGCGACCAGCAGTCGACCTTCTTCGGGAAGCCCCACCACTGCGCGAGACCGTCGGGGCCGATGTAGTCGCCGCTCTCGACGTCGTCGCTGGTCGCCGCGTACATCGTCGGCAGCGCGCCCATCTCGGGACTCTGCGCGAGGACGTCGTTGATCACCTTCCAGGTCGTCTCCATGAACGAAGAGCCCTGCATTCGCGGGCCGGCGAGCTGGAGGTTGGTCGCGGCATAGCCCGGATGGCAGGCCACACTCTTGATCGCGATCGACTTGCGACGCAGCCGGCGGTCGAGCTCGAACGCGAACAGAAGATTGGCGAGCTTGCTCTGGCCGTAGGCCGTCCACGAGCGGTAGCCCTGATTCCAGTTCAGGTCATCGAAACGGATCTTGCCGAACTGGTGCGCATTGCTGCTCAGCGTGACGATGCGCGCGTCGGGCGCCGCGGTCATGAGGTCAATGAGCAGACCGGTCAGCGCAAAGTGCCCGAGATGGTTGGTTCCGAACTGCATCTCGAAACCGTCGGCCGTGCGCCGCAGCGGAATCGCCATCACGCCGGCGTTGTTGCACAGGATGTCGATCCGATCGTGAACGCCGCGCAGGCCGGCCGCGAAGCCGCGCACCGATTCGAGGCTCGCCAGATCGAGCGCGCGAACCTCGAGCGAGGCATCGGGTGCGTGATTGCGTACACCCTCTGCCGCGATCTCGCCGCGCTCGGTGTCGCGGCACGCCATGACCACGTGCGCGCCTTTGGCGGCGAACGCGCGCGCGGCCTGGAAACCCAGCCCGCTGTTCGCGCCCGTCACCACGATGGTCTTGCCGGTGAGGTCCGGCATGTCTTTCAAAGTCCAGCCCGTCACAGTAGCCATGGGCCGGATTGTTGCCCGCCGTCACAGACGACGCACGCACGGGCCGCCCACCGCGTCCGGCGCGCGGCTGTACGCACCCCGCGCGGCGCGCTAACGTGGCCGGCGACCCGAATCCGGCCCGCGAAGGCCGAATTCAATACGTGCAATGCGTGCAATGCGTGTACTGGTAACAGGAGCGACGGGTTTCGTCGGATCGCATACGGCCGCGGCGCTGGCCGCCGCGGGCCACGACCTGCGCCTGTTCGTCCGCAACGCCGACAAAGCGCGCCGCGTACTGGCCGTGCACGGGCTCGACCTGCCCGAAGTCGCTCTGGGCGACATCACCGACGCCGATGCCTGCCGCGCCGCGCTCGACGGCTGCGACGCGGTGGTTCATGCCGCAGGCCTCGTCGCGCTCGAGAGCCACCGCGCCGAGGAGGTCATCGAGACCAACCTGTCGGGTTGCCGCAACGTGATCGGCAACGCAGTCGAGATGGGCCTCGGCCCGGTGATCCTGGTGTCGAGCGTGAGCGCGATGTTCCGGCCGGATACGCCGGTGCGGGTGACCGACCCGGTCGTCGACGGCGAGAACGCGTACTCCCTGTCCAAGTCACGCTGCGAACGCTACGCGCGGGAGCTTCAGGAAAACGGCGCGCCGGTCACGATGACCTACCCCACCGGAGTGATCGGCCCGGACGACCCCGGCATCAGCGGCGCAACACAGGCGGTCATCGCCTTCATGCGCGATGTGATGCCGCTGACCGCGGGCGGTTTTCAGGCCATCGACGTCCGCGATCTCGCCGCCGTTCACGCGCGGCTCATCGAACGCAGCAGCGGCGGCGACGGCGAAAGCGGCGGCAACGCCGGGCCCGTCGCCCGAGGCGAGCGTTACCTTGTCGGTGGGCCGTTCCTGACATGGCGTGAGGTCGCCGACCTGTGCGAGTCGCTGAGTGGACGCAGGCTTCGCCGAATGCCGATCCCCGGCTGGATGATGCGCGCCGGCGGCTCGGTCTGCGATGTCCTCAAGCGGGTTGTCGACTTCGAATTTCCGATGACGCGAGAGAGCATGATGTTCGCCACCCGGTGGGCCGCTGCCGATTGCAGCGAAACCCGCGAGCAACTCGGGCTCGAGTTCCGTTCGCCGGAAGAGACCTTCGGCGACGCCATCGTCTCCCTGTACCGGCGCGGCCACCTGAGCGCCGAGATCGCGGGCCGACTGGCCCGATGACCGCTTCCCCCTCGCGGCCGGCGACGTGGCTCAATCACGCCGGCACCTCATGGCCGAAGCCGACCGGTGTCGCGCAGGCCATCGAGCGCGCCCTGAACGCGCCGCCCCACGTCGCCGCAGAACAGATCGAGGCGACCACGGGTCGAGTTGCCGGACTGCTCGGCTGCTCCGCCGATCGCGTCCTGCTCACACCCGGCTGCACGTCCGCGCTCGCCATCGCCATCGACGACATGCCGTGGCGCGAGGGCGATGTCGTCGTCACCGGCTCAATGGAACATCACGCGCTGCTGCGACCGATCGAACGGCTGGTACGCACCGCCGGGGTTCGCCACATCGCGGTCGGGCGCGACAGCGACGGACCGCTCGACGTCGCAGCGCTGGAAACCCTCCTTGCGCACGGCGGCGTCCGGCTGGTCGCGATGACGATGGCCGCGAATGTGACCGGAGAGATCCTGCCGGTTCACGAAATCGTCCGGCTCGCCCACGAACACGGCGCCACGGTACTCCTCGATGCCGCCCAAACCGCCGGCATCGTGCCGATCGACCTGCGCGAACTCGAAGCCGACATGCTGGCGCTGGCCGGCCACAAGGGCCCGCTCGGACCGATGGGCGTCGGCGCGCTCTATATCGGCCGCGGCGTCGAGCGCTCCTGCACTGAGGCGGTCTGCGAGATCCGCAGTGCCCCGCGCGCAGGCGCGGATGCGGCGATGCCCGGCTACTGCGACGCCGGAGGTGCACCGCTGCCCGCCATCGCCGGGCTCGGCGCCGCGATCGACTGGCTGCAGGCGCAGCCGGCCGGTGCGATCCTCGAGCGCGGCAGGTCGCGCATCGGGCAGGTCCTCGAGGCGCTGGAGACCCTGCCCTCGTTCACGGTCCACGGCCACAAACGCACGGACGATCGCGTGCCTACACTCTCGGTGACGCACAGACGCCTCGAGCCCGCGCGGCTCGAGGCGACGTTGCTCGCAGAGTACGGGATCGTCAGCCGCAGCGGTCTGCACTGTGCGCCGCAGGCCCACGGGACGCTCGGCACCGACGCGCTCGGAACGCTGCGCGTGAGCTTCGGCGCGCTCAGCGAAGACGACGCAGCCGACAGACTGATCGCGGCGTTCGGTGAGCTCGACCGCGCCTGACGCCGGGCGCGTGCTCAGTCCGAGCGCGGCGCCAGAGGATCGATCTGGACCTCATTGACGTGCACATGCGCCGGAGCCGTGACGGCTGCGACAACGGCCTCGGCGACGTCTTCGGGTTTGAGCAGGCCCGCGTGCCGCATGAAGCCCCAGCCGTCCCAGCCGGCGAGCAGGCGCTCGACGCGCGCAGGCTCCCAGTCCGTCGCGAAGTCACTCTCGGTGGGGCCGGGTCGAACGATGATCGAGCGCACTCCGGTGCCCTCCAGGTCCATGCGCAGCGTTCGCGCGACCGCCTCCACGCCGGCCTTGCTCGCGGTGTAGCCGATCTGGCCGGGGCGAGGCGACACGGCGTTGGCCGAAGTGATGAAGACCAGCTCGCCGCTTCCGCGCTCGATCATCGACGGCAGCGCACGACGGGAAACGAGCATCGGGCCGACCAGATCGACGGCGACCTCGGTACGGATCTCGTCCACAGTGAGCTCGTGCAGGCGACCGGGAATCCCGATGCCGGCGTTGTTGACGACAACATCGGCCGGGCCGTGTGCCGCCTCGGCGGCAGCGAAGAAGTCTTCGATCGACGCTGCGTCAGCGATGTCGAGCCGGTGAACGAGCGCGCGCCCTCCGGCTGCGGTGATCTCCGCAGCGACCGGCTCGAGCCGCTCTTCCCTGCGCGCGCCGATCGCAACGCACCAGCCGAGTGCGCCGAATGCGCGAGCGATCGCCGCGCCGATGCCGGTGGATGCGCCGGTTACAACAGCGACGCGAGTCCGTGCGCGAGCGGCCGGCCCGCTCATGGCGTCTCGAACTCCATCGGCAGGCTCGCGA
>CAXQPB010000014.1:0-6601 GCA_964225545.1 Candidatus Nitrosopumilus sp. | reverse complement strand
GCCCTGGCGGCACGCTCTCCCTCCGCGATCGCCTCATCGGCGCGATCAAAGTCGAGCAAACCGAAGTCGGCCAGCTGTGGCGCGATGAGAATATCTGCCGGGTCGCCCGCCATTCGGCTGCGCGTGATGCGCACCTGCATGATGTTCACGCTGTTGGCGATGACGTTGTAGATCGACGGAGACGGCGGCTCACGATCGCCTGCCTCATCGAGCCCGAGTCGTTTTCGCACGTCGCTCGCGACGTCGTGCAGGCGGTTCTGGAATGCATTCGCTACCGGAGAGTTTCGGTCGCGTCGGCCCCGACCTGCGGACGGCGCGCTCGCGGGCGAGACCTCCGGCATCAGCTCATTGTCTGCAACCGCCACGGCCGCCGAGTCGTCTCGCACACGCCGTCCGATCAGCGTCGTGTTCAGATCGACCGCGATGACCACGTCGGCACCGAGAGCACGACAGACCGAGACCGGTACCGGATTGACCAGACCGCCGTCGACCAGCCAGCGATCGCCGAGTTTTGCCGGAGTGAGAAGACCGGGCAGCGCCACCGACGCCCGCAGCGCATCATAGACCGATCCCTCACGCAGCCAGACCTCGTGGCCGGTCGACAGGTCCGTAGCCACCGCAGCGTACGGCGTCGGCAGGGATTCGATGGTCTGATCGCCGAATGCCTCCTCGAGGCCGTCGAAGACACGCCGGGCCTTGATCAACCCGCCGCGAAACGCGAAGTCGAAGTAGCCGGCCATCTGCTGCCAATCGAGCGCGCGGACCCACTCTTCGAGGCGGGTCGTACGGCCGGCCGCGTGGGCCGCCCCGACCACAGCGCCGATCGAGCTCCCGGCGACGACATCGACCTGCACGCCGGCCTCGTTCAGAGCACGGATCACGCCGATGTGCGCCCACCCGCGAGCCGCGCCGCTGCCCAGGGCGAGGCCTACGCGCAGGTTCTTGTGAGTCTTTGCCGACACGCGGCCAGTATGGGAACGGCAGCGGCGATTTCAAAAGCGATCGCCACGATTTCGCGTCAGCTCTGCTCCGCGGGGTCTGCGAAACGCTCGCGCCAGGCCGCAAGCTCATCGGCGAGCAGGCCCTCGAGGTAGAGTCGGTGTTTCTCCGGAACCGGAGACTGCGCGGGCGGATTGATCACCTCGGCGACCGACTCCGGCACATAGCGGTCGGAATCGGAGACCCCGATAAATCGACACGCCTCGAGAAACAGCTCGCGCGGGCGGTTCGCCACATCCTCGAAACGGCCTACCAGCAGATGTCCGGGTCGTAAATGGGCCGACCAGTTCTCGATGCACCGGTCGTAGTTGGCGCAGCGAAGCTGGTAGTCGTCGCGGAAGAACTCGTGGAACTCGGACTCCGCGACCTCACCCAACGGGCGCGAACGATTACGCGACAGGTCCTTCTTGGCGTGCGACCATGCCCGTTCCACCGGGTTTCGCACCATCATGATGACCTTCACATCGGGCTTGAGGACGACGATCTCTTCGATCACATCCGGATCGATGGCCGCATAACTCGCCGTGGCTTCACCGCGCGATCGTGCCCTGTAGAAGCGGCCGTGTCGTCGCAGCGCCATCGCCTGCTTGTAGACCCAGTATGCGAACTTCTCGTCGAAAAACCGCAGATACCAATCGAGATCGGCAGACTCGAACTTATCGAGCTCGGGAGTCTTGAGCCGGCTGAAGTAAAAGATCTCCTTCGGCTCGGACAGGAACACTTCAGGATGCTCGCGCAACACCGCGTGCAGCCACGTCGTCCCCGTACGTTGGGGACCGACGATGAGGAAATCGGGGAAATGCGCCAGGTTGATGTTGTGCGGCGCCGCGCGAACGTGATTGAGCCGCGATCGCTGTTCATCGGTCAGGAGGAGCTTTGCCATGGTGCCCCTGCACGATAGCCGATCGGAGGCCGGCCCGGAAGCGAACCTGAAACCGCCCGCAGACGGCCCGCGGACTTTGCGCGCGGGCGGCGCGGCGGCATACTCGGCGATCGCGGCACCGACGCCCGCCGTCGAGGTCGCCGCCACCCCATCATGGACAGCTGCAGGACTCCGCCGAGCAAGCGCGCCCGATCCGGCCGGAGGCCCGGTAGCCCGGCGGCGAACGCGATTGGCCTGCTGGGGCTTCTGCTCGTCGCTGTGCCCGGCTGCAGCGGGGAGCGCGCGGTCAGTGAGCGAGGCTACAGCTGCCCGAACTGCAATCTCGTTCTGATTTCCATGGATACGCTCCGCGCCGACCATGTCGGAGCCTATGGATACGAGCGGTCGGTGACCCCGAATATCGACGCGCTGGCCGCGCGCGGCGTGCTGTTCGAAAACGCGGTCGCCCAGTCATCGTGGACCCGGCCGTCCCACCTGTCGATGTTCACAGGGCTTTACCCCAACGAACACGGCGTGCGCGCCCTGGTCGACCGACAGCGCCTGCCTGCCGATATCCCCACCGTCGCCTCCGAGCTCGCCCGCGCGGGTCTGAGAACCGCGGCGTTCACGGGCGGGGTGAACGTATCGGCAGAATTCGGTTTCGACAGCGGCTTCGAGATCTACCGTACAAACGGAAAATACTTCGCAGACAATCTCGGCGCCCTTCGAGAGTGGCTGGACGACAACGGTGACGAGAGGTTCTTCCTGTTCTTACACGGTTACGACGCACACACGCCGTATCTCAACGAACCCGAGGACCGCGAAGCTCTTTCGCTCGAGAAGAAACCGCCGCGTCGAGGGGTCCGTCCGGTATGCAAGCGCAGCGACTCGGAGCGCAGGGTCCGAGCGTTCGTCGACGAGTACGACGCGGCGATCCGCCGTGGGGATCGCAACATCGGCATTGTGGTCGAAGAGCTGCGCCGCCGCCGCCTGCTTGACCGCACGGTCATCGTCTTCACCTCGGATCACGGCGAAGAGTTTCTCGAACACGGCCGCTGCTTCCACCTCACCACGCTCTATCGCGAGGTGCTGCACGTGCCGCTGATCATCGCCGGCCCGGGTCTGGAGCGCGGCCGTCGGAGTCGGCTCGTGCCTGCGTCGGTATCCGTCGCGCCAACTCTGCTCGCGGTCGCGGGAGTCCATGAACACCGCCTGCCGGGTCAATCCCTGCTGGCAGCCGACGCTGACGTCGATTCGCTGCCATTCGTCGTGAGCGAGACCGAGCGGCGGGCGCGAAACGGTCGGGGGCAGGGTCACCTTCGATCTCTGACGACCGACAGCGAGAAGCTCCTTCACCGCGTGACCGACGGCAATTACGAGCGGTTCGATCTCTCGTCCGACCCGGCAGAGCTCGAACCGGTCACCGCCGGCGGCCGACTGGAGATTCTTGTCACGCGACTCGAACGCTGGCTCTCCGAGCACCCCCCGCAGGTCCACAGCGATCGCGCCAGGGCTTCGAATGATCTGCAGAATTCCGAGCTCGACCGGCAGCTGCGCCGGCTCGGCTACCGGGACTGAGGGCGCCGCCCGTGGGAGCGCCGTTCAGATCAACCAGGCGAAGGTGAAGTAGAAGAAGTCGATGTCACGGTCGGCGTTCGCGAACTGCGGAGTCGTAGCGGCCTGGTCGATGAAGTTTCCGGCAAAGAAGTGGCTGTACCCGAAGTCCGTGTGCAGATGGCGTCCCCACCCACGCGACAGGATCAGGTCGATCTCGCCACCGACATCGAGCGAATTTCCAGCGCTGCCGGGCCGTGAGACGGCTCCGGATGCACTGTACAGCGCGTCATCCCCCGACGCTCTCCAGAAGTAGTGGAGTTCGAGGAGCGCGCGCACAGCGAGCACGGTCTCCGCGGACGCGATCAGGTTCGTGTCGATGATATTCTGCCGTCCAATGGTGTCGATCCGTCCCAGATACTTGTGCCCCAGCGGAAACAGCTGATTGAAGGTCTCGACGCTGTTGTCCCCCGGGTCATCGTCTCCGCTCGCGTAGCCGAAGCCGACCTGCGCACGCACGGTCCGCTGGAACATCTCGACCGGCAGCCCGATATAACCCGAGAACATGAAGGCATTGATGTCGGCGCTGCCGATGTCGCCGAACTGCCAGGCGAACTCGGAATCATAGAACAGCCGTGTCTGTCCGATATCTCCCCATGCACGCGCACCGATCGTCTGGCGATTCTCGTCTCCGGCGCTGCCATTGACCCTGACATCGTCGCGCAACAGTCCGAGCCAGTACAGGTCCAGACCCTCGACCAGGGGCAACTCGTGGAACGTGTTGTACAGGCCGAAGAACTGGCTGTGGTTCCCACCCCACGACGGATTGAAGTCGTATTCGCGGACACGCACGGGTTGCGACCAGAACGCTTTGGCGCGGTAGCGACGCGAGCGGACGTTCAAGTTCGCGCCGTCAAAGGTTCTGCGAACGTTCGACCAGTCGAGCGGACTGATCAGCCTCTGCGCCCCCTCGAGCAACTCCTCGCGACCGGCCCGCAGGCTTACGGAAACGTCATCCATGCGGAGCGGTAGCTGCGCCTCAACCCAACCGTTCTGGAGATCGATGGTGTCGCGGTAGGCCGAGGTGACGCCGCCGGCAAGATCGCGATCGGTCGCCAGTGAACTCTTACCCATCAGAAAAACACGGAAATGATCGCCGAGGTGGAAGTCCCCATGGAACAGTACTCGGGACAGCAGAAACGCATCGTCGGTCGCGCGGTTGTCGGGAGTCTGCGGCTTCAGACCGAAATTGAAGTTGTTCCAGATCTCCGGCCGCAGTCGCCAGCGCAGCCCGAAGCTCGCCCACGAGCCGCCGCTCCCACCGAGCGGAACGTATTTGATCCGCTCGAAGCGGTCGGGATCCTCCACGCCTCGGAGTACCGACCAGTTCTCCTTCCACGGAAGAACCTCATAGCGAGGCAGAACGACATCTTCGGCTGTCTGCGCCGGCGCGGGCGCGGCGAAAAAGGTCAACGCCGCGAGCGCTGCGGCCGACCGGCAACAGCCTCTGTAGCGAAGCGTTCGTCGCCTGTCACAAATCGGCTTCATGGTCTCTGTTCTCGCGAAGGGGCGGGCAGCACGGACGGGCGCAGAAGCGACCCGGCCGAAATCGCGAAACGAGCTGGGAAACTGCTCGGGGAAATTACCCCGTATTGTCACCGGGGCAAATTCGCTGCTGGAGGCCTGCGGTCCGAAGCACGACAGAGCTCCGAACCGCAAGCCACGCCAGGCGATCAGTCGTAGATAATGACCGAGCGGATGACCTCTCCCTCGAGCATCGCGCGGAACGCATCGTTGATGTCCTCGAGCTTGATACGCTTCGAGACCATCTTCTCGAGATTGATCTCACCCTGCTTGGCGAACTCGACGAGCTTGACGAAGTCCTGCTTGACGTTCGCCGAGCCGTACATGGTTCCCACCAGCGTTTTGTTCTGGAGGGCAAGCAGAGCCCCGGGGACAGCCGTCTCGCTATCCATCTTCGGGATTCCCACCCAGCAGCAGACGCCGCCCGGTCGCGTCCACTCATAGGCCTGTCTTTGCAGTTCGGGCCTGCCGACGACTTCGAACGTATAGTCCGCACCGCGCCCCTCGGTGAGACCCTGAAGGAACTCGAGGACGTTGGTCTCGGTCGGATCGACGCTGTGGGTCGCGCCCAGCTCCTCAGCATCCTTTCGGCGCTGCGGGTTCGGGTCGATAGCGACAATGTTCTGCGCTTTGCCGATCTTGCATCCCTGGATGGCAGCAAGACCGACGCCTCCGCAACCGATAACGGCCGTCGTCGAACCTTCGCTCACCTTGGCGGCGAAGATCGCGGCGCCGACGCCGGTCGTGACTCCGCAGCCGATCAGAGCGGCCTGATCGAGCGGGAAGTCGTTGGGGATCTTCACAATCGCGGTTTCGCTTACGATCGTCTCCTCGGCGAAACCTGCGAGACCACCGACGGCGCCCAAAGTCTTCGAACCGTCCGGACGGTTGAAGGGCAGACAGGACATACCGATCGCCAGCGAGTTCTCGCAAACGAAGGCCTGGCCGTTCTTACAGTAGAAACACTCTCCACAGGTCGGCACGAAACTGCCGATCACGTGATCGCCGACCTCGAACTCGGTGACTCCCTCACCGATCTCGGCCACCACGCCGGCTCCCTCGTGCCCGAGCACCACAGGTCCGGGAATCGGCAGGGTGCCGTTCCAGATTGAAACGTCCGAGTGGCAGACGCCGCAGGCGCCCCACTTGACGTGGACCTGTCCGGGGCCGGGCGGGTCGAGCGTCACTTCTTCGATTACCAGCGGTTGGTCGTTTTCGACAAAAATTGCAGCTTTCATGGAGCGGGATTTATCGCCTGAGCCAACCCATTGGAAGCACCCCGGGAAGCACCCCGGGAAGCACCGCAGGAAGCACTGCAGGATCCGCCGTCAGAGCCGGCTCTGGACGCCCCGGAAAACACCCGGGCGCAGCCGACGCGCCGCCCCCCCCTCAGTCGTCCTGCCAGGGGTCGTAATCGCCGAAAGTCCACACGTGCCCCTCCGGGTCACGGCACGTATAGGCGCGCCCGCCCTGAATCTGGTCAACGAGAGGCAGAACGACGTGCGCCCCGACGGCGACTGCCGCATCGTGGTGGGCATCGGGATCGGCGACGATGACGTAGTTCCCCTGCGTCGTCGCGTCGTATGACTGATCGGGAGGGCG
>CAXQPB010000013.1:0-34516 GCA_964225545.1 Candidatus Nitrosopumilus sp. | reverse complement strand
ACGAAGCCGTGGAGAAAGCCCTCGCTCGTGTCCGCGCGGCGGCCAAGGGAACGGACACCCTCAGGCCGGCGATTGTCGACGCGGTCCGCGTCTACGCCCCACTCGGCGAGATCTCGGATGCGATGCGTGAGGTCTACGGAGGCTTCACTCCTCCGACGTTTGTCTGAAGGACTCGAACTGCGCGCGTGAGTGAGCTTGAACGATACGTAGTACGCTCGCTCACGCGCGCCAAACGAAAGCATTTCCTCATCGACAAGCTGGCTGCGAAGGCGCCCGGCTCACGCGATGAACTCGAAGCAAGCATCGACTCGCTGGTGCGTGCCGGGACCGTCCTCCGCACCCGCAAGGGTCGCATCGCCCTGACCGATCGTATCGGCGTCATCACCGGGACCGTCCAGGTCGGTCGTCGCGGACGGGCGGTCGTGATCCCCGACGAACCGGACGCGCCGATCTCGATCGGTCGCGGAGTCCGCCCTGCCATGCACGGCGATCGCGTTCTGGTCGACGTCGATCCCTACCGGCGGCGCGGGCTGTACAGCGGCAAGATCCGCGAAGTGCTCGAGCGCCGCTGCGAGACCCTCGTAGGTCGCGTTGTCTCGCGCGGAGACGGCGCTCCCGTGCTCGTCCCGACCGATTCGAGAAGCGGCTACGTCGCGACGCTGACCGCGGACAGTCCCGTGCCCGAGCCCGACCGGATCGTTGCGGCGCATATTATCGAGTACCCTACGTCCTACAGGGATCCCGTGGTTCGCGTCGAGCATGACCTCGGACGTGCGGGAACGCTGGAAGCCGAGATCGAGTCGGTCTGTCGATCGCGCGGCATCTCGGTCGGATTCAGTCCGGCCGTAGAGCAGGAGTGCGAGCAGATGCTGCCGGCCGAACACACCGACACCAGCGGCAGAACCGATCTCACGGACACGCTCACCTTCACCATCGACCCGGAGGATGCCCGCGATCACGACGACGCGGTCTCTATCACCGCAACAGAGCGCGGATGGCGTGCCATCATTTCGATCGCCGACGTCTCTCACTACGTACGCCCGGGCACCGCTACAGACCTCGAGGCCTACGACCGCGCCACCAGCGTATACTTCCCCGGCCGATGCGTCCCGATGTTGCCCGAGCGGATCTCCTCGGAACTCGCCAGCCTCGTGCCTGGTCAAGACAGGCTCGCCGTCTCGGCGTTTCTCGATATCGCTGGTGACGGGAGCGTCATCGATTGCAGCTTCGCGAGAACGGTCATCCGCAGCGCGTATCGCCTGACTTACGAGCAGGCGCAGTCGACCCTCGATGGAGAGTCGAGCGAGCTCAGCGAAGACACCCGTGAGGCGCTGGCCTGTCTGTCGAAGTGCGCGAGAGCCCTGACGCGGCGCCGGCTCGCGCGCGGGTCGATCGACCTCGACCTGCCGGAGCCACGCATCGAACTCGACGCGGATGGAGAGCCGGCGCGGATCGTCCGGCGCAGCCGACTCGACACCCATCGGATCATCGAGGAGCTGATGATCGCCACCAATGAAGCGGTCGCCCGCTTCCTCGAAGCGCACGACTCCGCGTTCCTGTACCGTATCCACGAGCGTCCGGACGAGGAGTCGGTGGTATCGCTCGCGACCCGCCTTTCGCTGCTCGGCCATCGGCTCGAACGCGACGGCGCGAAACTGACGCCGAGGGTACTGGCAGACGTCGTCGAGTCCGCACGCGGCAGCACCGAGGAACGGGTGGTCAACATGATGGTCCTGCGGTCGATGAAACAGGCTCGCTACAGCCCTGCCCGCGAGATCCATTTCGGACTGGCGAGTAGTGCCTATGCACACTTCACGTCGCCGATCCGTCGCTATCCCGACCTCGTGGTCCACCGCGCGCTTTGTGCCGTCATCGATGCGTCGGAGACCCACACCCGGCCTCCGGGATCCGGCGCGCTCGTACCCGTCGGAGACCACTGCTCAGAGCGGGAGCGCCGGGCCATGGACGCCGAGCGCGACATCGACCGCGCCGCATCCATCCTGCTGATGCAGGGTCGAGTCGGAGAGACTTTCGACGGCGAAGTCACGGCGGTCGAGCGTTATGGATTTCGCGTCGAGCTCACGAGCATATTCGTGGAGGGATTTGTTCCGGTCTCACGCCTCGACGAGTATTACGACTTCGTATCCGAGCGCATGGAACTTCAAAGCCGTACAAGTTCCGACGCCATCCGCATCGGCGATCGGATCCGGGTCCGGGTAGACGCGGCCGATCTGCCCGAGCGAAGGCTCGAATTCTCACGGGTCCGCGACACATGAGGCGAAGCATCACTGCAACCGACGACGCGACGGGGTCCAATCGGACACAACTCGGACTGCGCGCATTGTTGATGCTGGCAGCGGTTTCAGTGCTGACGGTGGCGCAGGTCGGTCCGGCTCATGCCGCGAGACCGACCGGGCTGCGCAGAACGGCTGTCGTTCGCGCCGTGGAAAAAACTCGCCCCGCGGTCGTCAATCTGTACACCGAGACCGTCGTTCAGACTCCGTTCCGTCCTCGTTGGCCGAGCTCTCCGTGGGACGACCTGTTCGGCGACATGTTCCGCAACCCCCACGGACGGCCTCAGTCGCCTCGCCGTTCGTCGCTCGGGTCGGGCGTCATCATCGACTCCAGCGGCACGATCGTGACCAACGAGCACGTACTGACGCGAGCGTCGAATATTCGCGTTCTCATGGCGGACAAACGCGAGTTCGAGGCGACGCTGATCGGTGCAGACTCGGATTCAGACCTCGCCGTCCTGCGTATCGACCCGCCCGAGCGTCTGCCGGCCGTGAAACTATCGACCGAATCCGCAGCAATGATCGGCGAGACCGCGATCGCGATCGGCAACCCCTTCGGTCTGTCCCACACAGTGACAGTCGGCGTCGTCAGCGCGACGGGCCGGACGATCCGTGCCGCCGATATGGTTTACCACGACTTCATCCAGACCGACGCGTCGATCAACCCGGGCAACTCCGGCGGTCCGCTGATCAACCTCGAAGGCGACCTGCTCGGCATCAACACCGCGATCCACAGCGAAGCCCAGGGGATCGGCTTTGCGATCCCCGCATCAAGGGTCAGCAGTATCGTCGCGCAGCTGGTCAACTACGGCTCCGTGCAGCCTCCGTGGATCGGTCTTCAGGTTCAGAACCTGACCGAGGAGCTGGCATTTCACTTCCGACGCGACCCGGACTCGGGCGTCCTGGTCAGTGATGTCGAGCCGAACAGCCCTGCGCAGTCAGCCGGCCTGAAAGCCGGGATGATCGTGATCGAGGCTCAGGGCGAGCGCGTGCGTTCGGGCCGCGACTTTGGCGAGCGAACCGACGGTCTGACAGCCGGCGAGACGCTCGAGTTGAGAATCGTGGAGGACGGCGAAGAAAAGACGATCGCTCTGGAAGTCGCGGCGTTTCCGAGTGAGCGAATTGATGACTTCGCGTGGCGCGCACTCGGCCTGTCGACAGGAAAGAAAGCATCCTCGATGGGCGCGGTAGTGGCTCGGGTACGCCCCGGAGGGCCGGCGGACGAGATCGGCATTCTCCCTGGCGATGTCATCGCCGGGCTCGGCGGCAGACAGATCGACAGCGTCGACTCATTCCGGCGCAAGCTGGCTTCGCTTCGCAACGCCAACGCAGTGCTTGTTTCCATCATCCGCGGGCGACGACTCTATCGTGTCACCATGCCCCTTTCTCGTGGCGTTCAATCGCCGCGACCTTGACAGCTTTTCCTCGCTGCTTACTTTCCCTGTGCGATCGATAGAACGATCGAACTTAGACAGCAGGAGGATTCACTATGAGTCTTACGCTTTGGGAACCGCTCCGAAGAGTCCGGAGCATGAACGATTTCGACAGGGTGATCGATGGACTTTTCGCCGGCCAGACGGAGCCGGGCGCAGTTGATCGCACCTGGCGGCCGGTGGCCGATCTGGTGGCACAAGACGACACCTACCTGTTCCGCTTCGATCTGCCCGGCGTGCCCCGCGAGGCAATCACAATCGACGTTGTCGACGGCGTCCTCACGGTTCACGGCAAACGCGAGGAGCGCAAAGACGAGAGAACCGAAGAAGGCCGCGTTTTCCGGCGCGAAACGGTGCTCGGCAGCTTCCGGCGCTCCTTCCGATTGCCTGAAAATATCGATCCCGCCGGGATCACGGCAGAGCACGCAGACGGCGTTCTCGAGGTCCGCCTACCGCGGGTCGCAGAAGCCAAGCCGAGGCGAATCGAGATCGCCGGCAACGCCTGAAAAGGGTCCCCCACCCCCTCGCGGTGGGGCCGAAGGTGAGAGCTTTCGGCCTCGCCGCCGAGGCGTCCTGCGAAAGGCACGCGGCGGCGGGAAACTCCGGCCGCGCCCCTGACTTCCTGACTGCCTGAATTCCTACCGTCCGCCGAGCTGATTGACGATCAGCCCTGCAGACTCAGCAAGCATCTCCTGGGCGATTCCTCGAAGCGTCTTGTCGCGATCATCGAGCTTGTCGACCAGCTTCGCGACCACACCGAAGTACAACTCGACGTCTTCCAGCGGTTCTTCGGCGAGTCGCCCCTCCATCACTTCACAGTAACGATCGTGGGTCTCTCGGACCTGGGCGAGAATGTGTTCTTTCAGTTCGTTGTCCCGGCTCATCTCCGACTCCGACCTCGTCAATCCTCTTGACTCTCGAGCAGCGCCGCGCAGCGGGCACGATCAAGCTCTTCCAGACTGCCGATCACCAGATCCGCCTCGAGACTCTCGCGCGGAAAGCTGTTGGTGACGGCGACCGTCGACATCCCGGCTGCCCTCGCCGCACGCAGGCCGGACGGCGAGTCTTCAATCACGAGGCAACCCTGCGGCGTCACCTCCGGCCGCTGACGCGCGAGCCGTTCACACGCCGTCAGAAACAGCTCGGGGTCCGGCTTCCCGCAGCTCACATCGTCAGCGGCGACAATTTCATCGAAGAACGACGAAAGTCCGGCGATATCGAGAACCAGACGAATCTCCGAAGAGAGCGCCCCGGAACCGATCGCTGTCGGTAGACCGGCTTCACCGTCACGTAGACCGGTCAGCAATTCGCGCACGCCGGGAAAGATCTTCACGCGCTCACGAACGAGCTCGCGAAATCGTCGTTCCTTGGCGCGCATCATCTCCGCCAGCTCGTCCGAACCAGGGTCGCGTCCCGCGTCGCGAAGCATCGCACGGAAGCCATCCCGATCATCGAGCCCGACATAGCGTGCAAAGTACGCGGCTTCGGAAAGGTCGATCTCATGTGCCGCCAGCGCATGCTGGAATCCGGCCATATGAATGCGTTCGTCGTCGGCAATGACGCCGTCAAAGTCGAAGATGACTGCCTGCAGAACCATGATCGCTACACCCGGACGCGTGCGGGTTTGCCACGCACATCCGTTCCGCGCAATGCCGCACCGCTCAGCCCAGCCTCGCGAGCAGCCCCGCCGGGTCGCGGACACCGAGAATGAACGAACCCGGTCGCGACAACACGCGAGTGACGACGCGATCGAGCGCCTCGTATTCGGGCGCGAGGCCCTCACAGCTCCGGACCAGCTCGTCGATGGTGCGAGGCGGAGCGATCACGTCCCCCGTCAGGGAGAGGTCGCGAATCACGCCCGTCGATACATCGGCCGCTGCCTCGATCAGTCCGAGCATCGATGGTTCTGATACGAGGCTGTAACCGGCCGGCGGAGCAACGTTCGCGTCGAGATGCGCGCGGTAGGCATCGGCGTCGGCCACGCGAAGGTCGTCCCACCAGTCCGGCGCTCCGCTGACGAGATCTACGCGGCATCGAAACTCGCGCTCGACGTGCGGGGCGATCGCCCGGGCCCATCCCTGCGAAGGTTCAAAGGGGTGATGGGGGTGATGCGCTTCAGAAGATTCAACCGGATCGAAGCGGGCGAGCGCGACCGACTCTTCCATCGCGAGCAGGTCGGTACCGACAACTCCCTGCGGGTCCTGCGCCTGGAGGCAATCAGCGAGACCGCGAAAGTCCGAGGTGACGGCGAGGCGCAGATGTACGAGCAGCACTCCGTCCGGCTCTCGCGAGAAAGCCGCGCATGCGACCGGATTTCTGTTGAGCGTGACCAGGTCACGTCCCGGGTAAAAGACGTCCGCGCCGAGAGCGCGAAGAAGACCGAGCAGGGGCCTGAGCGCGCGATTGAGAATCTGGTCCGGGCGAAGCAACGCCGAGGGCTCCAGCCAGGAGGTGGCCGGTCGCTGCGGGTCCCCCGGCACTACCAGCGAGCCACACAGAACTCCGGGTTCAAGCCGCAGCACGCGGCCGCCCGTCAGGCGCCGCTCCGGTCCGGCCTCGGCAGGCATGCGGTGAAAGCGGCCCAGCTCGACCGCCGGGCGGCTTCGACTCCAGAACCGCAGCGTTGCCACACCTCGAGCCGCTGCGCTGGCCGCGGCCGCCAGATCCCGAGCAAAGGTCTCGTGGGCCTCCTCGCGCCCCGCATCGTGGATTTCCAGTGATCTCATCGGTTTCCCGACCCTAGCAGAGGCCCGCGGCCAATACCGCAGCAGCCTTTGCGTCCTGCCATCGGAATCGCAGCCGTTCAATGGCAATAAGAACCATGGCAACGGAACTGGCGAAACCGAGACGGAGACGGCGAGGCCGGTGGATCGCCCTCACTCTCATCGTTCTGATCGGTATGGCGGTGATTCGCTCGCGTGACGCCGAGCCTGTGATCGAGCCTGGCAGCTATCTTGTGGTGCCGATCGAGGGCTCGTACACCGAGGCTCAGCCCAAGGACCCGGTCACCCGGCTGTTCGACGAACGAAACGTACTCGTCGACCTGCTGGAGACGCTGCGCAAGGCTCTACACGATGATCGAATTTCAGGGGTGGTCGCACGGATCGGTCCGTTGGACAGCGGGTGGGCGCAGGCACGCGAGATCCGCGATGCGCGGGCCTCGGTCCGCGCGTCCGGAAAGAAAGTCATCGCGTTCCTCAGCAGCGACGTCATCACCGGCAATCGCGAGTATTACCTCGGCTCGATCGCCGACGAGCTGATCGTCCCGCCGGCTGCCTCCTCGATGCTCAACGGACTCTCGGCGCAGTACTTCTTCCTCGGGGCTTTCTGGGAGAAGCTGCATGTCGCGATGGAAGTCGAGCAGATCCGCGAGTTCAAGACCTTCGGCGACATGCTCACCCGTCGAAGCATGTCGCCTGCCCATCGGGAGATGGCCAATTCGATCCTCGACAACATCAACGACGAGTTCCTCGCGACCATCGCGGATGCACGCGGACTGTCGGTCGAGGAGACTCAGGAGATCGTGAACTCCTGCCCGTCGTCCGCCGAAGATTTCCTGGAGGCCGGGCTGGCCGACCGGGTGTTGTTTTTCGATCAGATCGAATCCCACATCGACGAGACCGGGCAAGTCGATCTGGTGGAGGCCTCGACGTACGCCGCGGTGAGCGCCCAGTCTCTGGGCCTCGGGGGCGGGCCGCGTGTAGCCGTGATTCACGCCGCCGGGACGATCGTGCCCGGCGAGGGAGGACGCGGCGCCACAGGCAACAGCGTCGGATCAGCCCCTCTGGTAGCGGCGCTGGAAGAGGCGGCCGAGGACGACTCGATACGTGCGATCGTAATGCGCATCGACAGCCCGGGCGGCTCGGCGAGCGCGTCTGATGTCGTGTGGCGCGCGATCCGGAAGGCCGGTGAGAAGAAACCCGTCATTGCATCGCTCGGCGATGTCGCGGCGTCCGGCGGCTACTACATGGCCGCCGGCAGCGACCACATCGTGGCCGAGCCTGCCACGCTCACCGGTTCGATCGGGGTGGTTCTGTTCAAGCCCAATCTCGCCGGTCTGCTGGGCTGGATGGGCATCGGGACCGACGGCCTGTCTCGCGGCCGTTACGCCCGAATCATGGACACCTCCAAGGGGCTCGATCGTGCCGAGTCGGCGCTGCTCCGCACCCAGATGAACGGCGTCTACAAGCGTTTTCTCGATCGCGTCGCGGTCGGCAGGGGGATGACGACCGAGGAGGTCGACGCGATCGGCGGCGGGCGCGTATGGACCGGCCTGCAGGCTCTGGAGCGCGGACTGGTCGATGCGCTCGGCGGACTCGAACAGGCCGTGCGAGCGGCTGCCGTTGAAGCGCGCGTCGAGCGACCCGAATCGGTCGAGCTCGTCTATCTCCCCGAACCACAGGGGTTGCTCGAGCAACTCACCAATCTGCAATCAGGGGCGTTCGCAGCCGAGCCGCCCCAACCCCTGATGGACGCGATCGATGCTCTGGCCCCTGTCGCAGGGCTGAGGGCGGGGATTCATACGTTCAGCGACGCGCTGCCGAGCATCCGCTGAAGGCTGGCGGGCTCCGGCAGGTCTTGGCCGATCGGCTCGCGCGCTCGCGACGCCTCGCGAGTCCGGCTTACGGGCCCGTTGAGCCGCCCTGTGAGCAGAGCCGGTAAAACGAATCAGCTCACACGATCGTCACCGGATACGCGCACCGCTGTACCGGTCGTGATCGCGTAACGAGCTGCCGCCGAACCGTCACGGACAGCGATCTCGAGACGGCCGTCGCTGGATACGAGCGCCGCCGGGCTTCCGGATTCGACGTCACCATAGGTCGTGCTCAAACCGCTCAGCACCAGCCCGGCATCGGCGATCTCGATCCGGACTTCCCTCCCGAAGGGCGCCAGCAATTCGCGCGGGATGCTCGTGATGAGATTCCCGAAGCGATCGATATGTGCGACCGCGCCGCTGACGCTGCTGCCGTCGTCGGCTGTGATGCAGCCGGGCTGCTCGAGCGCAGCAAAGGAATCTACCGTTGTCCCGAGGCGCTCCGCGTCCACGCCGGCCGCCAGCCTTCCCGCCGCCGGCGCGAAAATGTCACGACCGTGAAAAGTCGAGCTGACCTCCGCACGCATCATCTCCGGCCGATCAAGCACCCGTACGACCGGCTCCACTGCGGAGCCTCGCTGCGCCGAGGTCGCCAGCGTTCGGGTTGCCGACGCCAGCAGCCCGTTGTCGGGTCCGATCAGATACCGACCGGCGACCTCGATCAGAAGCGGCCGCCGAGCTGTGCCGACCCCTGGATCGACAACGGCGACGTGAATCGAGGCGTCGGGGAAGAAGGGCAGCGCCGTCGCCAGCGCGAAGGCTCCCGAACCGATATCACCCGCAGGGATGTCGTGGGTCAGATCATGAATGGACGCCTGCGGGTACAGACTGAGGATGACCCCCTTCATCGCGCCGACATAGCCGTCACGCGTTCCGAAGTCGGTCAGGAGAGTCACGATCATCTTGCGATCAAGACTCCTTGCGCGGCGTGCCGGCGCGGCTTTCGATCGCCGACAGATTGCGCTCCACGGCATCCTGATCGTCCCGCGCCATGCCGCCGATGAACGCGGCCGTCACCGCACGCATCATCGCGCCTTCCGCCTCTCCGAGCCGATCGCCCAGCGCGGCGAGCTCATTCATGGCCTTGGCGATCGCGAGCAGAGCAGCATCCCGATCGCCACGGTCGCGGGCCGCCATCGCGCCGATGAGCTCGGTCTTGATGCGCTGAACGCTCGGTTTCACTTCAGCACCGAGCACGGTTGTCAGCTCGTCAATGCCTCCGACCAATCGCTCGATCGGCCACTGTCTTTCTTCGCCCGCCATGGTGAGTTACCTTCTCGTGTTCGAGTCCGCGTCAACGGCGGGACTCGGGGAGGAAACAGGTTGCTGTTCGTTATTATCGGCCGCGACGGCCCCCAAGCAAAAGAACTCCGTCCAAAGCTGCGCCCGGACCATCTCGCGCACCTCGACGTCGCCGACCGGCAAGGCCGCATCAAGCTGGCGGGGCCGCTGACCGACGGTGCCGGCAGTCTCATCGTCGTCGACCTCGATTCGGACGAAGACGCCAGAGCCATGGCGGATGCCGACCCCTACACGCGTGGCGGCGTCTTTGAGACGGTCGAGATTCACCCCTTCATGCAGGTTCTCCCGGCGACCGATGAGGCCTGATTGGTGCCTGATTGGTGCCTGATTGGCCGCACCGGAATTTCTGCTAGCGTGCGCGCATGACGCTGAACGGACCCGCCTTGAACGTCCTGGCCGGCCGGCGCGCTGCGGTACTCGGCGCGCTCCGCGAGACGCGAGCCGTGCTTGTTCTCCCGGCTGTGGCAGAGAGCGTCTACTCTGCCGACGTCCACTACCCGTACCGAACCGGAAGTAACATCCGTTACCTGACCGGTTTCGAGGAACCGGCCGCCGTGATCCTGAGCGCCTCGGGTCACGAAGACGGGTTCACGCTGCTGGTCAATCCGAGAGATCCGGTTGCCGAGACGTGGACCGGCCGCCGCGCCGGAATCGAAGGTGCATTGAAAGATTATGCCGCCGACTACGCATACCCGCTCGAACGATTCGAGGACGTTGTACAGAAGCACCTCGCCGGCGCAGATCGACTCTACTACGGATACGGGACGTCGGCGGCCTGCGATCGAGTGATTCCAGAGCTCGTCCACCGGGCCAACGCACTACGGCCGCGCGGTGGAGGCTCGCCGATCCAGATGGTCGACGCGGGGACGATTCTCGACGAGATGCGCCTGTTCAAAGCGGACGAGGAGATCACGATCATGCGCCGTGCATGCGAGATCAGCTCGGATGCACACGTGCGCCTCATGGAGCAGATCCGGCCGGGCATGAACGAGTATCAGGCCGAGGCGCTGATCGAGCACGCGTTCCGCGACGCCGGATGCGCCGGGCCGGCCTACGGTACGATCGCGGCCGGCGGCGCCAACGCGACCGTCCTGCACTACACGAGCAATGACCGCGAACTCGACAATGGCGCGCTGTTCCTCGTCGATGCCGGCGGGGAGTACGGCGGCTATTGCGCGGACATCACGCGAACGTTTCCGATCGGGAAGTCCTTCACTCCCGCACAGGCAAGAGTCTACGACATCGTCCTCGATGCCCAGAAAGCCGCCATCGCGCAGGTCAAGCCCGGCTCGACGCACCAGGATGTCCACATGACGGCAATTCGGGTGCTCAGCGAGGGGCTGATCGATCTCGGCCTGATCGACTCAGGGATCGACGAGTGCATCGAAACCGAGTCGTACAAGACGTACTACATGCACGGGACCAGCCACTGGCTGGGCATGGACGTCCACGACGTGGGCAGCTACAAGCCCGATGGGGACTCACGCAGACTTGCCGCCGGAATCGTACTCACCGTCGAGCCGGGGCTGTACATCGGCGAGGACGCCGATGCTCCCGAGGAGCTGCGCGGGATCGGAATCCGCATCGAGGATGACGTGCTCGTGACGGCGAGCGGTCACGAGGTGCTGACCTCGACCTGCCCGAAAGAACGGGCCGAACTCGAGGCCCTGCGAGCAGCGGGCGCTTAGCGCGAGCCGGCGTTTCTGGACAGGTAGGCGAGGATCTCCGCGCGGTCCGATTCAGCCAGGGGCCGCCCGCGACGTTTCATCGTAATTTCCATACGCGAGACCATGGTCTCCCACATCTGCGCGGTCATCAGCTGGGGATTGTAGGGGGCATGACAGCCCCCGCATTGCTCCTTGTACAGGCGCGCGGACTCCGAGCCCTCCTCAGGGAGCGGCGTCCGACTGCATCCGGCCGGGAATACGGACAGCAGAAGCAGCGCGACCAGCATCCGGCCGAACGACCGAATGCAGCGGTCACGGTTTCCGTTCGCATGGGCAGCGCTCATCGGGTGTCTCCGGCCGGCAACGATCAGCCGCGAGCCGCGAGTTCGATCTTGCATCGAGCCTCCTGAAGCGGGGCTTCGGCGACCGAGACTTCGACCGAGTCGACCGATCGACCTTTCAGTACGGACAGTTCGTCCACGAGGCGGCGACAGATGTAGCTCGCCAGCTCCTCGGCAGAGGAATGTTTGATGGGGAGCAGAGCACAATCCCCCTCCGGGAAGGAAAAACGCGAGCCGTCTTCACAGACCAGCCCGACCTGCCCGCTCTCCTGCGTGATCTCGAGACAGTCGCTCTCGAGCGGAACAATCGTGCGCTCGTCGATCTCTTCGCAGATCGCCCGCGCGCCTTTCTTGATATCACCGAAGTCGACCACATACCCGTCGGATCGAAGAGCGCCGGTCACGCGCACGGCGATCCGATAGTTGTGGCCGTGCAAACGTTCCCGAAAGCCCGGATAGGCCATGAAGTGCGCAGCGTTGAACTTGAAATAGTCCTTGCTGACAAAGACTTCATAACTTTCTTCGTGGATCGCCTTCATGGTATTCGCTCCGGACAAAGCACCGTCAGGCGACGGCCATCGTCGAATCTTCTGTTGCCTGACCGCGGACAAACTCCGAGAAGATGCGTTCGACCGCGTCGATATCCGCGGCCGAACCGATCTCACGTCGCGCGGCAGCTCCGTCCCGCATCCCTTTCACGAACCGGCAGGCCAGTCCCCGGAATCGCCCGATGAACTTGCGATCCTCACGCGTCTCCCGGAGCGCATCACGGAACGCCCTCAACGCTCGGATCCTCTCTTCGGCATCCGGCTCTGGCACCGCCCGCCCCTCGTACGCGGCGAGGACCTGTCCGAAAATCCATGGATTTCCCATCGCGCCGCGGCCGATCATTACCGCATCACAGGCCCCTGAGGACAGATGTGCGAGAGCCTGCTCCGGCGTCGTCACGTCGCCGCTACCGGCCACAGGAATCGTCAGCGCGTCGCGGATTTCAGCGACGAGGTCCCAGTCCGCGCTGCCGCTGTAGAGCTGGACGCGTGTTCTGCCGTGGACGGCAACCATCGCCGCACCTTCCGACTCGACCATTCGGGCGACGTCCAACGCATTGCGCGTATCGTCGTCCCAGCCGGATCGAACCTTTACCGTCACCGGAATCTTCACCGCCTTCCGGATCCCGCGGACGATCTCGCCCAGCCGGTTCGGCTCGCGCATCAACTGGGCACCGCCGCCGCGCTTGACGACCTTCGGCGCCGGGCAGCCGCAGTTTACATCCACGATGTCGGCGCCTGCGTCCTCGACCATCTTCGCGGCCCTGACCATTCGATCGACATCCGCTCCGAAAATCTGGATCGAAATCGGGCGCTCCGGCTCTTTGAACCGCATCATCGAGATGGTCTTTTCGTTGTCGCGCGTCAGACCTTCGGCTGCGATGAACTCGCTGACCAGAAGACCCGCCGCCTGCCCGCTGCAGGAACGGACCAGTGACCGGAACGCGCAGTCCGTCACACCGGACATCGGAGAAAGGATCAGGTTGGAGTGCGTTCGCACGCCGCCGATGTCGATAGGCTTGATCAGGTCCATTTTCGGAAAGGAACTCCCGGAGTACGGGCCGGTTGCGCTTCAGCGGCGGTCTTGCCAAAACCCCCTCCGCGCGGCGTTTCTCCGGAACGCGGCCAAATTAATCCCTCGACCATGAACCTGCAACCAGCCCCGGTCCAGCGCACCAGCTACCCGGCTCGAACCGACGGCCGCGTCCGCGTCTATGTGGACGGTGTCGAGTCGTTCGAGCGGATCGGCGCGGCAGCTCTGGCAGCGAAAGAAAGAATCTGGGTGACGGTGTCTTTTGTCGACCTGCAGATCCGGTTGCCCGGTATCGACATGACCTTGATCGAGCTGGCAGACTCGGCCGCGGCGCGTGGGGTCGATGTCCGACTGCTGTTCTGGTGGAGCGAGTTTCCGGGCATCGGCAGCTTCCGGGGCGACGAAGACGAGATCGCCGAGCTGGGTCGACGCGGGTCCCGAGTGAAGATGCGCTGGGATCACATTCAACGCGGCTGCCATCACCAGAAGAGCTGGTTCATCGATGACGGACCTGCGTTCGTCGGCGGTATCAACATCACCGATGAGGCGCTTTCGACTCCTGCCCATGTCGGCGCCGGGTTCCACGACCTGTTCGCAGGGATCGAGGGAGCCGCGGCGCTCGACGTCGGGCGGAACTTCGTTGATCGCTGGAACCAGGCGACGGTCACGCGCGATCGCGCGCACGCGTTTCCGAGTATCGAACATGCCGATGATCTGCCGGAGATTCGCGAGACCCGGTGTTCGACTTCAGGCGGGTCTCCGCAGGCAGCTCAGATCGTGCGGACGATCGGGCCGCAGTTGTACGCTGGCCGCCGCGGGTGGCACGTGCACGCGCCCGTCTCACTCGACGCGGGCGAACACGGGATTCGCGATACGCTGCACGAATGGATCAAAGCGGCCCGGCACTCGATCTACATCGAGAACCAGTTTCTGATCGACCCTCCCGCGATACGCCTGCTTTGCGAGGCCGCGCAGCGCGGTGTTGAGATCATCGCGCTGCTGCCCGGGGAGCCTGATCCGAACCTGCTGTTGTATCCCGAGGACGACATGGCGCAGACACGGGCGGAGCTGGAGAAACTCGGGCGCCTATCGACCATCGGGCTTTTTTCGCTTGCCCATGAAACAGAGCCCGCGACCCCGATCTACGTCCACTCCAAGCTGCTCATCGTCGATGACCGGCTGATCATGGTCGGCTCCGCCAACATCTGGCCTCCGAGCCTGTCGACCGACACCGAACTCAACGTCGCATGCTGGGATCGAGAGCTGGCGAGTCACACGCGCGACCGGCTGTGGGCAGAGCATCTGCTCGGCACGCAGGCCTCGGGTCTGGCCGACTGGCAGCGGCTTGCACGTGAGGCTTCGCAGGAACGACGGGACGGCCGCCCAGCAGCCGTCCGCATCGTTGCGCTCGATCCTGCCCGTTACTACGAGTTCTCCCGGGATACCGACGCCCCCTGGCGCGAGGTCGACGAGAGCAGCTGATCCCCGAACGTGGATTCATGCGCCGGGTCGAAGCGGCCGCTCCGCGCGGGAAAGTAGGGTTTCCGCGTCACACCATAGGGTTTCTCCTCGTAAATGAACGCCTCCTCGACGGAGACCTCGAGCGCCGTACAGATCTTCAGCGCCGTCCGTACGGTCGGCACAATCCGCGCATTTTTGACCCTGTTGATATAGCTCTGCGCCAGACCGGTCCGGCGCGACAGCTCCATCTCGGTCCACCCTTTGTCATAAAGAATCTTCGATAGCCTCGTTTTCATTTCCCGTTTCTCCCGTCCGAATGGAGGGTGAGAATTAACGGGCTCGCGACACCCCCGACAAGCCCGTGAAGGCACTGAAATGGCCCGGAGGTCGGATCGCGTTTCAGCATCAGATATACCGATGCGAGTACATGTCGGCACGAGGACATCTCGCTGTCGGACTGTGATGAAGATCGATGAAGGATCGGAACACGAAAGATGACCGTCCGCCCGACGTCGCGCTCGACCTGATCGGGGTCGCCTGTCCGCTCAACTGGGCTCGTGCGAAGGCGCGCCTGGAGACGATGAGGCGCGGCGAGGTACTCGAACTGCTGACCGATGACCCGCGCGCAGGCAAAGATGTTCCCCGTGCCGCCGAGGCCGAGGGGTATTGGGTACTGGACGTGGAGATGGAGCCCGGCCGGGTTCGAATCCGCATCGAACGATAGAGCAAAAAAAAGGGCCCCGGGTAAGGGGCCCTTCAGGTCGCCGACGCCCGGTGCGGGCGCCGGCGAAGTTGTTGTTGCTCTTACAGTTCCGGGTACCAGACCAGCTGGGCCTGAATCACGTCCTGCGTGTCGGTGTTCTGGTTCCGGCTGTCTCCGAAGATGTCCCTGTTCGCATCGTTGTGGCGGTACTCGACGCGGAAGTCGACGCCATCGACGAGCGCCCATGACGCCGTTGCCGTGATCTCCCAGAGATCCGCGCCACCCGAACCGATGCCCTGTCGGCTGGTGAGAATTCCGCCATCGTCGACGTACTCGAAGCGCAGATCGAGGCTCGTGGCGCCGACGTTGGTTCCGAGGTAGGCCGCGATGCTCCAGGACTCGAGGTCTTGCTGACCCAGGGTCACCAGAGCGTTCGCATCCTCGCGCCACTGTCCTTCAATGGCGTACGTCAGGCCGTAATTGCCAGGCTGCACCGCACCCGAGATGATCGCGTTGACCATCGAGGTGTCCTGCGTGTCTGCCAGCTCGGTGTAGATACCGGACACGTACCAGTTCAGGAACTCGAACGGCGCGCCGCCGATCGAACCGATCACACCCTTCTCATCGTCCGTGTCGTTGGCCGGCAGCTGTCCTGTCGGGTTTGCGACGTTGATGATCGGATCATCCGCGACGGTGAAGCCGTTCACCACACCGATCATCATGTCGATGCCGGCCGCGCTGCCATGCAGCTTCAAGCCGTCGTGGTTGACCGGCTGCAGGCCCCAGGCGTAGGACGTGCTGATGTTCGAACGCCCCCAAGGCTCGACCACTTCGTAGCCGATCGGTGTTCCGAAGCGGCCGGCGGTGAGTCCGAGGAAGTCCATGTCGTATCCGATCCAGCCTTCCTGCAGGGCGATGTCTCCATCGAAGGAGTCGCCTGCGAGCTTCGCCAGATCACCGAAGTCGAGTTTGGCGCCGTAGCTGGCGCGGCCACGCGTCCCGGTCATCCCAAGCTGGATCAGATCGATGTTGAACGAACGATCCTGCTCCCAGCTCGCGTACGAAAGCGAGTTGAGCGTGCTGCCGTTGCCGATCCCGGCGTTGTTCGGATTGGCTCCCTGGTCCGGCGGGCGGGCGATGTCGTATGCGAACGACGTCGAGGCGCCGAATGTGATTTCGGGTCCTCCATCTTCGGCTGCGGCGGTCCCCGCGACACCGACGGTCATGGCTACTGCCAAGGCTGTCACTATTTGTTTCTTCATTTCCGTTACCCTCTGCGACGAAAAGTCGGGATTAGCTTCTTCGGGTACCCGGCCCTCCCGGGCACCCGAAGAAAGAACGAATCAATCGAACCGATTTCAGATTTCCGGGTACCAGACGACCTGCGCCTGGACGATGTTCTGATCGTCCTTGGCGTAGATGTTGGCTTTCTTGGCGTAGATGTCGTTGTTGGACGTGTTGTACCGATACTCGAGTCGGAACTCGACGCCCTCGACAAATGCCCATGATCCAGTGGCCGTGAAGCTCTGGACTTCTGAACCGCCAGGGTTCTGGTTGAAGACGATGCCGCCGTCGTCAACGTATTCGTAGCGGAGATCGATTCCGGTCGGACCGAAGTCACCGCCGAGATACGCAGCCACGCCCCACATACGCGCGAGCTGTCCCTGCCCCGTTTGCGGGTCATTGTGCCGGCCATTGAACTCGGCCGCGTAGCGGAGAGTCGTATTGCCGGCGACTTCGAAGTTACCGGACGCGATGAAGTTGACCATCGCGACATCGGTCTTCACTCCCGAGTAGACCTCGTTTCCAACAATGCCGGAGACGTAAAGGTTCAGCTCATCCGCGATCGCGACATTGCCTGATCCGAAGAACGACTTGTCGCTGTTCAGATCGTTTGCCGGCAACGAGTTGATGGGATCATCGGCAACCGTGAATGTATTCGCGATGCCGATCATCAGCTCGATCATGTCGTTCCCGCCCTGGATGGTGAGACCGTCATGGTTTACCGGCTGGAACTGCCAGTTGTACGAGCTGCTGATGTTCGGACGACCCCACGGCTCGAGAACCTCGAAGCCGATCGGCGTCGGTACGCGGCCTACCGTGAAGCCGACAGGCTCGGCGTCGTACCCGATCCACGCCGTCTGCACGGCGAGGTCGCCGTCGAGCGAATCACCCGCTCGCTTCGCGAGATCGCCGAAGTCGAGCGTCGCACCGTAACGCAGTCGCCCTCGCTGCCCGGTGATCCCGAGCTGGAGCAGATCGATGTTGAACGATCGATCCTGCTCGAGGCTTGCGTAACCGAGCCGGTTGTAATTCCTGTTCGGGGGTGTGTTCGCAGTGACCTGCGCCGCTTGACTCGGTCGGTTGAAATCATAAGCAAACGATGATGACGCCCCGAAAGTGAACTGCGGCCCGTGATCGTCTGCGATGGCGGAGTTTGCGGTAACCCCGATTGCGAAGGTCGCCGCGAGTAGCGGTCCTACCAGTTTCCTCATCATCTCCTCCTTCTCCACAACCCAACTGGTCCCATGTGGACTGAGCCGTCTTTCGATCCGGCCCTGCCAGGTGCCGCCAGTCGTGGCTCGAATCACCTGATTCGACGCCCACGAAAGAACGCACATCCCGATGGGGGAGTTTCAAGGTGCCTACCAGTGGACCGGATGTCAACACACCCGGCATGGCAAAATAACTCTATTTTTAAAGAGTCAGACGTCGATCCGACGCAAAACGGCATTTGAGGAGAGCGAGAAAAGACGGCGTGGGACCGCGAACCGACACTGCGACAAGACCTGGAAAAAGCGTTTCCGAGGCGTCAAGAGTTACGCGACCGAGACAGCAATTGCCCCATCCCCAGACAGAGGCTGCCGAGCACCAACCCAACTGAACCAGCGCCGTAGGCGCCACCAAGCAAAAGCATGTGACGAGGTTCGGCCATCTTGAACTCGGTCTGATAGAGAACGTTGCCGGGATACTTTTCGAGTCCTTTCAGCGCCTGGAAATAAGCGTCGTCGCGGGTGGCCGCGTTCCAGCAGTACAGGCTGCCGCAGAGCCCGCCGGCGATCAGAACGAATCCGAGAAACTTGAGATAAATCGACACGTTAGCCTCCTCACCCGTACTTCCGGTGACACGGAGTGAACCGCTCGATCGGATCAGATCTCACGCCAGTAAACGGTATCCGGCCGCGGCCTTCGGCGACCTTTCCACTTGATCGACGGCGCGCGGCCCGCGTCAACTTCAGCGAAACCGTTGCGAAGGAAAAAAGCCGCCGCTCTCGAATTCGAAGTACATGCGAACACCGCTTTCCGGCCGCTTTCTCGCGCGGCATCGACCAGCACTTCGAGCAGCCTTACTCCGACGCCTTCTCCCTGAAAACGTGTGATCGCGTACAACCCGACAACCTCTGCAAGCTTCTGTCGCTTGTACGGCTCGCTGCGTAAGCCGGCGACACCCGCCAGTCGCCTGCCCTCGAGGCGGACGCCATAGCCGCAAAGAAGAATCTCGGCGCGCTCGGACGAAGAGCGCGGAAGAAGAAAGCCCTCCCGTTCGCCGCGCTCGAGCAGTGCCAGAGCCTCGGCAAAGTCATCGACGCCGAGACGATCCACCCGCGCATACTCGCCCTCGGTAACGAGCGTCCCCGCACCTTCATAGGTGAAAAGTTCGGCGGCGAGCTCAGCGGCTCGCGTCAGGTTGACCGACTCGACTCCGTGCTTGATCGCCCATCCGATCTGTTTCAACTCATCGGATTGCCAGCCTCCGGCGCTCTTCGCGGATCTCCCGATCGACGCGAGGCTCGACGCCTTCACGAAAGATCGCGTGTCTCCGCTTTGACCGTCAGGGAGCCCTCCACGTGAGTCGACCACAACCACCTTGTGAGCAGCGAGTCGCGTCGCCAGCCGACACGAGAACTCGAGACCGCGAACGGCACCGAGGCGGTCGGCTCTGCCGGCGAAGGCGATACCGTCGGCCAGGAGCGACGCCGTCAGATCGACAAGACCTGCACCCGACCCGAGTGACGAGTCCCGGACCTCGATCGCATCACATCCGGCAGCTTTCCTCGACACGCTGACGACCACCAGAGTCTGATTCGCCACGAGCTCGTCCAGAACCGGACGCACCTCATCGACCTCTCCGCCCGCGGGCAGGTGAAATACCAGCGACCTGCGACGGAAATGCTGGAGATAAAAATTCTTCTCTGAGGCCGGCGTCGATCCCATGCGGACGTATTCCTGAACACGCCCGTACTGCCCCCCCTCCAATGTTGCAAATAGCCGGGATGCGACCGATAAATTGCACCGCATGTTTTGTCCCGTTCGCCTGAAATCGAAGCCACTGTGGAGACTGCGGGCACGAGAACCGGAAACCCCCTTCAACTCGAGCGCCCGAGCCCTCCTCGCCGCAATCACGCTCGTGCTGATCAGCGCGAACCCACTGGTCGCCGAACAGGACACCGCTTCGGTTTCGGTTACCGGTCGCGCCGGCGCTGTGGCGGCCGAGCATATCGAAGCATCACGAGCAGGGGTGGAGGTGCTCGACGCCGGAGGCAACGCGGTAGACGCGGCGGTCGCGGCGTTGCTCGCGATCGGTGTGGTCAATCCGTCCTCCTCGGGACTGGGCGGCGGCGGCTTCATGGTCATCTTCAACGCCGAGGATGGCAGCACATCGACGATCGATTTTCGTGAAACGGCTCCGTCCGCCGCACGGCGCGATATGTTCGTGACAGCGACGGGAGTCGATTCAAAGGCGAGCAAGCGTGGTGGGATGGCGGTCGGCGTTCCGGGCGAGGCAGCGGGCTTCGCGATGGCGCTCGAACGTTTCGGCCGTATTGATCGTAAGATTGTCGCGGCTCCAGCGATCCGTCTTGCCGAACAGGGTTTCACCGTCGAACCTCACCTGGCAGCCGCGCTGGAGAGACATCGCGATGCACTCGCATCGAACCCGGCGCTCGCGAACGAGTTTCTTCGAGGCGACGGCACACCCTACGAGGCCGGCCAGAAACTCGCGCGGCCGGATCTGGCACGGACTCTCGAGGCATTCGCAGAGAATGGCGCCGAGCCTTTCTTGAGCGGGGGAATCGGGCGCGAGATCGCTGCCGCCGTCGCCGCGGCTGGAGGCATCATGAGCGCCGCCGACGTAGCCGGATACAGGCCGCTGCAGCGACCGGCTGTCGCGCTGCGCTTCAAGCGTTGGAAGGTGATGGGCATGGCGCCACCGAGTTCGGGTGGCGGGGTGATCGGCGAGGTGCTTGGAGTTCTCGAGCCCTATGACCTGGTCGCACTGCGACACAACTCGGTAACCTGGATGCACCTGCTGGCGGAGAGTCTGAAGGCCGCTTTCGCGGATCGTGCGACGTTTTACGGAGACCCCGAGTTTTACCCGGTGCCTTTGACCAGACTGCTTTCGCCCGAGCACGCACGCTGGATTCGTTCGCGGATTCGGGCGTCGCAAGCCTCGACTCCTCAGACATGGGGAAAGATCGCGGCCTCCCGTGACTCGGGGACTTCCCACGTCTCCGTGATCGATATCGAAGGCAACGCGGTAGCGTGTACATCCAGTATCAACACGGGTTTCGGCGCGAAGGTCGGCGTGCCCGGCCGCGGAATTGTCCTGAACAACACGATGGACGACTTCAGCCTGCAGCCCGGCGTTCCCAACGCCTACGGACTGCTCGGCAGTGAAGCCAACAGTATCGCGCCGGGCAAACGCCCCCTGTCGAGCATGTCGCCGACCGTTGTCCTCGAAGACGGTTCCGCGCGTCTGGCAGTCGGCGCGTCGGGCGGCCCGCTGATCATCACCGGCACACTGCAGACCATGCTCAACTCGCTGATCTTCGGCATGGACGTCGGCGAAGCCATTTCAGCGCCACGAATTCACAACCAGTGGATGCCGGACATGCTCGGGGTCGAGGAAGCGATGCCCGAGATCTCACGGACTGTACTGGAACGCCTCGGGCATCCGGTACGCGTGTTCAACCGGGGCGCCGCAGTGCAGGCGGTCGAGGTCGTCGGAAACGACGGGAATCGCCGGGTCCGGGCAGCATCCGATGGCCGAAAAGGCGGTCTGGCCGCAGCACAGCGGCGCGATCACTGAGCGCGAGGTCAGAACGCGGGCATCAGCGTGATCGTCGCATCACGCGCCGGCCCCACCGAGATGATTCCTACCGGAACGCCGACCAGATTCTCGAGTCGAGCGATATAGGCCCGTACGGCCTCCGGCAGATCATCGACCGATTTCGCGTTCGAGATGTCTTCGGTCCATCCCGGACACTCCTCGAAGATCGGAGTAACTCGCTCGAGTTGATCGGCCGAGGCAGACGCCTCTTCGAGCCTCTGCCCGTCGAGTTCGTAGCCGACACAGATACGAATCGGGTCCAGCCCGCTCAGAACGTCGAGCTTGGTCAGCGCGAGCATATCGACACCGCTGGTTCGGACGCCCTTGCGAACGACCATCGCGTCGAACCAACCGCAGCGTCGTGCACGTCCGGTGGTTGCGCCGAACTCTCCACCCTCTTTCCGCAGGCGGTCGCCGATCTCGTCTTCGAGCTCGGTAGGGAACGGACCACTTCCAACTCGAGTGGTATACGCCTTCGAGATTCCGATCACCCGCTTAACAAGCGACGGCGGCACGCCGGCGCCGTTGGTGACCGATCCTGCACCGGTATTCGATGAGGTAACGTACGGGTAGGTTCCGAGGTCGACGTCGAGCATGACGCCCTGGGCTCCCTCGAACAGCACCTTGCTGCCGGCTTGCAGTTCCTTGTAGAGGTACAGCGACGTATCGCAGCAGTACGGTGCGAGGACATTTGCGTACTCGATGAGTTCGCTCGCCATCGCCTCGTAGTCGAGAACATCCTCTCCAAGCATCGCCCGCAGGTACGCGTTCTTCTCCTCGACGTTCTCCTTCAGTCGGGTGCGGAAGTAGGTCTCGTCACATAGATCGACCATTCGCAGCCCGATGCGAGCCGCCTTGTCTTCATAGGCCGGTCCGATGCCGCGCCCGGTGGTACCGATCTTGCCTTTGCCGCGCTTGCGCTCGCGCGCCTGATCGATCGCCTTGTGGTACGGCAGAATCAGATGCGACTCCTGGCTGATTCTGAGCCTGCCCGGCTCCGTCAGGTAGCCGCGGGCTCGCAACTCCTCGATCTCGCCGACCAGCGCGCCGGGGTCGATGACAACACCGCCTCCGATCACGCACGTCGTATCACCATGGAGCGCTCCGGACGGAACGAGATGCAGGACGGTCTGCTCTTCCCCGACCACGAGCGTGTGACCTGCGTTGTTTCCGCCCTGGAATCGAACGACGACGTCGGCCTCGGCCGACAGCAGATCGACAATTTTGCCCTTCCCCTCGTCGCCCCACTGGAGTCCGACGACAACGGTGCTGCTTACGTCTCTCGATCCGCTCACCCGTCGCTCCGCTAGTCGAGCTGGACCATGCTCGCGCCGGTAATATCGGGCAACCCTCTCAGCTCCGCGAGCTGGGCTGAATCGAGCGGCGAGTCCACATGGATAAGGGATAGCGCCTCGCCGCCGACGCGACCGAGTTCCAGACGCGCGATATTGATGCTCTGCCCGGCGAGATAGGTACCGACGTTTCCGACAACACCCGGAACGTCCCGATTCTGCAGGATCAGAATATTGCCTTCGAGTACCGCCTCGAAGTGAAAGTCGTCGAAGCGAACGAGACGGGGTACGTCGGGCCCGAACACCGCCCCCTCGAGCAGGCTGGTCCCGTCGGGCGTGCTGAACTGTACACGCAGCGCATTGGTAAAGCCGGCGCTCCGTCGTGTGCGCACGTCGACGACGTTGATGCCACGCTCCTGTGCGAGGATCGGCGCGTTCACCTCGTTGACCGGCGTCTCCATCACACTCTTCAGCAAACCTTTCAGAACAGCCGCCCCGACCGGCCTGCAGTCGACCTCCGCGACCTCGCCCCGATATTCGATCTTCACCTCGTGCGGCGCACGACCGACGAGCTGCGAGAAGAACGATCCCAACTTCTCCGCAAGAGATACGTAGGGGACCAGAATATCGGCGTGCTCTGACGAAACAGACGGGACATTGACCGCATTGCGGATGACGCCGCCTGTCAGGTAATCCCGGACCTGCTCCGCAACCGCGATCGCGACGTTCAGCTGGGCCTCTCCCGTGCTTGCGCCGAGATGCGGCGTGGCGATCACGCTGTCCATGGCAAGCAGCGGGTTGTCCGCTGCGGGGGGCTCGTCCGCAAAAACGTCGAGCGCGGCACCCGCGACCTTGCCGTCTTCAATTGCAGCGGCAAGAGCAGTCTCGTCGACGATCCCTCCGCGCGCGCAATTGACGATCCGGACGCCGGTCTTCATCTGCGCGAACTGTTCGGTAGATATCAGCCCACGGGTCTCAGGCGTGAGCGGGGTATGAACCGTGATGAAGTCGGCCCGCGCATAGAGCTCTTCGAGAGTGACCAGCTCGAGTCCGAGTCGCGCAGCCGCGTCTTCGGTTACGAAGGGGTCGTAGCCAACGACCTTCATGCGCAGTCCACGAGCGCGATCGGCGACGATGGAGCCGATATTGCCGAGCCCGACGACACCGAGCGTCTTGTCGCAGATCTCGGTTCCGAGAAAACTGCCGCGCTTCCACTCGCCGGCCTTCAGCGAGCCGTGCGCCTGGGGAATCAGGCGGGCGCAGGCCAGCATCATCGAGATCGCGTGCTCCGCCGTCGTGACGTTGTTACCGCCCGGCGTGTTCATGACCACGATCCCGCGCTTGCTCGCGGCCCCGACATCCACGTTGTCGACGCCGATGCCGGCGCGCCCGATGACGCGGAGCTTTTCAGCGCGATCGACAACCTCGGGGGTGACGGTCGTCCCGCTGCGGATCACGAGTCCATCGTACTCACCGATGATGTCGAGAAGTTCCGAGGCCTCGAGACCGGGTTTCGAGTCGACAGTCAGACCCGGCGCCGATTTGAGAATCTCGATTCCTTCCGGTGCGAGCTTGTCCGAGATCAGGACCCGCGCGCTCACGATGAATGATCCCGCTTGTACTCGCGGTTGAGCAATTTCTGGGCTGCGGCCGCACCGCGACCGAACTCCACGGGATGACCGAACTCCGCCAAGGCCATCTCGATAGCGCTCAACCCGACGATGACGTCGAACGTATCGGCGTATCCGATGTGCGCGAGGCGCATGATCTTTCCTTTGAGGTGCCCCTGGCCGCCGGCGACGGTGACGCCCATGGTGTCACGCAGGTGCTTGCCGAGCGGTCCGCCGTCAATGCCCTCAGGCAACCAGAAGCCTGTCGCCGCCGGACTCGGTGCGTCGGGCGCGAGCAGTCGCAGGCCTATGGCCTCGATGCCTGCCCGGGTGGCCTCCGCGAGCACGCGGTGACGGTGATAGACCGCGGGGAATCCTCCGTTGGCGTCGATCAGTTCGTAGACGGCCCGAAGGCCGACGATCATCGACACGGCCGGGGTATACGAAGAAGTGTCGTTCGCGAGATTCTTCCGCTCTTTGGCCAGATCGAGATAGTACCGTGGCAGCAGGGCCGACTCGTTGAATCGCCAGGCCTTCTCGCTCAGCGAAACGAGCGCGAGTCCGGGGGGCAGCATCATCGCCTTCTGCGACCCGGTCACGAGAATATCGATCCCGGTCTCATCCATCGGCATATCGACGACGCCTACGGAGGTGATCCCATCGACGATCAACAGGCAGTCGCGGTCGCGGGTGAGCGCCGCGAGCTCAGCGATCGGATGCAGTACGGTCGTCGAGGTCTCGCTCGCCTGAACGAGGACGGCGCGCGCGTCCGGGGTGTCCTCGAGGGCCTGGGCCACAGCAGCCGGATCGACCGCGGTCCCCCACTCGCACTTCACCGGCGTCACGCGCAGACAGTATCGATCGGCGATCTCCGACCACCGCTCACCGAACTTGCCGCCCTCGACGACGATCACCGCGTCGCCCGGGCTGAGCGTATTCGTCAGGGATGCTTCCATGCCGCCGGTACCGGTCGACGCGATCATCATCACGGGTTGCTCGGTCCCGAACATCCGTTTCGACCCCTGCGCGGCAGCGCGGAAGATCTCGCTGAACTGCGGGGTTCGGTGATGAATGATCGGCGAAGCCATCGCGAGGAGGACTTCGGGTGGAACAGGGGTCGGGCCGGGCGCTAAAAGATGTTTCTTGAGCATGTCGTCTCGCCTTGGAGCGGGCGGCTTGCAGGGTCCGTTTCAGATTTCCTCCGCCAATGCCTTGGGTGGCATGCGCAGGCGCCCAAACACTGGGCAAGCCTACCTCCCTAGACTGCGCTACGGCGGATGTCAACTTGGCCCGTGGTCCATTGACAGCCTGCTCGAGACCGGTGAACGTGGAAGGTCGGTGTCTTTCCGACGACCTGCAAATGCGCCCGGCAATCGCATCGCCCGTCGAGCATTTTCAATGCTCATGGCGACGTTCGTCTTTGTTCCTGGCTGCACCGGCCGGCCGGCTCATGCCGAGACGCTCGAGGCGAACGGCCAGCTGGCGGTTGCCGAAGGGCGCGCTGCCTTCGAACGCGAGATCCAGCAAGCCGACCTGGAGACACGTTTCTTCATCGAATCCCTGATCCGATCGCTGGCCGTCGCTCCTGCCGACGCGGAGCCGATCACACTGCGCAAGGCGATCACAGTCGCGGTCCGGAACAATCCGGGGATTCTCGCCGACGGGCGCGACCGCGAGCTCGCGCGGCAGGGAATCCTGCAGGCCGTGGCATCATTCGATCCGGTGTTTTTGTCCTCGTTGGCTTATCGAGATGAGGACGTCCTCACTTCCGACGCACTGCAGACGCCGCTACCGGGCGACGGCGGCGGGGTTCAACGCGCCGAGCCGCTTCGCCGCGATGAGTATGTCTGGGATCTGAAGTTCCAGAAGCTCCTGCAGTACGGTACCCGACTCGAGGTCAACTTCCTCAACGACCGGAACACCAGCAGCGCTGCGCGTCAGCTCCAGAATCCGGTTTTCGAGCCCCGGCTCGGCCTCGCAGTACGACAACCGCTGCTCCGCAACTTCGGAGGTCTCGATGCAAGAACAACCGTGCTTGTCGCGCGCAACAGCTCCAAGCAGGCAGTCGCCGATTTCGAAGCCGCGCTATCCGAATTCGTGGCGTCCGTGGTTGTCTCGTACTGGAACTACGTCTTCGCGCAGGCCGACCTGGACGTCCGCAAACAGGCGCTGAGACTGGCCGACGAGCTCGTGAGCAATGCAGAGAAACGCGTGGCAATCGGCACCCTGCCGCCTGTAGCGATCAAGGAAGCCCGGGCGAATGCGGCCGCTCGAGAAGAGGAGGTCATCGCCGCCCGAAACTCGCTCGATCTGGCCGCCCGTACTCTCCAGTACACGGTGATGCTCGGGATCGAGAAGGGTGCACCGCGTGCGATCCGCCCGGCCGAGTCCCATCAGCCGCTGGAGATTCGTCTGGATCGGCGTGACATACTCGAGACTGCGATCTCGAGTCGTGCGGAGATCCGCTCGGCGCGACTGGATCTGGCCAGTGCGAAGCTCGAAGTCTCTCGCGCCCGCAGACTGCTTTATCCCGGACTCGACTTCGTGATGGACTGGCACTTCCAGGGGCTGGGCGGCGTGCCCGAATCGCCGGACGAGCGATCGGCCTACGGCGAGGCGCTCGACCGACTGGCGTCCGGAGATTTCCATCGATTTTTCGTCGGCGTCGAGATCGAGGTGCCGTTCACCAACATCGCGGCGAGATCTTCTCTTGGACAGGCCCAGATCGCCGAGAGACGGAAGCAGGAAGAGCTGCGCGGCGCGGTGGCCGAGATCGCGCTCGACGTCGAAGATGCGGCGGGGGACGTCGCGACCGCTCTGAAGCGGGTGCGCAAAGCGGCGCTCGCGCGCGAGCTTGCCGAAGAAAATCTGCGCGATCAGTACAAGCGCTACGAAGTGGGGATGGTCACAACGACCGACATACTGCGCTTCCAGGACAACGTGGCCAATGCGATGGCGACCGAGGCCCGCGATCTGGCCGATCACGCGATCGCGATGGCCCAGCTGCAGCGCGCCGAAGGCACACTGCTGAGGAATTACGGGATAAACGTCAGCTTCGAGGACGCGCCGTCAACACCCTGGTGGACGCGTTTCTAGCGCGGGCCTCGACAGACGACGCCCGGATCGCTCAACGGATCAGGTTCATGAACTCCTGACGTGTGTCGCGCTGCTGGAAGCAACCGAGCAGAGTGCTCGTGACGACCGAGGAGTTGGGCTTTTCGACGCCCCGCATGCGCATGCACATGTGTTCGGCCCGCACGACCACCCCCACGCCAAGCGGTTCGACAACCTCGCTCAGCGTCGTCGCGATCTGCTGGGTCATCCGCTCCTGGACCTGCAGCCGTCTGGCGAAGCATTCGACCAGGCGCGCGACCTTGCTGATCCCCACGATATGTTTATCGGGGACATAGGCGACGTGGGCTTTTCCGTAGAACGGGATCATGTGGTGCTCGCACATCGAGAAGAAGTCGATGTCGCGCACGATGATCATCTCCGAGTAGTCCTCGGTGAACATCGCGTCCCCGACCACCTCCGATGGATCCTGGTCGTACCCATGGGTCAGAAACTCCAGCGCACGCGCCACTCGATCCGGCGTCTTCAGCAGGCCCTCGCGGTCGGGGTCCTCGCCGAGTCCGGTCAATAACTGACGGATGAGATCGTGATCTACCTTTCGGGACATAGCTTTCTGGTGGCCGCGGTACGATGCGATCAGCCGGCCTGGCCTTCCTCGCCCTCGTCCTCACCGGACTTGACGCGCTGGTACTTCCGGTAATCGTAACCGGTCGCCATCGCCATGAGCAGTTTTTCCATTCCGCCGTCTTTCTCGCGTCGCAGAACGCGGAGACGGTCGAAGAACTTTCGGAAATCTGCGTTGATACGCTCGGCTTCCTCGCGCTCGGCCTGAAAGAACTCGTGGAGCCGGATCACGGTGAATCGCAGCGCCGCGAAACGAAGTTCGTTCGGGAAAGAGTCCCACTCCGCCAGCGAAAGCGTACGAACCGATTCGTACCCCGCCATGAGAGCCTCGAATCGGTCAAGCGAGTAGACTCCCGCGTCGAAACACATCGCGTTGACCGCGGTGGCGAGGTCGTAGATGTACTTGCCTCGACACGCGGCATCGAGATCTCCGATCGAAACGATGTCATCACCACGGAACACCATGCAGTCTTTGTGGACGGTGCCGTGGATGATCCCTTTCGGCAGCTTCGTCTCCAGGTAGTTCCCGAGGTACTCGGTTTCCTCGTCGAGAGTGCGAACGATCTTCTTGAAGTAATGCGGCATGCGCCGCCGAACGCCGGCGTACATCTCGAAGATTCGATCAAAGCCGTACCGGTTTTCGATCGTCTTCTTGTAGCTGCGCCCGACCATGTGAAGCTGGCCGAGAAGATGGCCGGCGTTGTTGATCTGATGCAGCGAAAAATCCTCTTCGCTGAGGTAGTCGCCGGCAGGAATTTTGTACAGGACCAGGCAATAGCCGGCCCGCTCGATGAACTGGCGGCCCCTCAAGTCGCTGATCACGCGCGGGCTCGTAAAATCGTGCTTCTCGAGGAAGGCGAGCAACTCGAGCTCCCGACGGAGGTCGAACTCCTCTTCAATACTCTTGATCCGCAGCTCGTACCGCTCTTTGCCGGTCTCGATGTTGTAGCGACGGTTGCCCCAACCCGGCAGCACACCGGATCCCGCCGCCGGCTTGCCAAGCCCGAACTCGGCGACCAGTTGCGTAAGTTCTTCTTTCTCGAGCGGAGGGGGCTGAATCATCATGCGGATGTCCCGGACCGTTGTTGTCGAGGCACAGCTGCCAGCGGACAAACACCGGTCACGCACGGGTCGTTATCCAAAACAATCGCAATGTCAATGCTTTACACTTGACACAGGCTCGAATTGACGCCCGTTGCGGCTAGCGGATGCGTGCCAGCTTATGGAGCTGCGGGCGTATCCGGACGCGCCCGCCGCCGCAGCGGGCGAGCTCGACAAGGCGCGCCTGCGTCAGCTGCCAGCTTCCGTCCGCCACCGCCGTCACCGGCTGAACAAAGACCTCGGCGCCGGGCAGAACCCGCTCGACCATCTCCAGCCCTCTCTCGAACTCGTCGACCGGCGTCGCCGCGTCCACGGGGGCCTTGCAGTACACCCGCAACCCGTCGCGCTCCCGCGCGTCCGCGCATGCGCCCAGAAAACGCTCTTGCGCCTGCCAGTAAACGCCATCGGCGGTGGGAGTCGGTAGCTTCAGGTCGGCTGAGACCGCGTCCATCAACGGCAGGACCCGGTCGAGCCCGGCAAGGATGAGCGCGTTGGTCTCGAGCATTCGCGCCGCAGCGGGTGGACGCCGAGTCAGCCATGCCTCGAGGAAAGCCGCCTGAAGCATCGGCTCCCCGCCTGTGATGGAGATCATCGAGATCCTCGGGTCGCGTTGCAGGAATTCGTCCACGATATCGGCAATCGCGTCGACCGTGACCGGGTTCGCCATAGTGACACGCCGCCCGTCGGGAAAGTCGGCGGTGAAGCTCTCGGTGCGTGTCAGGGATTCAGGCGTGTCGCAGTAGCGGCAGCGAATGTTGCACCCGGCGGTCCTGACAAACAGATGCCGGGCGCCCGCGAAAGCTCCCTCGCCCTGCCAGGAGACGAACGCCTCACTCAGATACCCTTTCGGCTCTGCGCTCACGATCGCACCGATAGCACGGACTCACCGCTGTTGCGCGTGGCCCGCGGCGAGCGTGATGACAACGAGATCCTCGACATTGGTTCCGGTCGGGCCGGTGCGCAGAACGTCGCCGGCCGCCTCGAGCGCGGTCATCGTGTCGTACCGCTCCAGGGCAAGCTCGAGCGGATACCCGGCATCGGCGGCACGGCGAGCGGTTCCGCCATCGATGACCGCCCCCGCCGCGTCGCTGTTGCCGTCCCGACCGTCAGTCCCCGCGACGACGGCGGAAAAACCCTCCACGCCGCCCAGAGCGAGCGCCATCCTTGCAGCCATATGCAGGTTGCGTCCGCCTTTTCCGGCGTTCTCCGGGACCTTCACAGTCGTCTCGCCGTGGAACGTGATCCCGGCTGCGCCCGCCGCTTCGGTCTTGCCGAGATACTCGCGGACGCTCGCGCAGATCTCTTCCGCAGCCACATCGGACTCGCCGGTCAGTCGTCCCCGGACCGGCCCGCTGTCGACGTGTGCATACCCGAGGCGGGCGAGCTCGCCCCGGGCGGCGGCAGCTGCGGTTCGCGACGAAGCCAGAACTTCGAACCGCTCGATGTCCACCGCGCCGCGTTCGGACGGCTCGGCGAGCGCGTCGCGGACGGTCGGTGAAATCGAGTCCGTGAGCTGGAGTCGCCGCGCCACGTCGAGTGCGCTTTCGGCCTGCGCGGATCGGATCGGCGCGCTCGGTCCCGAGCCGATGGTCGCCGGGTCGTCCCCGGCGACGTCCGAGATCGCGAGCGTGATGACTTTGGCCGGCGCTGCAGCGGCAGCGAGCCGTCCGCCTTTCACCGACGACAGTGCGCTGCGAACGGCGTTGATCTGATGGATATCCCCGCCGCTGCGAACGAGAGCGTCGTAGAGCGCGATCAGCTCCCGATCGGACACACGCGGATCGGGCACCTCGAAGAGCGACGAGGCCCCGCCCGATATCAGGCAGAGGAGACACTCCCCCTCCCCAAGCGCCGAAACAGCCCTCAGGATTTTTCGCGATGCCGCCAGCCCTGTCGTATCGGGAACCGGGTGGGAGGCTTGGAGCAGCTCGATTGCGGGCGGCAATCGCCCCCGCTGCGCGCCATGAGGGGCCAGGACAAAGCCCGATGCACTCTCGCCCAGCGCTTCCGCCATCGCGACCGCAGCTTTGCCGACCGCGATGACGAGCGCATCTGCGACTCGATCACCGACTTCAGGATTCTCTTCGAGGTAGCGTGAAACGCAGCGGCCCGGGTGGGCCGCCTCAACTCCGGCTCGCCAGGCGGCCAGGGCGTGCCTTCGCAGTAAATCGGTCAGCTTGCGTCGTCGTCAGCGTCCGAGTTCGGGTATCGAGCGGAAGCTGCGGGGCCGGCATCCGAATGCATCGTTCGCTGTGTCTGCTCGTACTCACTCTGGCAGGTAACGCACAGACGGCTGAACGGCATCGCTTCGAGCCTGCCCGGGGCAATCTCGCCCTCGCACTCGTCGCACAGGCCGTAGTCGCCTTTTTCGACCCTGAGCAGGGCATCGTCGACCAGCTGGAGTTTTTTACGCTCCCGGTCACCGAGCAGGAGGTTGATCTCCCGATCACGCTCGTCGCTCGCGATGTCGTAGGTGTCACGGCCGTCTCCGGCCTCGCCCTCACGGCCTTCCTTCACGTCCTGCTGGATCTCCCGCATGACGTTCTTGCGAATTTCCAGGAGCATCTTCTGAAATTTTTCGCGCTCTCTCTTCCTCATTGTGATCCCCTGCAACTGGCCGCAGGCAGCTCGTGCCGAACAAAAACGAGCACTCGCTACGGGGGCCATAAGCTAGTGCCCGCATACCTCCGCGTCAATAGATGTGTTGCGAAGTCCGATCTCCCGGCGCGGCGTCGGTTTTCTGCTCAGTGCGGCTCGCCCAATTCCGCGAAAAGATCCACGGCGTCGCTGCCGGTGATGATCGCGTCGACGGTCCGGCCAACGAGGCCGCCGAGATCGAGCTCGGGCCCCCCGAGCAGCGTCACACCGTCGATCTCCGGCGCCTGAAACGTCGTCCGACCGAACCACGCCCCGCTCTCATCCCGTCCGCAGATCAAGACCCGCTCGCTCGTCCCCACCCGGGACGCGAGCCGATCCTCGGCGATCGCCTCCTGGACCGCCATCAGCTCATCGCGCCGCCGTTCGGCGACTTCCGGGTCCACCCGGCCCGCCAACTCGGCGGCCGCGCTGCCCTCCTCATCGGAGTATGTGAACACTCCGATCCGGTCGAAGCGCACGTCCTGGACGAACTGGACCAGATTGGCGAATGCCTCGTCGGTCTCGCCGGGAAATCCGGTGATGAAGGTCGTTCGCAGGTAAGCGTTCGGCATCCGCGTGCGAATGCGGTCAATGATGCGCCGCAGCTGATCGGCGCCGCGCGCCCTGCGCATCGCGCGCAACACCCCGGCGTCCGCGTGCTGGAGCGGCATGTCGATATAGCGACAGACATTCGCCACCGCGGCCAGCGCATCGAGCGCGGCGTCCGTCAGTGTGTTCGGGTAAAGGTAGAAGCACCGAATACGCTCGAGACCGTCGATGCGCCCGAGTCGATACAGCAGAGCCGCCAGCCCCTCGCGCTCGCCGAGATCGCGTCCGTAGGCGCTGAGGTCCTGGGCGATCAGGTTCGCCTCGATCACCCCGCGCCCGACGAGACCCTCGACCTCTTCGGCGATGTCCTCGAGCGGACGACTCTCGTGGCGTCCCCGGATCTGCGGGATCACGCAAAACGCGCATTCGTGATCACAGCCCTCGGACACCTTCACATAGGCGGAGCCATCGCCTTCGGTGACGATCCGGTCCATGGACGCCGCGGGAAGGTAATGCTTGCCGCCGCGGAAATGCCCGACCTCGCCTTCGGGCGCGTCGATCGCGTCGTTGATCCGGTCAATTGCGCCGGTTCCGACCAGCGCGTCGATCTCCGGCAGCTCGTCGGAGAGTTCTGAGCCGTAACGCTCTGCCATGCAGCCGGTCACGACCAGCCGCCGGCCCTCGCGCTCGGCCTTGATGCGCGCCAGCTCCAGAATGGTATCGATCGATTCCTCGCGCGCCTGCTCGATGAATCCGCAGGTGTTGACGATCAAGACGTCGGCCTCATCCGGGTCGGACACGATCGTGTGCCCTGCGGCTGCGGCGCGGCCGAGCATCAACTCTCCGTCGATCTGGTTTTTGGGACAGCCGAGCGGAGCGAGGAAGACCTTCTTGCCGGACTCGCTCAATCTCGCATGTTCTCGAACTGGAGCGGCTGACCGAAGTCTTCTTCCCGCACCAGCTCCATCACGGTCTGCAGGTCGTCGCGTTTTTTGCCACTGACCCGGACAAGGTCGCCGTTGATGGCACCCTGCACTTTGAGCTTGGTTCCCTTGATCGCCTTGACGATCGCGCGGGCGGTATCCTGCTCCACGCCTGCACGCACGGTGATATCGAGCCGCGCACGACCGCCGTGCGCCGGCTCTACCGTTCCCCGGTCGAGCGCTCCGAGCGGGACCTTGCGTTTCGCGAGCTTGCTTTCCAGCACTTCGACCGCGGCATTGACCTTGTACTCATCCGCCGACTCGATGGTGAACTTCTCGTCCTTCATCTCGATCGAGGTGTCGGTCCCCTTGAAGTCGTACCGCTGAATCAATTCCTTGGTTGCCTGGTTCAGAGCGTTGTCGACTTCATGCCAGTCGACTTTCGAGACGATATCGAATGATGGCATCGATGTATGCGCGAGCGTCGTGCCGCTCACCCTCCGTCCGGCATCGCGGTAATCACATCGATGCCTTCGGGCGGCGAGAACGCGAACAGTGCATCCTCCAGCGTCAGGTTCCGGCGGATGTCGGAGAACTCGACTCGCGTCACCGATCCCGCAGGATCGGTCATGACAACCGACTCCAGATCGAAGCTGTCGGCTGACATGACGAGCTCGATCAGCTCACCGACTTCCGCCATTGGCGTGAGACGGAGGCGTACCACATCTCCCGAGCTATCCAAAAGCGACAGCTGATAGCGCTCGGACAGGTCGTCCCGGTTGCCCAGCAACGCGACCAGCCCGCCCGACCCGAACGCTGTGGCATAGTCGACCTTGTAGACCTGCTCCAGGTCGGGTTGGTAGACCCAGATCCATTCGCCATCGCCGACGACCCGCTGCTCCTGGCCCTCGGTGTAGTCAAACAGCATGCGATCGGGACGCGCGAAGTAGAAGCTGCCGGCGCTGTCGACGTCACCGCCGATCCCGTCGATCTCGATGCTCTGGCTGAAGCTCGCGCTGTAGGTCGCTGTGGATTGCCAGCGGTGCCGGTAGGAGGTCCAGACGGAGTCGACTGTGCGCGACCCCGGGGATTCTGCGTTCGAGGCCGCAGGGGGCGTCTGAGTCGATCCTGGGGGTACTGCGGGAGGCGCCTGGCTGACAGGCGGGGCAGGCTGGGGGGCCTTCTCGGGGTCGGCTGCCGCCGCGCTCGCCAGCGATACTGCG
>CAXQPB010000012.1:0-7134 GCA_964225545.1 Candidatus Nitrosopumilus sp. | reverse complement strand
AGTTCAGACGTGTGCTCTTCCGATCTGGCCTACCTTTCTTTCGTTGCGCGCATCCATGAGGTGCGAACCAGCGTATCCGCGGCGGTCGATGAGACGATGGAGAGCTGCGGTCTGAGCGAGATGGCCTCTCGCGATATCGGCAAGCTCTCGCGCGGCTACAAGCAGCGTGTAGGCATCGCGCAGGCAGTCATCCACAGGCCGGACGTCCTGATCCTCGACGAGCCGACGGTAGGACTGGACCCTCGGCAGATTGTTGAAATCCGTGATCTGATCCGCAAGCTTGCAGGGCACTCCACCGTGCTGCTCTCGACGCATATTCTTCCCGAAGTCAGCATCACCTGCCGCCGGGTACTGATTCTCGATCACGGCAAACTTGTCGCAGAGGACACTGCGGAAGCGCTCGCGGCGAAGACCTACGGTGGCGGAGAGACGTTGGTGCGACTGCACGGGCCGGAGACCGATGTCGTCGCTGCGCTCGGTGCGCTTGATGCGGTCTCCGAGGTCAAAGTCCTCGATTGTGCTCCGGACGGAGTGTTGTCGATTGCGATCAAGAGCGACGCCGGAGCGGATCCGAAGCCGTCGATCGCTGGCGCGGTTGTCGGCAAAGGCTGGGCGCTGCATGAGATCGGCGCGCGGCAGACGAGCCTCGAGGACCTGTTCGTCCAGATCCTCGAAGAGGCAGAGCAAGCGGGCACCCCGGGGGGCAGCGCGACATGACGCGTTTCCTGGCACTCCTGGGCAAAGAGTTGCGGTCGCTGTTCGGCGCGCCCCTTGTCTATTTCGTCGGCGCGGTCTTCCTCGCTCTGAGCGGCTACTATTTCTACACTGACCTCAACGCGTTCATCACATTCGGATTCGGCGAGAGCATCTTCGAGCATCTCTGGCAGCGCCTGTACAACGACATCGTTCGGGTCGTTATCACGGTGATACCGCTGGTGACGATGCGCGTATACTCCGAGGAGAAGAACCTCGGCACGATCGAACTCCTCTACACGGCGCCTCTGCGTGACATCGAGATCCTCGCGGCCAAATACCTGGCCTGCCTGTCGGTGTTCTTCGTCCTGCTCGGTTCGACAGCGCTGTACCCGTGGATGATCTACCGCATCCAGCCCTACGACCTGAGCCAGCTGTATGCAGTCTATCTCGGTCTGTTCCTGCTGGTCGGCGCGATGGTCGCGATCGGGGTCTTCATCTCATCGCTGACCGAGACGCAGTTGATCGCTGCGATGTTCACCTACGGCGCGGTGCTGCTGTTGTGGAATCTCAGCTGGAACGAGGCTGCGGTACCCGATGACCTCCTCGGCCTGATCTCGCAGCTCTGCGCGTACGATCACTTCGAGCCGTTCTCCCGGGGCGTCATCGACCTCAAGGATATCGCCTACTTCCTGTCGATCACCACCCTGATGGGCTTCCTGACGATGCGCTCGATGGAGTCGCGACAGTGGCGGGGGCGTCGTTGATGGGTCCAGCCACCCGACAGTATCTGCTCGTCATCGCCGGCGCGCTCGGCCTGACGCTGCTGCTGGCCGCCGGCACTGCGTTCACCTACCTGCACAACGTCCGCATCGATCTCAGCCCCGGCGATCGCTACACGCTGTCCGATCATACGCTGACCGTGCTTCGGGGGCTTGAAGAGCCCGTGCGCGTCACAGCCTTCATCCGCACCCAGGACGGGCGCAACCCGATTCTCAAAGATCTGCTCTGGCAGGCGGCCAACGAATCGGCGTTCATCGATTACTCGATCGTGGACGTCAACAAGAACCCCGCGATGGCCGCCGAATACGGCGTCGACAACTACGGGTCCACCGTTGTCGAGACGGCAGAGCGCAGAAGCGATTTCTCGCAGCCGTCCGAGTCCCAGTTGGTCTCGGCTCTGCTCTACGTGACGCAGGCACCGAAGAAGGTCTACATGCTGACCGGCCACGGCGAGTGCGACATGAACGAGATCGACCGCCACAGCGGCTGCTCGCTGATGCGCGATGCGATGCGGGTCGAGTTCTATCAGGTAGAGGAGCTCGAGCTGACCGGCGACGCCCGGGTGCCACAGGACTGCGATGTCCTGATCCTCCCCGGCCCGCGCAAGGACCCGCTGCCGTCCGAACTCGACGCCCTCGATACGTACCTGAGGCGTGGGGGCAAGATGCTTGTGATGCTCGACCCGTTCAGCGCGCCGCGACTGGCGGCGTGGCTGCGAATACAGGGGATCGAGCTGGCCGACGACATCATCATCGAGCCGCAGAACCGGCTCGCGGGCGGGGAGGCGCTGTCAGCGGTCGCGACCGATCTGAACCGCAGCCAGCTCATCACCCAGCGGCTCGAAGCGCCGGCGTTGTTCTCCGGTGTGCGCTCGGTGCGGGGTAAGGCCGATGAGGAGATCGGCCGAATGGCGACGTGGTTGCTGCGTTCCGGCGAGCAGAGCTGGGCGAGCCACGATGCGGGCGTGCTGCGCGGTGCCGAGCCGCGTTTCGTCGCAGGTCGCGATCTCAACGGGCCACTGACGATCGCGGTCGAGATTGTGATGCCTGCGCCCGATGCACCGGCCGTGGAGCCCGGGACTCGAGGCGCCGTATACACGCGGGTCATCGCGTACGGCGATTCGGATTTCGCGACCAACCGTTTCATCGACTATCTCGGCAATCGCGACCTGATCCTCAATACGGTCAACTGGCTGGCGCGCGAGGAACGCTTGATCGCCCCGCGCACGCCCGAGCGCGATCCGCAGCGCGAATATTTCTACCCGACGCAGGCCGACCTCGAACATGTGTTCAAGATGTCGGTCGCGGTCCAACCCGGGCTGTTCCTGCTGGTTGGTATCGGGCTGTTCGTCTGGAGGCGGATGAAGCCGTGACCTGGCGCAGCGTTGCAGTCTATTGGGTGCTGGGCGTGGCGCTGGCGGGTGTCGTATACACCGAGTGGCGAGCGAACAACCCGGTCGAGGTCGAGATCGAGCGACGGGCCAGCCCCGTCGTCGTCGCTGATGCACCGATCGACGGCGTGGTTGCCCGCCATGGCGAGATGGTCCTCGAGATCCGCAAGGAGGACGACCGCTGGCGACTGCGACAACCTTCCGGAGTCCGCCTGCCGTCGGATCTTGTCGACGCCCTCGTCGACACGCTCATTACGCTGCCGCCGGTAGAGATTGTCGAAGAGGTGGACACGCGCGCCGATGAGTTCGGACTCGCGCCGCCGATGTTCAGTATTCGGCTCGAGACCGGCCAGCGCACGCTGGCAACGGTAGATCTTGGAAAACGTAACCCGACGCGGACCGCGGTCTATGCTCGCGTGCAGGGCGTCGACCGTATCTATCTGCTCGGGCTCAACGCGCGCTATTACGCGGAACTGATCTACGAAGAGATCGACAAGCAACTCGAGTCCGGCCGTCCGGGCCTGTGATGACGTAATGGATTTCGGCTTCAGCGAAGAACAGGAACAGCTGCGAGCAGCGGTACGGGACTTCTTCGCCAAAGAGACGCCGGTCGATTATGCCCGCGCAATGACCGAAGACGCCCACGGCGTCACCCCGGAGGTCTGGCGGGAGATGGCCGGGCTCGGCTGGCTCGGAATCACGGTGCCGGTTGAACAGGGAGGCAGCGGCCTCGGCGCACTCGAACTCGCGATCGTTCTCGAGGAGGCGGGCAGTGTCGTTCTGCCTGGCCCGTTGATGTCGACGCTCGCACTCGCCGTTCCGGCGCTTACGCCGTTCGCAGGCTCCGCGGCGGCGGCTCAGCGGCTGAGCGAGATCGCTGCGGGCAGCGTCCGCTTCACACGCGCGTTTGCCGAGGAGAACGGTCAGTGGACCCCGGAGGCCATCGGAGCTGAAGCGGTGCGCGAGTCCGATGGCTTGCGAATCAGCGGAACGAAGCTTTTTGTCCCGGACGCGGGCGCGGCCGACGTCGTCATCGTCGCAGCCCGGTTCGAGGGCGCGTACGCGCTGGTACAGGTGCCGGCAGCGACGCCGGGTATGAGGGTCGAGGCGATGGAGACGGTCGATCAGACGCGGAAGCTTCATGCGCTCGAGCTGGCCGACGTCCGCGTCGATTCAGACGCCCTGCTCGGCGATGGAGCTGTTGAAGCGGCAACGCTGGAGCGGCTGATCGACATCGAACGCGTGGCACTGTCCGCTGAGCTGTGCGGAACGGCCGCTGCGGCGCTTCAGATGTGTGTCGATTATCTCCAGATCCGCGAACAGTTCGGGCGCACGCTGGCGACGTTCCAGTCTCTCCAGCACCGCATGGCCGATATGAAGGTCGCTCTCGAGAACGCACGCTCGCTCACCTATTACGCCGCCTGGGCGCTCGACCGCGATGCGGAGGACCGCAGCCTGGCGTGCTCGATGGCCAAGGCCTATGCGGGAGAGGCGTGCTCGGCGGCGGTTGCCGACGCGATTCAGCTGCACGGCGGCGTTGGCTTCACGTGGGAACACGACCTGCATCTGTTTCTCAAGCGCGCCAAGGCCAACGAGGCTCTGTGCGGCGACCCGGCCGAAAGTCGTGAGCGCGTGGCGCGTATGCTCGAGCTCTGAGCGCGCTTACCTGTACAAATCCGGCAGCGGGCGATAGGGAATCAGACGATCCGCCGTTCGGGCACTGAAGGAGCCGCGATGTCAGAGAAGAAGATCGAGTCGTTACTTCACGAGACGCGTACCTTCGAGCCACCGGCGCAATTTGCCAGCCGCGCGCACATCCAGAGTCGCGCGGAGTACGACGAGCTGCACGCAAGGGCGAGCGAAGACCCCGAAGGCTTCTGGTCGGGGATCGCCGAAGATCTTCACTGGTTTCGCAAGTGGGACACCGTCCTTGAGTTGGACGCCCCGTTCGCGAAGTGGTTCGTCGGCGGCAAGACCAATATCAGCCACAACTGCCTCGATCGCCATGTCGACGGACCTCGCCGCACAAAGCCGGCGCTGCTGTGGGAGGGGGAGCCCGGTGACAAACGGGTTCTGACCTACGAGGACCTGCACAGGGAGGTCTGCCGCTGCGCAGGCGCGCTGCGCGTTCTCGGTGTCGAGGCCGGCGACCGCGTTGCCCTTTACATGCCGATGGTCCCCGAGCTGGCGATCGCGATGCTCGCCTGCGCACGGATCGGCGCCACGCACTCGATCGTCTTCGGCGGGTTTTCAGCGGACGCGCTGCGCGACCGGATCACCGACGCCGAAGCGAAGCTCGTCATCACCGCCGATGGTGGATGGCGTCGCGGGAGCCCGCTGGCGCTGAAAGCGATTGTCGACGAGGCGGTCGCCCAGACGCCGAGTATCGAGAAAGTGCTGGTCGTAAAGCGCGTAGCCGACGCGCTCGAGATCGACTGGCATGACGGCCGCGATGTCTGGTGGGAGGATGCGATGGCCGCTGCAGAGCCGGTCACCGATGCCGCGCAGCTCGACGCCGAACACCCGCTGTTCATCCTCTACCCGTCCGGCACGACCGGCAAGCCCAAGGGCGTGGTCCACAGCACCGGCGGATACATGACGCAGACCTACATCACGACGAAGTGGGTCTTTGATCTGCGTGACGACGATATCTACTGGTGCACAGCCGACATCGGCTGGGTCACCGGCCACAGCTACCTCGTCTACGGCCCGCTGCTCAACGGCGCGAGCATCGTCATGTACGAGGGCGCTCCGAACACGCCCGACTTCGATCGCTTCTGGGAGATCGTCGAGGACTACAAGGTCACCATCCTGTACACGGCGCCGACGGCGATCCGCACGTTCATGAAGTGGGGCGACGAATACCCCGAGCGCCATGATCTGAGCTCACTGCGGCTGCTGGGCACGGTAGGCGAGCCCATCAACCCCGAAGCCTGGATGTGGTACCGGCGGGTGATCGGCGGTGAACGCTGCCCGATCGTCGATACCTGGTGGCAGACCGAGACCGGCGCGATCATGCTCACGCCGCTGCCCGGTGCGATCACGACCAAACCGGGCTCCGCCACCGTTCCGTTCCCCGGCGCGGATATCGAGGTCGTTGATACTGATGGGAACCCGACCGCGGCCAACGAAGGCGGCCTGCTGGTCATCCGCCGACCGTGGCCGAGCATGCTGCGGACGATCTACGGCGACCCCGAGCGCTATAAAGAAAACTACTGGGCGCGCTTCGACGGCCGCTACTATTTCGCCGGCGACGGCGCACGACGCGACGAGGACGGGTACTTCTGGGTGATGGGCCGGATCGACGACGTCATGAACGTCTCGGGCCATAGGATCGGCACGATGGAAGTCGAGAGCGCTCTGGTCGGCCACCGCGCCGTCACCGAGGCTGCGGTCGTAGGCAGACCCGACGAGATCAAAGGTCAGGCCGTCGCGGCATTCGTCACGCTCGGCCCGGGGCATGAGGCCAGCGACGAGCTGCGTCAGGATCTGCGGGCCCATGTCGCCAAGGAGATCGGCGCTTTTGCTCGGCCCGACGATCTTCGCTTCACCGACTCGTTGCCGAAGACGCGAAGCGGTAAGATCATGAGGCGGCTGCTGCGCGACCTCGCGTCCGGTCAGGAAGCGGTCGGGGATACGACCACGTTGGAGGATTACTCGGTGCTCGCGAAGCTCCGGGACGACGAGGAGTAGGAGGCGGCGGTGGCACTGGCATTTTTCAACACCCGAACCCGGCGTAAAGAGACGTTCGAGCCGCTGGAGCCCGGCAAGGTCTCGATATACGTCTGCGGCGTTACGGTCTACGACCGCTGTCACGTCGGGCACGCACGCTCGCTGATTTTCTTCGACGCGGTCGTGCGTTACCTGAGATGGCGAGGCTATGATGTCCTCTTCGTCCGTAACATCACCGACAGCGACGACAAGATCATCAACCGGGCAAACGAGCGCGGTGTCGGATGGAAGGAGCTCACCGAGACCTACACCGAGGCCATGCACAGCGATATGCGCGCACTCGGCTGTCTGCTGCCCGACATCGAACCGAGGGCGACCGATCACATCGACGAGATGCTCGAGCTGATCCGACAGCTCGCAGAGCGTGGCCTGGCCTACAGCGTGGGGGAGGGCGACGTGTATTTCTCGGTCGGTGACTTCGCGGGCTACGGCCGGCTGTCTGGCCGCGATCTCACCGAGCTCGAGGCGGGCGCACGCGTCGATATCGACACGCGCAAGAAAGGCCCGATGGACTTCGCGCTGTGGAAGTCGGCCAA
>CAXQPB010000011.1:0-18107 GCA_964225545.1 Candidatus Nitrosopumilus sp. | reverse complement strand
CGACATCGTCGAATCTGTCGACCTCGCCCGCTTCGGCTTCGTCACTCGGCCCGCCGCTGCCTGAACACGCGCCCAGCAGCTTCTCCATCTCACGATCGACATGGGCGCGGTAGGCGAGGATCTCCTCGCGCGACGGCCGGGTCAGCAGACCGCGCTGCGGTCTGGGGTGCATCGGGCCGACCGCATTGTAGTAGGAGTTGAACAGGTACTCGTAGCTGGGATGAAAGACCCGGTATCCGTCGATCCGTGCTTTGAGAATGAATGTTTCGAAGAACCAGGAGGTGTGCGCCAGGTGCCACTTTGCAGGGCTCGCGTCCGGCATCGACTGCACCGCGCAATCCTCATCGCTCAATGGTGCCGTCAGGGCCGCAGTCGCTGTTCGCACAGCGCGGAAACGTTCGAGTAGCGTACCGGGTTGACGAAGCGAAGTTTGCCGTGGTTCGTTCGTGAGAGCTGCATCGGAGCTGGTTGCCATGTAGGGTTCCCTGCGGGGGCCGGCAAACGAGAGACAGCGCCGGGTGACTCGGTAGACCGATTGCCTACCATGTCACCCGGTCTGAGAAAAAAGGGAACCCTGGATTGCGGCCGAATCAAGGGAACCCGGGAGAAGGCAACGCGCATGGACCCTGGCAAGCGGCTCGGAATTCTCGTCGGCGGAGGACCCGCCCCCGGAATCAACAGCGTGATCGGCGCCGCGGCGATCCGCGCACGGTTGGAGGGCGTGGAGGTCGTCGGGATCCAGGACGGTTTCGAGCACCTCATGTCCGGCAACCATGCCGCGGCCCGCCCATTGTCGATCGATGATGTCAGCCGTATCCATTTCCGCGGCGGCTCCGTTCTCGGGACTTCCCGTGCGAACCCGACAACCGATGTTTCCCGCCTCGAGCGCGTCGTCCAAAGCCTGACCGAGCTCGGCGTCGACCGCCTGGTCACGATCGGAGGCGACGATACCGCGTATTCGGCTCTGCGGGTTGCCGAGACGGCCGAGCAAGCCCTTCGGGTCGTTCACGTGCCGAAGACCATCGACAACGATCTCGACCTGCCGCACGCGATCGACACATTCGGGTTCCAGACCGCGCGTCACGTGGGTGCGGACATCGTACGCAATCTCATGGTCGACGCCGCCACCACGTCGCGCTGGTATTTTGTGGTGGCGATGGGCCGCAAGGCGGGGCACCTCGCGCTGGGGATCGGCAAGGCTGCGGGCGCCACGGTGACCCTGATCCCGGAGGAGTTTCCGGCCGATGTCCCTTTGGCTTCGATCGTCGATACGCTGGCGGGTTCGATCCTCAAAAGGCTGAGCCTCGGGCGGCGCCATGGGGTCGCTGTGCTTGCCGAGGGAGTGGCGCTTTCGATCCGTGAATCCGATCTCGGAAGTCTCGAGGGGGTGGAGCGTGACGAGCACGGCCACGTCCGTATCGCGGAGATCGATATCGGCGAGATCCTCAAACGGGCAGTCCGGGCGCGACTGGCCGAGCTGGGTGCTCGTATAACCATCGTGGCCAAGAACGTCGGTTACGAGCTGCGGTGCGCGGACCCGACTCCGTTCGATATGGAGTACACGCGCGATCTCGGGTTCTGTGCGGCGGAGTACATTCTGCACGGCGGCAGCGGCGTCATGGTGACCATGCAGGGCGACCGTTTCGTACCGGTCGAGCTCGCGTCGCTGATCGACGAAAACACCGGACGCACCCGTATTCGCGGTGTCGATGTGGCCTCGGCCGGTTACGGGATCGCGCGCCGCTACATGATCCGGCTCGAGCCGCGTGACTTCAGCGACCCGCGAGCTGTGGAGCGGGTCTGCTCGGTTGCCGGGCTGGAGCCCGCAGAGTTTCGTGCGCGCTTCGGCCATCTGGCCGAGGGGGCTCCTGTCTTTGACGTGCTCGGTGTCGAGTCCCCGGCTGCCGATACGACGCGCTGACCGGCTCCTGTTGCTGCCAGTCGAGTACGGAGCCGGTGCCTGCCGGCACTGCGGCACTGACCGCTCAGAGCTGAGAGACGTCGGTCTCCAGGCCGAGCAGCAGGCGCCCGACGACCTCCAGTGTCGAGGGCCCGACCATCATATGCTGGGTCGCGACGTGCACGTCACGGAAGATCCTCTGCAGGCGAGATTCCCGGTAGACCGAGGTTCCGCCGCCGAGCGTATACATCAGATCGACGGCCCGGGCGCATGAACGCACGGTGTGTGTGGTCGCCAGGCGAAGATCGCGACGATGCTCGACTGTGATCTCGCCGGTGGCAAGAGCACTTTGCCACGCCGCCTCGATCGTCTCGTAGAAGAACGCTCGCGATGATCTCACCAGTGCCTCGGCTTCGGCGGTGTCGGACTGAGCCGATCGACGCTCGGCGAGCGTGCGACGGCTGGCCTCCGGACGTTTGGCTGTTGCCAGTTCGACGATCTCGTCGATTGCCGAACGTGCAAGCCCGAGCGTAACGCCGGCGATGCCGAGTGCCAGCAATCCGAACATCGGGAAAGCGTAAAGCGGCGCCTTCAGCGAGGTATCGGCCAGCCCCACGATTCTCTGCTCCGGGACTGAAACATTGTTCAGTTCGAAGTCCGTACTCCCGGTGCCGCACAGCCCCGATGTGTGCCACGTGTCGTGAAACGTTACATCCGAGCGAGGAACCAGAACCATATGCGTTCGTGGTCGTCCATCGGGCAGCAGCTCCAGCTCCCCGTCACGCTCGAACAGGCATCCGGCGAGGACCCAGTCGGAGTTCTGCGTTCCCGACCCCCACTGCCAGCGCCCGCTGACACGCACGTTGTTGCCTTCGCGAACCGCGCGACCGCGCGGCGCGAACACGCCCGCGATTCGCACGTTGGGATGCGCGAAGATCTCTCGCGCTGAACTCTCTTCGAGTCCCGCGAGGGCCGAACCCGAGGTTGCGCCGATAAACACGCACCACGCCGCCGACCCGTCCGCCAGCGCCAGCCGTTCGATCGTGCGCGCAAGCTCTACCGGTGAGCACTCCAGCCCTCCGTAGGCAGCGGGGATACAAGCGCGATAGAATCCGGCCTGCGCGAAGCGATCGGACAGATCCTGCGGGAACCGACGCGCCCGCTCGATCTCCGCTGCACGCGACCGCAGCTCCTGGTCGAAACCTGCCACCGCCTCAACCAGTCGGGCGCCTTCACCCGTGCTCATGACGACTCTCCTTCGGCCTCGAACGGCGCTCCCCAACGATCACGAAACGCGAGGCGCTCGACGGGCTTGCGACGGATGGGGCCATGTCCGCGTCCGACCGGATACCCGACCGGTATCGCTGCCGCGGTTGCCCACGGTGCGGGAATCTCGAGCAGCTCCGTCACCCGAGGCTCCTCGGCGCAGAGCAGCGTGGTGAGCACGCAGCCGAGCCCCTCTGCCCGGCAGGCGAGAAGCATGTTCTCGACGGCCGGATAGACCGAGGCCCCACCGACGACCGAGACGCGATCGAGCCCTGAATCGGTGATCGCCATTTGCCGCGCGTCGAAACAGAATACGACAACGACCGGTACCTGCGCGAAGTTGTCAGCCAGGTAATCTCCTGCGCGAAGCGTCCGCTCTGCTGCCGTCACGACCGCTTCGGGTTGGCCCTCGAGACGTCTTCGGTGGTCGGCGACGTAAGCACGCCAGCGCTCGGCGTAGAGTTTTCCGAGTTCCCGCTTCAGAGCGGGATCGGATACGACCAGCGCGCGCCACGGCTGGAGGTTCGCCCCTGTAGGCGCCCAGCTCGCTGCCTCGAGTACCCGGTGCAGCACCGGCTCGGGCACCGGGTCGGGTTTCAGCCGCCGCACCGCCCGAAGCGTCCGCATCGCCTCGTACAACTCGAACGCTTCACCGGCAGCCGGAGAACTCGACGATTGGTTCATGATTGCCGGTATAGCAGAGCTACGCTCATCTTGTCTCGCCCCGCGAAAAAATCGCTCGCGGCCGGCCTGACTGGAAACACCGTCGCATCTCGCGTATCCGGTGCGTAGAGCCGGAACGATGAAGAAAGGGACCCCATACGCGTTGGGGGGGCTGACCTTGGTCGCTCTCGCGCTATCGCTCTGGATTTTGTGCACGATGCAGGTGGCGATTCCGGAGAACCGCACGGTCTTCGTAATCGCGTTTCTTTCCTCTGCTGCACTCGGAGTCTTCGCCTTCGTTCGGGGCGTAAGCTGGTTCAGCGGCCCCGCAGCAGGACTCGCGATCATCCTCGGTCTCTTCGTGCCGTTCACCATCGGGGTGAGCGGCCAGGAAGTCGCGACGGCGTCGATTCAGGTCGGTGATGTCATCCCCGCATTTACCGGTCTCGACGAGCACGGGGAGACGTTCGATTCCGCTGCGCTCGACGGACATCTCGTTCTCATCAAATTTTTTCGCGCCCACTGGTGACCCTACTGTATCGCCGAGTTGCGGCGACTCGAAGAACTGAGGCCGGAGTTCGAGCGGCGCGGCGTGCAGGTCGTGACTGTCAGCACGGACAGCGTCGACGAGATCAAAGACAGACGGCACCACCACGGGCTTCAGGCCGTCATGATCGCGGACGCCGACCTCGTCGTTACGGACAAGTTCGGTTTGCGCAATCTGGGCTTTCATTCCGCGCCGCCGCGCGACGAGCAGGAAGCGCTCCCGGTGCCTACGACGCTGCTTGTAGACGGGGATGGAACCGTACTGTGGATGGATCAGTCGGAGAACTACCAACGCCGCTCCGACCCGAGCGTCGTTCTCGCGGCGATGAACCGGTACGTGCCCTGAACCGGATCGCGTGTCCGGCCGCGTGACTCACTGGTCGGCCGCTTTGTCTCCGGTCTTCAGGCAGACCTCGACGAGAGGGATTCTGCGCTCGACCTGCCGGTCGTATTCAGCCCAGCGCGGCCACAGTTGTTTGTGGCGCTCCCAGAGATCGGCGTAGTCTTCTCCGTCAAGAACTTCGGCATGCGCCTCCATTCGAAGTGCCCCGATCTCGACCGTGATCCGCGGGTCCGCGACGATGTTCAAGTACCACGCGCTGTTGTTCTTCTGGGCCGCGTTGCTGCCCACGAGGAGGATTCGACCGTCGTACTGAAAGAACGGGAGGGCTACGGTTCTCTCCAGTCCGCTTTTTCGCCCGGTGGTCGTCAGTAAAAGACAGTCGAGTCGGCGAAAGCCTTCATCGGGCGCTGGCATTGCCATGCCGATGAAGCCGCCGGTTCGGCGATAGAGGGAGACGTGGGTACGGGTGATCCAGCCGAGCATACGCCCCTTGGGGGCCAGGAATCCTTGCGCCATGACTGCGGAAGCTACCATGAAGTATTCGGCGATGCTCGCACCGCCTGCGCTCATCGAGTGCGGTCGTCGGATGCAGCCCCGCTCGAGGGGGGCGCCTGCCAGTCGAAGTAGTCCGGCTTGCGTCGCTGAAGCGAAAGGATGATCGCCGCTCGCAGTCCATCGGTCGAGTACGGGTCCCCGGTCAGGTTGCGCCGCGGTTGTTCCGGCGTCGCCGCTTCGACGCCTCTCACGTAAGCCGCACCCGCAACCCGTTCGGCTGCGAGCAGGTCATCGAGGACGTAGTCGCGCGCCTCGTCGACATCGGGGTCGATCTTGTGGGTGGTCAGGTTCCAGGTCCGCGGCGTGAAGCGAACGCCGATATCGCGGCTGACCTGCCCGATCCAGACCCGCCGTCCTTCGTAGTTCCTGTCAGTGCGCCACAGGCGCAGATGAAGCCGCTCGTTGATCTGGCGACGTGCGCGCTGAAGCGCGAGGTCCTGTTGTCTCCCGTCGAGGAAAAGAGGGCTGACGGGCGCGTAGCGATACTCGGACTCGAGAAGAAACGCCCTCAGCGTCTTCAGGCAGGTGGCCAGCGTGATGGATTCCGCGAGATCCCAGCGCCCGCCGAAGCAAGCCTGGATCTCTTCGCGTTCGCCGACTACCGCGAGGTTGAGTGGGTCGCCCTCTCGCGTGCCGGCCTTGTTGCCCGTCGCGCGCGGTTGTCGCTCGAGCCAGCGGCCCAGCTCTTCCCGTGAAAGCTCCACTGAATCCTCGGCGTTCTGACCTGCAGCGTCCTCGGTGTCCCCACCGGTGACGTCGAGGCCCGGCAACTGCAACGTGAACTCGAACTCGTGGTTGCGCGACTCGCCGATCAGTCGGATGAAGACCTGCTTGGTGCCCTCGTCCAGTGTCGTGAAGACGAACCCCTCGGTCTGCGTCCCCGGCAGCAACGGGCGGCTGGGGAAGCCGTGACGTTTGAAGAACGCATCCATACGGGTATTCGCACGCCGAGCGGCGGCGACGCGAAACAGTACCAGTGGCAGGAGAGGGAGGTAGAGCCAGGATAACAGGCCGAAACCGAGCAGTCGGCGCGTGGTGCTGTAATGGCACAGCCGTGAGGCCTCGAGCGGGGTGTAGTAGTGCGGATCGATGCGAACGCGATCGAGCCGCAGCGCACGCGGACGTTTGTTGTGGATTCGCAGCCAGACCGGCTGCAGACCGCGTCTGGCCATCGTGACTCCGAACCAGGTGCGGCTGTGTCGGTCGCTGAGAACCGAGACGCTGACCTCGATGTCATCATCGCTGCGGGTCGTCGCGTCAGCACGGACCTGCACAGCGTCGGGCCGCGGGGTATAGGAGGCGAGCAGTCGGCGGAGCAATAGAGGGTTCTCCGTGGATCCCGGCGCCGCTCAGCGCAGGTCGAATTCGTGGGCGCCGCACTGATCGTGGAGCTCGGCGTACTCGGTGTATCGACCCGGAAACAGGAACGGTGCCCGGCCACTCGCGTCGGTGTAATACGACGAGCATGAGGGGGAGGCCCACGAGTAGCGAGGGAATTGCTCGCCGAGCCAGTCGTTGTACTCCCGGTGAACCTCCGGCTTTACGGCGATGCTTGTCGCGTCGGCCGCCTGCTTGGCGCCGAGCAGCGATACGATCGTCTTGACGTTGCGTTCGGCCGTCACGAAATACGGTGCGTCCAGAGGCAGCCCGTTCGGTCCGACCGCGAAGAAGTAGTTGGGAAACGATGGTGCGGCGATGCCTTTGAAGGCCTCAGGCGCCTCGCTCATTACGTCCGCGAGTTGTTTGCCGTTTTCGCCGACAACCTCGATGCGATCGTAATCGAGAATACGGTAGCCGGTGCAGTAGATAATCACCTCGGCCTCGATCTCACGCCCGCTGGCGGTCGTGATGCCGGATGGACGGATCGCGGCAAGTGCCTCCGGGACGAGCTCGACATGGTCGAGCTGAAGCGCTGGATAGAAGTCGTCGGAGACCAGACCCCGTTTGCAGCCGAATGGATCGCGTGGGGTGAGCGCAGCGCGCAGATCGGGATCCGCTACCGCCGAATCGAGAAACTTCTGAGCACGTTTTTCGAAGTCGCGCATCCGTGCGTGACCGAGCGTCGCCGCATCGTGAACGAAGCTCATCAGGAAGCGCTGAAAGCGTTGAGTGAGTCGCATGAGCGCCGGGAAGCGACGAAACAGAAGTCGCCGGCGGCCTGAGTAGGGCTTGCGGCCGCGCGGCATGATCCAGTTGGCCGAGCGTTGCAGTACGGTCAGGTGTCCCACCACCTTGGCGATCTCTGGAACGACCTGAACGGCGCTGGCGGCGGAGCCGACCAGAACGACCTTCTTCCCTTTCAAATCGACGTCGTGATTCCACCGTGTCGCATGAAACGAACTCCCCTGGAAGGTATCGGTCCCCGGAACGTCGGGAAACAGCGGGGTATGCTGATTGCCCATCGCGTTGATAATGACGTCGGCCTCGAAGCTCTCACCTTCGGTGCTCTCGAGCGACCAGACCCCGTTGTCCTGGTAGCGGGCGCTGCGGATTCGCGTGTTGAGACGGATATGTTCGTCGAGGCCGAACTCGTTGGCACAGCGCTGCAGGTAGGCTTCGATCTCGGGCTGCTCGACAAAGCTGTGGCTCCAGTCCGGGTTCGGCCTGTAGGAAAACGAGTACGAGTGAGCCCAGACGTCGCAGGCCAGTCCCGGATACGTGTGAATGTGCCATGTGCCGCCGACGGCGTCCGTGGCCTCGAATACGGTGAGGTTCGTGAAGCCGTCGGCCAGCAGCTCGTGGCCCGCTGCTATGCCGGCTGGGCCGGCCCCGATCACGGCGACACGCAAGTTACGATGCGGAGTCATCCGACTACCCTTATCCGATGCACGGATCTCGTGACAGCTGGCTGTGGGGTGATTCTCTCTGATTTTGAGCCGCACCTGAGCTCGCCCGACGCGGTTTCTCCCCGAGCAGTCGGAAGGGCAATCTGACAATGATTTAGCCCGCTCTTTTGTCCAGTCCCCGGAGCAGGTACCATTCTTGCTGATCTCTCCGGGAAAGATCCCGACTGAGGAGTTTCCGAATGCCCCGATACAGATGTGATTTTGGTGCGGTCTTCGCCATGGTTTTGCTGGTAGCCGCCTCAGGCTGCTCGGACCCCGGTGAACAGACGGACGCGGCTTCGCAGGTCGACTCTGCCGAAACCTCTCGCATTGATATTGTCGGTACGGCCAAGAAGCTCTACTCACAGCATGATGAGGAGATCGTCATCCGCGATTTCTTCCAGGATCGACGTGACGGATTCTTTCTCGATGTCGGCTGTGCATGGCCGCAGAAGGGCAGTACGACGTTCTATCTCGAGAGGCACCTCGGATGGCACGGGATCGGAGTCGATGCTGTTGCCGAATACGGCCCCCAGTGGGCGAAGACCCGTCCGGCCAGCAAATTCGCCAACTTCCTCGTGATCGATGAGGTCAAGGAAGACGTCACTTTCTACAAGGCGAAGTGGTGGGGGGTTTCTTCCATGCACAAGGAACAGGTCGAGAAAATGATCGGTGAAAAGTATGACGAGATCACCGTTCCTTCGATCACGATCGACAAACTCCTCGAGGCGGCCGAGGTCGAGAAGATCGACTTTCTTTCGATGGATATCGAGGGTGCGCAGATGCAGGCGCTCAAAGGTTTTGACATCAAACGATGGAAACCCGACCTCGTTTGCATCGAGGCGTACCAGCCCGATCGACCGAAGATGCTCGCCTGGTTCGCCGAGCGAGGCTACGAGCGACTCGACCACTACCTGAAGACCGACTTTATCAACTGGTATTTCGCGCCGAAGAAAAACTAGACATGTCTCCTTGCACGGATCGGGCCTCTCTTGCTCCGGTTGCGAGGGACGGGGATCGTACCCGGCCGTGAGTGCCGGAAGCGTGAAGGAGCACGAGCAGCCTCGGGTCATCGACGCGGCTGGAGCGTACGCCATCGTCGCAGGCTCGATGATCGGGATCGGGATTTTTCTCGCGCCGCCGATCGTTGCGCAGCATATCGCCTCGCCATTCTGGTTCCTCGCGCTCTGGTTGTTCGGCGGTCTGACCGCATTCGCGGGCGCCGTGGCATGCGCCGAGCTGGGAGCGATGATGCCTCGGGCCGGCGGCGATTACGTTTTTCAATACGAGGCATTCGGGCCGTCGGTTGCGTTCGCCAGCGGCTGGAGCCTGTTCGGTGCCATTTTCAGCGGTTCGATCGCGACGATGTCGGTCGGGCTCTGCACGTACCAGCTCCCTGTATTGGTCGGTGCGGATTTCTCCACCGTTGTCTTCTCGGGCTGGGATTGGGTTTCGATTACGCGCGCGGATCTGTCAGCCCTGGCGCTGGTACCGATACTCACGGCTTTGAACGCGTCGGGAGCGCGTCCGTCAGCGCGCACCCAGACGGTGCTTACGGTCGCCCCGATTGTGCTGCTCGCTCTGCTTGCAGTGTGGGCGATCGCACAGGGCCCGCAGCCGGCGGCGATGGCGGTTTCGGGGGAGGCGCGAGCGATCACCCGGGAGGGGCTCGCGATCGGCTATATGGCCGTCTACTTCGCGTACTCCGGATGGATCAACGTGATTTACGTCGCGGGTGAGGTCGAGGAACCACAGAGAACGATTCCGCGCTCGCTGATATGGGGAACACTGACCATAACAGTTCTCTATCTGCTCCTGTGCCTCGGCTTCCTTCGCGTTCTCGGCATGGAAGGCCTGAGGACCGCGGGGGAGGCGGGCACGGCGATGGCCGGGCTGTTGGCGGGAGGCACGGGGCGTGTCGTGATTACGGCCCTGATCGCGTGTGCCTTGCTCGCAAGTATCAACGCCACGATTCTCGGCGGAGCACGGGTCGCCTACGCAATGGGACAGCGCGGAGCCGGATGGCGGGGATTGGGGACCGTGCAGGAAGGCAGCGGGGCGCCGCGTCAGGCGTTGTGGTTGCAGGCCGTGCTCGCGGAACTTCTGATTCTCAGTGGTGGCTTCGAGCAGCTTCTCACGATGGTCAGCCTGACGATGGTGCTTACCGGTTCACTTACCGTTGCCGCGGTATTCGTCCTGCGGCACACCCGTCCCGAATGGAACCGGCCGTACAGGACTACGGGATATCCGCTGCTTCCCATGATCTACATCGGCTCATCGGTTCTCGCGCTCGGCTTGATGCTCGAAAATGCGTTTTCGGGTGAGACCGGCGCCTGGTATCCGCTGCTGGGTCTGGCCTTGATGGGCGTTCTCTTCGCCTTTCACCGTAGCGCGCTCTCTGCGCGACAGCGGCAGCTGGATTGAAGTGAATGATTCGCCGATGGAGGCAGGATCAGGCGAAATGCGTGGACGTTCCAGCATGGAAAGTCAGATCAGCAGCCAGGGGACCGCGCGCCTCGTCGAACTCGATGCCCTGCGCGGTGTGGCGATCACTGCGGTGGTCGGACTTCACACGAGCTGGATCTATCTGCAGGGGACGCTCGCAGGCAGCGTCGAACGAGCCGTGCTGGCTGCGGTGCAAATCGCCTGCGGAATCGGAGTGCCTCTTTTTCTCACGCTGTCGGCCGCGGGACTGGCGACCCGGCACGGCTCGCCGTTCGGCTCGTTTGCCTGCTACATAGGATTTCTCGGCGATCGTGTGCGACGTCTCGTCCCGGCTTATGTCGCGTGGAGCCTGCTGTCCCTCATGCTGTCGAGCCCGGAGGCGCTGGCCCGACCGGGCCGAGTTCTCGACGTTCTGGTGAATGGTTCCGCTGATGTCCAGTTCTACTTCGTCCCTCTGATCTTCCAACTGTACATTCTCTGGCCGTTGATCCGTTCGCTCGATGCGAGGATTCCGGGCGACCGAGGAACGGCCATGTTCCTGATTGTCGCGGGCGCCGGCATCAACATCGCGGTATGGTCGTTGACCGGCCCGTACATGCTCGCGCGCAGCGTGTGGATGCAGTTCCCGATGTGGATCGCGTATCCGGCACTCGGGCTCGGTCTTGGCCGCCTCGGCTTGCTGCGGTCGCATCCGCCTGTCGCGCTGCGAGCGGTGGCGGTTGCGGGGGGCCTCCTGATCCTCGCTTTCGCGGCGAACTTCGGCGCGTTCATGCAGTCAGGTGCGACCGCGACCTCGACTTTCGATCTGGCTGTCGCCTTGATGATCTTTCAGCCTGTTGCGCTGCTGTTGGCGATCGCGGCCATCGTTTTCCTCTCGCTTTGCGCGACGCGAATCGGGCACGGAGCGGGAACACGGATTGCGGCACTGCTCGGCCACCACAGCTACGGAATCTTTCTATGCCATATGCTGGTTCTGCATGTCATCGCACGGCGCGTGCTTCCTGAGCCCGAGGCTGCATCGGGGGCCGCTCTTGCAGTCCGTTGTCTGGTCGCCTGGTCCGGGTGCCTTTGCGTGAGCGTCGGCGTCATTGCGGCACTCTCGCGGATCCGATGGATTGCTCCGCTGGTGACCAACGTCCGCTGAATCGTGTCGTACACTTCCGCACCGGCGGCGCGACACACCCCGCGGCGTTGCCTGCCGCAATTCGAAGAATCCGGACGGCCACGGCTGGCACGGAACCCGGCGCGGGTTTATTGTTGCCCGCTCGTGCAGGCCGGTCCTGCGTAAAAGCGGATGCACTGGCTTACCACAATCGCCTACGGCGCCCCGGCGCTCGGCACCGCGTTCTACCTGTTCTTCATCCAGTTTTACTTTCTCAAGTTCTCAACGGATGTCTTGCTCGCCCCGCCGGCGATCATGGGCCTGTTGTTTGGTCTCGGGCGGGTATGGGATGCGCTGACTGACCCGCTTGTCGGTTACTGGAGCGACCGCACGCGAACGCGGATCGGGCGGCGCAAGCCGTGGATGCTGGCGTCCATTCCGCTGCTCTGCGTGTTCTCACTGATGGTCTGGTCGCCGCCGGCCTCGATTGCCGGCGGTGCGCTGATCGCCTGGATCGCGGTCGCCCTGCTCGGCTTCTATGCGGCCTATACCTGCTACTCGATTCCGCACGCATCGCTCGGCCCGGAGCTGAGCCTCGACCACCATGAACGCTCGCGCGTGTTCGGGGTTTATCGAGTGGCTTTCGTGCTCGGGATGATGATGGCCTTCATCGGGATCGGCTATGCCGCCGATCATGAAGATCCGCGAGGCGCGGCGATCACGGTAGCGACCGTGGCCGCCGCGGCAGCGACGGTGCTTCTTCTCGTTCCTTTGCCGTTCCTCACCGAGCGCGAGGAGTTCGCCGGCCGTGCAGCGCGTTCACCATGGAGTGCGTTGTCTGACGTCTGGGACAACTCCCACGCCAGAGTCCTGCTCGCTGCATGGTTTGCGGAAGGACTCGGCGGGGGCGCGCTCGGGGTTCTTGCTCCGTATCTGGCCGAGTATGTCCTCGAGCGACCGGATCTGATCGCCGTCATTCCGGCGTTCTATATCATCGCTTCGGTGGTCTCGATCCCGGCGTGGATTCTGCTGTCGAGAAAATACGGCAAGCGGCGGGTCTGGCGATGCTCGCTGGTCGGCGCAGCATTCTGCTTCTCACTTACACTGCTCGTTCAACCCGGCCAGCTCGGATTGCTCGCACTGGTCCTGGTTGGAGCCGGGTTTACGAACGGATGCGGGGGAACGATCGGCGCGTCGATGCTTGCCGACTGTATCGACTTCGATGAATGGAGAACCGGCGAGAGAAAAGAAGGTGCCTACTCGGCGGCCTGGGGGTTCGCGATCAAGGCGTCGATCGCTCTGGTGATCGTGGGCACCGGTGTCGCTTTGCAGCTTTCCGGCTTTACGCCGAACACGGCACAGTCACCGACGGCGTTGTGGACGCTGCGGGGGCTGTTCGCGGGTCTGCCGGTCCTTTCCGCGACGTTCGCGTTTTTTCTTCTGCGCGGATTCTCACTCGATGAAGCCGAACATCGCCGCATCCGGCGCGAGCTTGATCAGCGGCAGGATCCGACTTCCATCGCCTCGAACTGACCGGAGTCGGATTCGGTCCCGCAGCCTGTCGAAAGCCCGGTGACCTGAGCGCTGGAACGCTCCGTCGAGTTCGCGCCGGACAGGGCTGCATCCCGCGCTGCAAACTGCGGCCCGCGGGCTTTCATGGTCAGGACAAGCGACTCTGCCGCATCCATCGGAATCTCGACGATATCGCCCTCGGCGATTCGATTGTGAAGGACCCTTCTCTCGCCGGTGCGTGGATCCCAGACAATAAGATCCTCGACTGCGCGTGCGAATCGGAAGCGTGGAGTCGATGCGGACCAGGACTCGTTGGCCAGCAGCACAATCTCTTCGCCGCCGCTGCTGCGCCTCGCGATGGAGACGGACAGCTCTTCACCGTCTGCCGGTCCGACAAGGTCGGCTGCCATATGGCGAGCGAGAAGGGTCTCCAGTTTGTCGTCGCCTGCGGTGTCGATGACCGACTTCGACAGGCGTTTGGATGCATTGCGCGTGCGCGCATCCCGCCGCTGTGCCTCGTGAAGTCCCGGCGCACGATCAGGAAGCGCACCGAGCGTGAAAACCGGGATCCCTGCGGCTGCGATCTCGACAATCTTCTCGACGAGTTGCGGTTCGGCGACCTCGAGAGGGTCGAGGAGCAGCGCCCGGTAGGCGGCCGCGCTGATCTCGAAGCGGCCATCCAACACGCGTGCCGTGGTAAGCATCGTGCGGCTGACGCGATCGTGCACCAGGCCACGACCTCGCAGGATGCCGGTTGTCGAAGACTCGCCCTCATGTGGCTCGACCTTGCCGAAGCGCAGGCTGACCGTGTCCGCATAGATCGGATCGGCGCGAAGCCAGGCGAGGTCAGCGATCGGCTGCCCGCTCGTCATCGCCAGCGAGAGCCGTGAGATGAAGAGATTGAAATCGGCGAGCGATGCGAGCTCCGCGTCGTCGATGCGGTGGGTCATCGGAAACGGCCCGGCCAGAATCCGGCCGAACCCCCCACTGAACGGATACCACGGTTTGCCGTCCGCCCGCGTGTAGGGGTAGGGGACGCCATGGTAGACGAGCTGGTTGATCCCGGCCGAGAACGCGCGTCCGGCCAGCATGTGCATCTCCGGCCGGTCGAGCCGGTTGCCGAACAGTCGCAGAGTGATGAATGATTCGGTCGATGCGCGGCGTCGCCCCGCGACGTGTGCAGCCGAGGAAGCCAGCTTCAGGAAATCGAAGCTGCCACCGGCGAACAGGCCTTCGGATTCAGGGATATCTGCCAGCGCATAAGTGTCGAGGTAATCCCCGTAGCCTCCGTGTGCCTGCAGCCGCAGCGCCAGCCCGCGGGTGTTTGCCCACTGCCGGATTCCTTCGATGAAGCGCTCTTCGAAGAGCGCGCGTCGGACACTCTCGTAATCTTCACGAACGCGCTCGGCTCTGCCCGGCAGTTCGTCGAGATACAGCGGCTGTCCGCTGCTGCCGAACAGGTCGATCATCTCGGCGTATTTCGACTCTCCACCGCTGCGAAACAGCAGCGGCAGGTACGGCGTGAGTTCGTAGCCGGCGCGCAACCGGAACTGTTCGAGGAAGTCGGTTGTGAAGGGGAGCTGCCCCATCAATTCCAGACTGTCGACAAACAGCGCCCGAACCGCCCCGTCATCGGCCGCGGCCAGAACCGGCGCCGCGTATCCATCGAGCAGAGCGCGAGCGCCCGGTTCGGACAGATGATCCACGACGAGCGCGTCTTCCTCGGCTCCGGGGTAGGCCCCTCCCATCACGAAATGACCCGTCGAGTTCTCGTACAGGACGAAGATCGCCCAGTCTCCTTCGGGCACTTTCCAGGCGAAGCGTTCGCCGCTGAGCCGGTCGGTGAGGATCTGTGCCTCGCCGAGCGTTCGTGTGCCGTCGCGCTCGTCGCCAATGGGCGCTGCCAGAATCTCCACGACTCGTGCATCCGCGTCCGGTGGCCCGAGGACATCGAGCATCCACTCGACATTGTTCCGGTATTCCTGATCGGGGACAGCGGGAAGCGGCCCCGCGAATTCGAGCGGGCCGGTGAGCCGGATCTCAGCCATGAGCAGCTGGCGTTCCGAGAACCGTTTGTCCGTCGGCAGGCCCCCCGGCCATCCGCTCCCCAGCGTGAGATCGAATTGCAGCCCGGCGGCATGGGCAGCACTCGCCGCGCTCGCGACGCGCTGGACGAACGCGGGATCACCGACGCTTCGCAGTCGCGGGTCCGCCGCGATGTCCTCGTCGCCGAGCCCGAGCAGCAGCGGTTGGAGTTCAACGGCGCCGAAACCCGCGGCGGCAATCCGTTCGAGCTGCTCTTCGACGACCTGCGGATCCACGCTTCCGCCGGGCCACCACCAGCGCGCCACCGGCCTGTGTTCCGGTCGCGGATTCGACCACTGTTCCAACGCGATGACCGGCGGCCGCGACGGCTGCGACCACGCGGGCGTCGCGCTGAGCAGAGCAAGCAGCGTCAGCAGGCATGCCGCGAGGATGCAGTCCGTGCGGGCCGTGAAGCCATGGCCGCGGCCACTTCGCATCGCGGGCCGCAGCGAGGAGGCCCGTCGCCGCGGTTCCTCTGTTTTCATACGTTCATTGTTGTCGATCACGCCGGGAGGATTGTTGTCCGCGTAGCTGCCGACGGTGCTCGAGCGGATTGCCGCCGTACCGGCGAAACGGGGACAGAGCACCAATCGTTTCACGCGTCCGCGGGACTGGATTTCATTCTTGACGCGAAGTCCCAGCTGAAGATCCACGACGGAACAATCCGGATGGCGACTTCATGTTCGCTGCGACTTCTCAGCCAGCGCGCGAAGCGGCCGTCAGGCTCGTCGACATAGCGTTCGATCAGTTGTTCGAGAATCTCCGGGCCGCGTGTCGGAAGCAGCTCCGCACGGCCCTGCCCCCGGACACCGGCGTAAGGCGGGGCTTCATTGCCGATCTCGAAGCCGCAGCGCGGCTCGTTTGTGAGATACCCCGCCACCGACGAGTCTGCCTGGGTTGCGCACCACAACGCATCGTCGATATGGCAGAACCACAGAGAGACGACCAGAGGCGCGCCGGATCGGGTAAGGCAGCCCAGACGCAGCGGGACGCACTGCTCATGCAGATAACGGGCGACCTCGTCGTGGTTCCAGATGCCGCTGTAGCGAGTCTTCACTTCAACCTCCGGATTGTCGGGGGAGTGTCGCGGCATGCGGGTGCGCGGTCAATCGACAGACGAAACGCGGACACATCTGTGTGATTCGCGCCGGCCGCGTCGCGGCCGAAAGGCTCAGAAATCGATTCCCTCGCAGACCCGGCACGACCTGCCTTCATGCGACTCGGCGGCACGCGCTTCATCGGCCTCGCACTGGTATTGCGGAGTGTCGCGCCGAGGCACGCGATCATCCGCGTAGCTGCTTTTTGCCGCCGCGTTGGTGCTTCCGGCGCCGGTTGGCGCGCTTGTGTCGGCGGGCGCGAAGACAGCTTCCTTCCAGTCATCGGAGTCCGACCAGCGGTAGGGCAGATCGACGATCGACCCGGGCTCGGCCAGAGATTCGAACGCGGCCACCGTGTCCTTCAGAATTCGCCGGTTGAGTTCGGCGTCGTGGGCCCGACCCGATGTGTGCCCGAGCGGGAAGTCCAGGTAGGCAGCGCGAGGGGGCCGCACTGCGGCCGTTATGTCACGTGCGCTCGACATCGACAGTGTCGCGATCCCGGCTTGTTCCAGTGCTCGTGCGATCAGACCGACGGTCTGATGGCAGACCGGTCAAACCGGGACCAGCAGCACCGCATCGAGCTCATCCTCTCGACAGCGCCGCACCAGCCCGGGAACGAGCTCTTCACTCACGCGCCGCGCGCTGTAGATCCCGCCCATGATGGTGTACGCGTGCTCTCCGAGCGCGCCGACAACTCCTTCGGCGACAAGATCACGAAGCGTATCGATCGGAAAAACGACGTTGATGTCACTGCGGGCATCGGTGAGGTCGTAGGCGAAGTGCGTAGCGCGAAGTCTTTGCGAATCGACGTCCGTCGGTATCGCGCGGTACGATGTGTCGTCCTTGAAGTGGAACGCGGTCTGTCCTTCGACGTAGATTCCGCCGGTAGCGATCAGCCCGAGTCGGCTTCGGCTCATTGGCCGCGTCAGTGAAGTCCAGGCGGGCGCGGTGCTGTTTTGAATCCATTGATACGCCGCATAACCGAGCCCGGCGTACTGCGCCGTGATTCTCGGGATGTATTCGATGGGCGGCGCGACAGGACGGGCTGGGGGCATGTCGGTTCTCCGTGTCGCGCCCCGGTGCCTCGGGTCTGTGTTCTCGAATCAGGGCAGAACGACGCCTGCCAAGCATGGACGGGGGCACGCTCGAGTCAATACACGGCCCATCACTATGGACCCCGTCACCGCATGTCTCGACACAGCGAACTCGAGACGGTTTCATAACCGTCCATGAACCGGACCAGGACGATCTGGGCGACCCTGGGCGTGCTCTATCTGGCATTCTTCGTGTGGTACACGCCGCTTGGCGGGCCGCTGACCGAGGCGGAGATCACGCGATACCTGACGCTGGTCGCGGAACGTGGCCACGCGGAGGAGGAGACTCTGGCAATCCTCCGTTCGTTTCTCGAATCCGATACCGGCGACGATTTCGTGATCGTCAACGTCATCGATATGCACGAGACCCCGCTGCAGGTCGAAGGGGTCTCGCCCGGGGAGACCTCTCAGCAGGTGCTCGACAAATACATGGAGTACATGCTGCCGGCGTTGCTTCGCCGCGCATGCCATCCGGTCTTCTATGGCACGGCGGCATCCGGCGCGGTGGACGTGTTCGGAATCGAGGGAGCGCGCGACTGGTCGACCGGTGCCGGCATGCGGTATCGAAGCCGACGGGACATGATCGAGATCGCCACCAACCCGGCTTTCCATGGGTTCCACCAGTTCAAGATCGCGGCGATGCGCAAGACAATCGCTTTCCCCGTCGACCCGTG
>CAXQPB010000010.1:0-17120 GCA_964225545.1 Candidatus Nitrosopumilus sp. | reverse complement strand
GCTTCTGCAACTCCGGGCTCGTCGGCGCGCCGCCCGAGCCGAGGTTGCGCAGGCTCGAAAGGTCGTAGCGGTCGATATTCGGGTGCGAGAGAACCCGCGGAGCCATCGCGCCGAGCCCGGCCCAGCTGGTCACGCGGTCCTTCTCGATGATTCGCAGGACGTCCTCGGGCTCGAAGCGGCCGAGACGCCAGACGGTCTTCGCGCCGATCGCCAGCATCATCAGCGCACCGGCATGCAGCCCGGACATATGGAACAGAGGCGCGGTGATCAGCGAGCAGGTTGGCGGTGCCGGTGGCAGCGCGTCGCCCTCGCCGTCTTCATCGGCTTCGGAGGTCAGCATCATCCGCGTAAGCCCGTGCAGGAACGAGGCGTTGATGAAGCCGAGCAGTCCGCGATGGCTATGTACCGCGCCCTTGGGCCGGCCGGTGGTTCCGCTGGTGAACAGAATCAGCGCGGGGGCGTCCTCATCGATCGCGCCATCCGGCAGCGCTGCATCCGGCGCGTGCGCCATCAACGACGCGAACTCCCCCTCGATCTCCACGCGCGGGACATCGGTCGCGACGCCGGCGGCACGCTCGAGTCGTTTCGCGTCGCCGACCAGCACCTTGGGCTCTACCAGGCCGAGCGCGTAATCGATCTCGTCGGTGGTCCACCAGCCGTTGAGCGCGGCGACAACGGCGCCGAGGCTGACCGCAGCCCAGAACGTGATGAGCCACTCGGGATGGTTCTCGGCGAGGATCGCGACGCGATCGCCTCTGCCGACGCCGTAGCGGTCGCGCAACGCGGCCGCCGTCGAGGCGACCATCGCGGCGTGCTCGGCGTAGCGGATCCGGCGCTCGCCGAGAACGATATACTCCGCCTCGCCGTGTCCGGCCGAGTCGGCCAGCAGCTCGCGCAGCGAACCTTTGCGGTTCTTGTAGATGGACATACGGCGACCGCGGATCTCTTCTTCCACGATCTCGAACGCTCCGCCCGGTGCGATCAGTTCCGCCTGAATCTCGTCGTAGGTTCTCGCCACCGCGGAAAACTGACAGGAAACGTGCCGAATGGGAAGCCGTATCGCGCTGTGGTTTACCGTGCTCTGCCGTTCGGTTAATTCGGGACGATGGATGTCGTGATTCGTGACGCCTCACCGCAGGACGCATCGTTTCTCGCTTGGGTGATGCAGGCCGCCGCACGCTCGCACCGCACGTTGTGCTTCTGGGATCTCGCGATTCCCGGGCCGGACCCGTTTCGACTCGAGCACGTGGCTGCGATGGCGAACGCGGAGCCGCGGTCATTCACGCATCACGATGGCTTCATCGTCGCCGAAAGCGATGGGCGCCCGGTGGCCGCGCTGAGCGCATACGACTCCGCGGACAAGGATATCGAGGCATTCATCACCGCATTCGCGCTTACGCTGGCCGATCACGGCTGGACGCGTGAGCATGTCGAGCTGGCGATGGGCCGGACCGCTCCGGTGCAGAGCTGTATGTCGGATTCGCCGCCGGGAGTGTGGATCGTCGAGTGGGTCGCCGCGTTGCCGGAGGCTCGTGGCCGGGGGGTCGCGCGCATGCTGCTCGAAGCGATCCTCGAGCGCGGGCGCGAGCGCGGCTACTCGGCTGCGCAGATCTCTTATCTCATCGGGAACGATCCCGCTCGCATCGCGTACGAGCGCGTCGGTTTCGAGACCGTCGACGAGAAGCGCGACCCGGCATTCGAGCAGGTCTTCGGGAGCCCGGGCCTGGCCCGCATGACGCGCGAACTGTAGCCGGCCGGCCGCGGGCCTGGCGGGCTGCGCTCGCAAGTTGCGAGGGCGGGAGCTTCGCATCAGGTTGCCCCGCATGAGCGAACGCGTGCATCTGCGAACCTGCCCGCTGTGCGAAGCCATGTGCGGCCTCGAGGTCACGGTCGACGAGGACCGCGTGACCCGCATCCGTCCGGATCGAGAGGACGTGTGGAGCCGCGGATACATCTGTCCGAAGGGAACCGCGCTCGGTGAGCTTCACCACGACCCGGACCGCCTGCGAAGGCCTGTTGTCCGTCGCGGCGGCGAACGGGTCGAGGTCGGCTGGGACGAGGCGTTCGCAGCGGCACACGCGAAGATCCGCTCGGTACTCGATCGGCCCGGGCCGGGCGCAGGGATGGACGCGCTCGCCGTCTACATCGGCAACCCGGTCGCTCACAACCTCCCGCTCGGCAAGTACGTCGGTCCCTTTATGGCGATGTCGGCGATCACCAATGTGTACTCGGCGGGGACCGTCGACCAGTGGCCCAAGAACGTTGCCAGCGCTCTGATGTACGGCGGGATGTGGACCATCCCGGTCCCCGACATCGACCGAACCGACTTTCTGCTCGTTCTCGGTGCCAACCCTCAGGCCTCGCAGGGCAGCCTGCTCGCTGCGGCCGACGTCTGCGGACGCCTGCGCGAGATCGGCAGGCGCGGCGGGCGCGTGGTCGTCGTCGACCCGCGGCGAACCGGTACGGCTGAGGTTGCCGGCGAGTGGTTGCCGATCCGACCGGGAACAGACGCGGCTTTGCTGATGGCGATGGTCAACGTTCTGGTCGCCGAGAACCGTATCTCGCTCGGAGCTCTGGCCGGCAAGGTCAACGGCCTTTCGGATCTGATCACGCTGTGCCGTCCGTTCACGCCGGAGGCGGTCTCCGCGAGCTGCGGGATTCCCGCGCAGCGCATCCGCGAGCTCGCGCGTGAGCTGGCCGGCGCAGAGCGCGCAGCGGTCTACGGCCGCATCGGTACGTGTACGCAGGAATTCGGCACGCTCGCGTCCTGGCTCGTCGAGGTGCTCAACATCCTGACCGGCAACCTCGACCGCGAGGGCGGGTCGATGTTCGCCAACCCGGCGGCGTGGTCGCTGGTCTCGCTGCCGAATCCCGAGTTTGCCGACGGTTTCGAGTTCGGTCGCTTCCGCAGTCGAGTGCGTGGGGCGCCCGAGGTGCTCGGCCAGTTCCCGGTTTCGTGCCTCGCCGAAGAGATCGCCACGCCCGGCGACGGTCAGATTCGCGGGCTGATCACGATCGCCGGAAACCCGGCGATCAGCGCGCCCGATGCCGGCAAGTTGCAGGCTGCGCTTCCGCAGCTCGACGCGCTGGTGTCCGTCGATAACTGGATCAACGAGACAACCTGTCACGCCGACGTGATTCTGCCCGGTCAGTCCGCGCTGGAGATCGCGCACTTCGACGACCTGATCTGGAACTGGTCGGTGCGCAACGCCGGCAACTATTCACCGCCGGTTTTCCCCGACTCCGACCGGCCGCAGGAGTGGGAGATTCTGCTCAACCTCGCCGCCAGTTGCATGGGACAGGAGCCTGGTGAGAAGACCGTGCGCGATCTCGATGACCTGTTCTTCCACGGGCTGGTCGACGCGCTCGTTCAGATGCCCGGCTTCGCGCTCGAGGGTCGCGACGCCGGCGAAATCATCGCTGCATCGCGCGAAGGCCACGGGCCGCTGCGGCTGCTCGATTTCCAGATTCGCAGCGGGCCCTATGGAGATCATTACGGCGAAAAGCCCGACGGCCTTACCCTGGCGGACTTCGAGGCGCAGCCGCATGGAATCGATCTGGGCCCGCTCGAGCCCGGACTCGACCGCGTGCTGTCAACGAAGTCCGGCAGAATCGAACTGGCTCCCGACTACATCACGGCCGATCTCGAGCGCCTGCAGTCGCGCCTCGGCCGACCGGAGCCGGAGTTGCTCCTGATCAGCCGGCGGCATCTGCGCTCGAACAACTCGTGGATGCACAATGTTCCGTCGCTGGTCACCGGCAAAGACCGTTGCACTCTGATCGTTCATCCCGACGACGCCGCGACCCACGGTCTGCGTCACGGCGGGCGCGCACGCGTCAGCTCGGCGGCGGGAAGTGTGGTCGCCCCGGTCGAAGTCAGCGATGAGATGATGCCCGGCGTGGTATGCCTGCCGCACGGCTGGGGCCATGACGTTCCTGCGGCGCGTGTCTCGGTTGCCGCCGAGCATGCGGGCGTGAACAACAACCTGCTGGCCCCCGGCGAACTTGTCGACGAGATCTCGGGGAATCAGGTCGTCAACGGGATCCCGGTCGAGATCGCGCCGCTGTGAGCAATCGGCGTGCGATTGTTCCCTTAGGAGGTGCAGGCTGACACGGTGCGGTCCGCCATGATCACTCCTTTCGACGAATACCCGATTCACCAGACCTCCAATCCGATTGCGCACCCCGGGCCGAGCGACCGCAATTACTACGATCGCTACTGGTTCAACGGTTTCGAGAGCGAGGGCCGCTTCACGTTCGAGATCGGCTTCGGGCAGTACCCGAACCGGTTCGTTCAGGACGCGCATTTCACGATCTCTCGCGACGGCGTGCAGCACGCCTTCCATGGATCGTGCCGCGCTCCGCGAGACCGGTCGCAGACCGTCGTGGGACCGCTTCGTATCGAGATCGTCGAGCCGCTGAAGAAGACACGCGTTGTGCTCGGCCCCAACGGCAGTGGAATCGAGTGTGACCTGACGTTCTACGGCCGCACGGTGCCGACCGAGGAGCCGAAAAACATCATGCACGAGGGCACGCGGCTGATCATGGAGACGTCGCGCTTCACGCAGTTCGGCAAGTGGGAGGGGCATATCATTGTCGGGGGTGAGACGATCGCGGTCAGTCGCGAGGCGGTGCTCGGTGTGCGTGACCGCTCGTGGGGCGTTCGCCCCGTAGGTGAGGGGATGGGCGGCGCGCCGCCTCCCTCGACCGAGGAACCGGGAGTCTACTGGACATGGTGTCCGGTGCATTTCGACGAGTTCTGCACGCAGTTCGGGACCTTCGAAGATCACGACGGACACCCGACCCAGCTCAGCGCGGCGCTGGTTCCCGCCTATGCATCCCCGTCGGACCTGCCCGAGCAGGAGACCGGCCATCGCGAGATGCTCACCGCGCGCCATCGGATCGAATGGGAGCCGGGCACACGGCGGCCGAAATCGGCCCAGCTCGAGCTCGTCGATCGGGACGACGCCGTTCATGTCATCTCGCTCGAGCCGATGATCCGCTGCCAGGTTCTCGGCATCGGCTACCAGCATCCGGAGTGGGGACACGGGATCTGGCACGGCGAGGAAGCCTTCGGTCACGAATCGTGGCCGCTCGATGATCTCGATCCGCTCGACTACAAGCACATCCACCTGCACTCGATCTGCAAGGCGACCCTGACCGGGCCCAAAGGCACGCGCAGCGGCGTCGCGACTCTCGAGACACTGTGCTTCGGCAGCCACAAGCCCTCGGGCTTCACCGACTTCCTCGACGGCGCGAGCTGACAGCAGGGGGACGCGGCAATGGAAAAACGCCTGGAAGGCCGGCGCGTACTCATCACGCAGGCCGACGATTACATGGGGCCGGCGACCCGCGAGGTGTTCGGCGAGCACGGTGCAGAGATCGTCGCCGACACGAGCGATCTCACGCGCGACGGCGCCTGCGAAGCGCTCATCGAAAACACCGGGCACGTCGACGTCCTGATCGCCAACCTCGCGTCACCGAACTTCAGCGGAACTCCGGTCACCGAGGTCGGCGACGCGGATTGGTCGAAGACCTTCGACATGATGGTCCACCCGCTCCACCGACTCACCCGCGCGGTCCTGCCGCAGATGATCGAGCGCCGCAGCGGCAAGATCATCGTGTACGGCAGTGCCGTGGCCCTGCGCGGACTCAAGACCGTCAGCGCGTACAGCGCGGCGCGCGCGGCGCAGGTCGGCTACGTCCAGGCCGTCGGCGTGGAGGTCGCGCCGCACAACATTCAGGTCAACCTGATTGCCCAGAACTACGTCGAGAACCCGGTCTACTATCCGCCGGCGCTGCGGGAGAAAGAATCTTTCCAGGCCTCGCTGCGAAGACAGGTCCCGCTCGGCCGCCTCGCCACGGCGCGAGAGGATGCACAGTTCGCGCTGTTCCTTGCCGGGAACGAGAGTGACTTCTTCGTAGGACAGGCGATTCCGTTCAGCGGCGGCTGGGCGCAGCGCTGATCCGGCGGCCGCGCGCTGCCTACCGGGAGGCGGAAATGGAATCGCGGAGCGATTTCCCGTAAGAAACGCGCGGTCCGGACGGCCTGCCACTGCCGCGCCGGGCGTCGCTTCGTGCGCCTGCGGCGCCGGACCCGGACCGACCTCGAGAGAACAGGAGAGACCATGTCGAAGACAGCCGGTGCGCCGCTCCAGAGCGTGCGCGTGATCGAAAGCTCGATGCTCGGCCCCGCGGCCATCACCACCCACCTCGCCGATATGGGCGCGGACATCATCAAGATTGAGCCGCCGGCCGGTGACTACATTCGCGACATGACGTGGCCGATCATCAACGGAGTCTCGCTGCTCCACATGCACATCAACCGTGGCAAGAAGAGCGTCACACTGGATCTGCGCAAACCCGAAGCGGTCGAGATCTACAAGGAACTCGTTCGCGACGCGGACGTGGTGGTCGAAGCGATGCGCCCCGGCTCGCTCGAGCGACGCGGGCTCGGGTACGAGGACCTGAAAGCGATCAACTCGAAGATCGTCTTCTGCAATATCTCCGGATACGGAATGACCGGTCCGTACCAGACGCTGCCCTCGCACGGCATCGCGTTCGATACATGGGCGGGGATCGTCGGCGCCGCGTACGACGAAGAGGGCTTCTGCTACATCCCCGAGCACGCTTCTGTCGGGATGCACGCCGGCCCGATGTTCGGAGCTCTGGGGATTCTCTCCGCGATCATCCGCGCCCGCGAGACGGGGGAGGGGACGTTTCTCGAGATCGGTCAGTCGGACGCTGCGGCGTACATGGACTGGTATCGCAGTGAGAGCTGGATGGCGTACGAGCGCCCCGAGGACGAGGTGACGGGCAACAAAGCCGACGACTACAAGCGGCGCGCGCCGGGTACGGCGGGAATGAAAGAAGGCGTGCGCTACCAGATGTACGACTCCTCGGACGGACATGTGCTGTTCATGGCGAGCGAGCAGGCGTTCTGGAAAAACTTCTGTGAATGCGTCGGACGCGAGGAACTCTTCGAGAAGTGGCCGGGGTCGAAGTATGCCGATCACGCGCGCGGCAATCGAGAGCTCCAGGTCGAGCTTCGCGAGATCTTCAAGACGAAGACATCGGCCGAGTGGATCCGGCTCGGTGACGAGAAGAATTTCCCGATCGCGCCGGTCAATACGCCGAAGACGCTCGCTGACGACCCTCAGTTCCGGGATCGTTTTCCGCTCTATCATCACGAGCAGCACGGCGCGGACATGCTGCCGTTCCCGGTCAAATTCGTCGGCGAGGAGCTCCCGGTGCCGACGATGGCGCCGACCGTCGGCGAGCAGACCGAGCGTGTCCTGCGCGAGACCCTCGGATACGACGACGCGCGCATCGAGGAGATCCGCAAGTCGGGAGCCCTGGGCTGAGGCGGTCAGGCAGCAGTGCGAGCGCGGCCCGCGGCCTGCGAGCGGAACAGCGCAGGTACGGTGGCGACCCCGGCGCCGCTGCCGCGCAGCGTGCACAGGCACCGTCGGCTTTTGTCATTGCGGGACGATTCGCGCATAGTACGGGACCAATAGAACACGTTTCACTCACGCGCCGACCCCTCATCCGGGCGGCGACTGACCAGCCGCCAGGCGAACCCGATGCATCTCGAATTCACGCCGGAGCAAGAGTCGCTCCGACAGGAAATACGTAGTTATTACAAAGAATTGCTCACCCCCGAGCTCCGCGAGGAGTTCGAGGCCGAGCGCGCGGACATGGGCGGCCCCGTGTTCCGTAAGATCGTCCGACAGCTCGGCAAAGACGGCTGGCTGACGGTCGGCTGGCCCGAACAGTACGGCGGGCGCGGCTTCACGCCGATCGAGCAGTTCATCTTCTGGGACGAGACCTACCGGGCTCACGCCCCGCTGCCGATCATCCCGGTCAACACGATCGGGCCCACGCTGATGACTCACGGGTCGGACAAGCAGAAGGCCGAGCTCCTGCCTCCGATCGCGCGCGGAGAGCTGTTCTTCGGCGTCGGCTACACCGAGCCCGGCGCGGGGACCGACCTCGCCTCGCTGCGCTCGACTGCCGTTCGCGACGGCGACGAGTACGTCATCAACGGGCAGAAGATCTACACGACGCACGCCCACGACGCCGACTACATCTGGATGGCGGCCCGCACGGACCCGAACGCCGAGAAGCCGCATCGGGGCATCTCGATCATTCTGGTCCCGACCGACGCGCCCGGCTTCTCGGTGACACCGATTCACACCGTCGGGCGCGAGCGTACCAACGCGACCTACTTCGACAACGTCCGCGTCCCGGTCTCCAACCTCATCGGTGAGGAGAACCAGGGCTGGAAGCTCATCACCGAGCAGCTCAACCACGAGCGCATCACGCTCGCCGTGCCCGGCATGGCCGATCGCATGGTGGACGAGGTCTGCGAGTGGTGCGCCGCCACGCCTTCACCGGAGGGCGGCATGATGATCGACCAGCAGTGGGTGCAGGTCGAGCTCGCGCGAGTGAAGGCGAAGCTCGAGGCGGTGAAGCTGCTCAACTGGCGGTCGGCGTGGTCGATCTCGGCGGGTGTCCCGGACATGGCCGAGGCTTCGGCCGTCAAAGTCATGGGGACCGAGTTCTTCGTCGAGTGTTACCGCACGTTGCTGGAGATCGTTGGAGCTTCGGGCACCGTCCAGAGCGGCGAGCAGGGGGCAATGCTCGGCGGGTTGCTCGAGGCCGGCTACCGGTCGGCATCCACGCTGACTTTCGGTGGCGGCGTCAACGAGGTTCAGCGCGACATCATAGCGATGGCAGGACTGCTGCTGCCGCGTGCGCGCCGGCGCTGATCGCGCAGGCGCGCCGCGAAGCGGCGCACGGGGGCAAAAATGGCAACGCTGTCCAGAGAAGAACTCGAGGCAAAGCTGCGCGAGTACGTGGGCAAGGAAATAGGACCGCCGGACGAGGCACGCGACGCGGTCAACGAAGCGATGATTCGCCACTGGTGCGACGCGCTCGACGATCGCAACCCGGTCTATTCGGACGCCGAGGCCGCGAGCCGCTCGGTCCATGGCGGCATCGTCGCACCACCGTCCATGCTGCAGGCCTGGATGTTGCCCGGTGTCGAGATGGCCAGCCCGGTGCCGTCCCGCCCCAATCTCCAGACCGAGCTTCACGCGCTGTTGACCGAGAACGGCTACAGCGGCGTCGTCGCTACCAACTGCGAGCAGAGCTACTCGCGATACCTTTCGCCGGGCGACCGGGTCAGCTCGACGACGGTCATCGAGACCATCAGTGAAGAGAAGGCGACCGCTCTGGGGATCGGCTACTTCATCAACACGCGGGAGACCTTCCGCGACGCGGACGGCGAAGAGGTCGGCTGGCAGACGTTCCGGGTTCTCAAGTACAAGCCGCACGAGCAGCCCAAGCCGGTCAGCGACTCGGCCGCCGCAGAGGGATCGGCGGTCCAGACGCGCCTGCAACCCCCGCTCGGTTTCGACAACCAGTGGTGGTGGGAGGCCGTCGCGGATGACCGTCTGGTCATCCAGAAGTGCAGCGACTGTGGTGAGCTGCGTCACCCGACGCGTCCGATGTGCGGCAACTGCCGATCGGTCAAATGGGAATCGATCGAGGCGAGCGGTCGCGGGACCGTGTACTCGTTCACCATCCTGCACTACCCGAAGTTCCCCGGTTACGAATTTCCGCTGGCCTGCGTCCTCGTCGAACTCGAGGAGGGGGTCCGGATGTGCTCGAACATTCTCGGCTGCGATCCATCCGAGGTGAAGATCGGGATGAAGGTCCAGGCTCACATCGAGCAGTTGGACGCGGCGACCAGGTTGCCGGTCTTCCGGCCTGCCTGAGCGCGGACGGAGCCACCTGAGATGGATTTCAACTTCAGCGAAAATCAGGAGACGGTGCGCGAGCTCGCGCGGGGAATTCTCGACAAGGAGGTCTCCCCGGACCGCGTCAAGAGCATCGAGGGAACGACCGACTGGTTCGACCGCGCGCTGTGGGCCACGCTGGCCGAAGCCGGTTTGCTCGGACTCGCAGTCGAAGAGGAGTACGGCGGCATGGGCTTCGGGCCCGCCGAACTCGCGATGCTTCTCATCGAGTTGGGTCGTTCGGTCGCGCCGGTGCCGGCGCTGGCGACACTTGCTTATGCCGGCCTGCCGATCGCGGAGCTCGGCACCGACGCGCAGAAGCGTGACTGGCTCACGCCGATGGCGGCGGGCGAGCTGGTTCTGACCGCCGCGCTGATCGACACGCAGACCGACGACGGCCGACCGGGAACAACCGCCGAGCGCGACGGCAACGGCTGGAAGCTGAGCGGCAGCAAGGTCGCGGTGCCGTCGGTCAATATTGCTCGCGCAGTGCTCGTCCCGGCTGTGGTATCTGCCGCCGGCGGCGATGCGATCGGTCTGTTCCTGGTCGACCCTTCGGCGGACGGCTTTATCGCAACCGGCGGCGCGAGCTCAACCGGCGAGCCGCTGTTCTTCGTCGAGATGGACGGCGTACGGGTCGAGGATGCCGATGTGCTCGGCGGGAGGCCGATCGACGGCGAGTCCGGCCTCGCCGCGCTCGAGCGCGTACGGCAGCTGGCGGTCGCGATGACCTGCGCGGCGCAGCTCGGCATCTCGGAAAAGGCGCTCGAGATCACGGCGAGCTACGTCAGCGATCGCGAGCAGTTCGGAACCGCCATCGGGACTTTTCAGGCCGTTCAGCACCGCGCGGCGAACGCGTTTATTGACCTGAACGCGATGCGCTGGACGACATGGCGTGCGATCAATCGTCTGGCCGACGGCGGGGATGCCGGTACCTACGTCTCTGTCGCCAAGTACTGGTGCGCCGACGGCGGAGCGCGGATCGCGACGTCCTGTCAGCATCTTCACGGCGGGATGGGGGTCGATGTGGACTACCCGATTCACCGCTACTTTCTGTGGTCGAAGAACCTCGAGTTGCGCTTCGGTGCAGCGACTCCGACGCTCGTCGATCTCGGCCGCGAGATCGCTGACAGCGCGCGCGCGGCGGTGTCGGCGTCAGCGTCCACGGCAGCTTCCCGGGAGGTAAAGTGATGGCAACCGAATCGATCCGGATCGACGACGTCGAGGTCGGCACCGCGCTGCCCGAACAGTCGATCGATATCACCGTCACCCTGATCGTCGGCGGGGCGCTCGCCTCGCGCGACTTCACGCCGGTGCACCACGACAAGGCCGCAGCGCAGGCGACCGGGATGCAGGATGTGTTCATGAACATCCTGACCACCAACGGTCTCGTCGGCCGCTATGTGACCGACTGGGCGGGGCCGGACGCGGTACTGCGCGGGGTGACTATCAAGCTCGGGACACCGAACCTGCCGGGCGACACCATGAAGATGACCGGAACGGTGAAGGGCAAGGACGACGCCGAGAGCGTGGTCGAGGTCGACATTGCCGGCAGCAACAGCTGGGGCGATCACGTGACCGGAACCGTTCGTGTCGCGTTGCCGAAGGGGAACTGAGCGATGCCCACGACACTGAAAAACGAAGCCTGCATCGCGGGAATCGGCCAGACCGAGTTCTCGAAGAACTCCGGCCGCTCGGAGATGCAGCTCGCGTCCGAGGCGGTGAGCGCGGCGCTCGACGACTGCGGCCTCGACCCCTCGCAGGTCGACGGCCTGGTCACGTTCACGCTCGACACCAACGACGAGGTCGAGGTCGCGCAGAACGTCGGGCTCGGGGACCTGAAGTTCTACAGCCGGATCCCGTACGGCGGAGGCGCCGCGATCGGTGTCATCCAGCAGGCGGTGATGGCCGTCGCGACGGGCGTTACCGACTACTGTGTGGTCTACCGCGCGTTCAACGAGCGCTCCGGCCACCGCTACAGCGTCGGGATCGGCGAGGGCATCGTCACCGCCGACCTGATCCACTGGAGCTGGTATCTCCCGTTCGGACTGCTCACGCCGGCGAGCTGGGTGGCGATGTTCACGCAGCGCTACATGCACGATTACGGCTGCACTGCCGACACGCTCGCGCAGGTCGCGATGTCGACGCGTAAGCACGCCGTCAACAATCCCAACGCGTTCTTCTACGAGAAGGAACTCACGCTCGACGATTACTACGCGTCACGCTGGATTGCCGAACCGCTGCGCCTGTTCGACTGCTGCCAGGAGTCGGACGGCGGATGTGCGCAGGTGATCTGTTCGCCCGAGCGCGCGAAGGATCTGAAGAAGAAGCCTGCGATGATCCGCGGGGTCGCCGAGGCGGCGACGAAAGGTCAGGAGAACATGACGAGCTTCTACCGGCCCGAGATCTCCCACCTGCCGGAGGTCGAGCTGGTCGCGAAGCAGGTCTACGAGCAGTCCGGCCTCGGCCCGAACGACGTCGACGCCGCGATCATCTACGACGCCTTCACCCCGATCGTGCTCTGGCAGCTCGAGGCGTACGGCTTCTGCGGCCGAGGAGAGGCGAAGGATTTCGTCGCTGACGGAGCGCTCGAGGTCGGCGGAAACCTGCCGACCAATACCCACGGCGGTCAGCTCAGCGAGGCCTATATCCACGGCATGAACGGCGTCAACGAGGGCGTCCGGCTCATCCGTGGCGATTCGATCAACCAGCCCGACAAGAACGAACACGTGCTCGTCACCGCAGGCGTGGGCGTGCCGACCAGCGGCATGATCCTCGGCCAGCCCGACTGAGCGCAGGAGAACATCAATGCGAGAAGCCGTCATCGTCGAAGCGAAGCGCTCGCCCATCGGCCGGGGCAAAGCCGGCAAGGGCTGGCTGAGCGGGCTGCACCCCGCCGTCCTGCTCGGGAAGGTCCAGCGTGCGGCCGTAGAGGGAGCCGGCGTCGATCCTACGGTCGTCGAGCAGATCATCGGCGGCTGCGTCACGCAGGCCGGTGAGCAGGCCGGTAATATCGCCCGTCACGCGTGGCTGAGCGTCGGCGACGACTTCACTGTTGCGGGGACGACGATTGATACGCAGTGCGGTTCGGGGCAGCAGGCCAACAACCTCGTCAACGCGATGGTCAAATCCGGAACCATCGACTGCGGTATCGGCTGCGGTGTGGAGACCATGAGTCACGTCGGCCTCGGCGCCAACGTGATGAGCGGCCCCGGCTTCTTCCTGCCTGATCCGTGGCCATGGAAAGACGCCTCGGTAGACCAGTTTCAGGCCGCCGAGCGAATCGCCGAGAAGCGCGGAATCACCCGCTCCGATGTCGATGAGTTCGGCCTCGCCTCCCAGCAGAAAGCGCTGCGCGCTCGCGAGGAGGGGCGCTTCGCGCGAGAGATCGCGCCGATCGAGGCCCCCGTGCTCGGAGACGACGGGACACCGACGGGCGAGACGATGACGGTCGACGACGATCAGGGCATTCGTCAGAGCACGCTCGACGGCCTGAGCTCACTCAAGCCGGTCAAGGAGGGCGGAATCCATACTCCCGGGAACAGCTCGCAGATCTCCGACGGCGCGGCTGCCGTGCTGTGGATGTCCGAGGAGCGGGCGAAAGAGCTCGGGCTCAAGCCGCGTGCGCGCATCAAATGGGATGTGGTTGTCGGCACCGACCCGTACTACCTGCTCGACGGCCCGGTCGATGCGACGGGGAAGATCCTCGACAAGTCGGGGATGAACATCGGCGACATCGATCTGTACGAGGTCAATGAGGCGTTCGCTGCCGTCGTTCTGTCATGGGCGCGTGTCTACGACGTCGACATGGACAAGGTCAACGTCAACGGTGGCGCGATCGCGCTCGGCCATCCGGTCGGGGCAACGGGCAGCAGGCTGATCGTCACCGCGCTCCATGAGCTCGAGCGTACGGACAAGCAGACGGCTCTGATCAGTATGTGTTGCGGCTCCGCCGTCGGAACGGCGACCATTATCGAGCGCATCTGAGGGCGCGTCGGCAAAAGGGGCAAGCGATGATCCTGGATGGAAAGGTAGCAGTAGTCACCGGCGCCGCGCGCGGCCTCGGTCGAGTCGAAGCGCTCGAGCTGGCGCGCAACGGGGCGCGTGTCGTCGTCAACGATCTCGGCACGGCCTCCGACGGTTCGGGGCGCGACGAGGAGCCGGCCCACGCGGTCGTCGAGGAGATCCGCTCGATGGGCGGTGAGGCGGTCGCGCACTTCGGTGACGTCGCGGACTGGAACGATGCGCAAGCGCTGATTCGCACGGCGGTCGAGCAGTTCGGCGACCTCAACATCCTCGTCAACAACGCCGGCTTCTGCCGCGACCGGATGCTCTTCAGCATGAGCGAGGAAGAGTTCGACTCGGTCATCCGCGTCCACCTCAAAGGGCACTTCTGCACCATGCGTTTCGCCAGCGAGTACTGGCGTCAGCGTTCCAAAGAGACCGGCGAGCCGCTCTACGGCCGGCTCATCAGCACGTCTTCCGAGGCGTTCATCTTCGGTTCCGCCGGCCAGCCCAATTATGCAGCGGCCAAGGCCGGGATCGTGGCGATGACGATGGGCGCGGCGCAGGCTCTGCAGAAGTACGGGGTGACGGCCAACGTGGTCATGCCGCGTGCACGCACCCGGATGACCGACTCCGGCCCGGTGGCCGCGATCTTCGAGAAACCGGCCGAGGGCTTCGATCAGTTCGACCCGGTCCACGTGGGCCCGCTGGTCGCGTGGCTGGCATCGCCGCACGCGGCGCAGGTCAGTGGGTACGTGATGATCGTGTGGGGCAACCAGATCCGCATGGTCGAGCGCCCGGGTACCGACAGCGTGTTCCAGACCGACGGCACGTGGACGGTCGACTCGGTCGGCGAGACACTCCACGACTACTTCGAGGGCCGCGAGCCGATCTGGGGCGGGTTCACCGTTCCCCCGTCCTGAGCCGGCCCGCACCCTGCTTCCTTTCCGGTTCACGACGGCAGGGGCCTGATCGCCGTGGCCGCGCGACCGGTTTGACCTCGGGTCGCTCTCCGCTGAAGATCCGCGCGTTTGACGGCCGATCTCTGGAGAAAAGACGTGACCACGCAGGAATCGAAAATTGTCTACACGCACACGGATGAGGCGCCGGCGCTGGCGACCTATTCGTTCCTGCCGATCATCCGCGCGTTCGCGCGCCCGGCAGGGATCGACGTCGAGACCCGCGACATCTCGCTGTCCGGCCGGATTCTCGCCGTCTTTCCCGAGTATCTGACCGAGGAGCAGAGAGTCCCTGACGCGCTTTCCGAGCTCGGCGAGCTGGCACGCACGCCGCAGGCCAACATCATCAAGCTGCCCAACATCAGCGCCTCGGTTCCCCAGCTGACCGCCGCAATTGCCGAGCTCCGCGACCAGGGCTTCGCGGTGCCTCCGTACCCCGACGAGCCGGCGAACGACGAGCAGCGTGAGATCAAAGACCGCTACGATCGCGTCAAGGGCAGCGCGGTCAATCCGGTTCTTCGCGAGGGCAACTCCGATCGCCGCGCGCCGCGGGCCGTAAAGGAGTTCGCGCGCAAGAATCCGCATCGCATGGGCGCATGGTCGAGTCAGTCGCGGACACACGTCGCGACGATGTCCGAGGGCGATTTCCGTTCAGGCGAACAGTCGGTGACGGTGCCGGCGGCGTGCAGCGTTCGGATCGAACACGTCGCGACCGATGGCTCGGTCACGGTGCTCAAGGATTTTATCGAGCTCCTGGCCGGCGAGATCGTAGACGCGACCGTCATGCGTCTCGAAGCTTTACTCGCGTTCCTGCGTACGCAGATCGAGGACGCCCGCAACAGCGACATCCTGCTTTCGCTTCATATGAAGGCGACGATGATGAAGGTCTCCGACCCGATCATCTTCGGGCACGCCGTGCGTGCCTATTTTTACGAACTGTTCGAGAAGCACGCGGCGCTGTTCGACGAGCTCGGAGTCGATCCTCGCAATGGCTTCGGCGATGTCGTGGCGAAGATTGCCGACGCGCCTGATGACGTTCGCGCCGAGGTCGAGGCCGACATTGCCGCTGCGTTCGAGCGCGGCCCGTCCGTCGCCATGGTCAATTCGGACAAGGGCATCACCAACCTGCACGTTCCGAGCGATGTCATCATCGATGCATCGATGCCGGCGATGATCCGCGACTCCGGTCAGATGTGGAACGCGGCCGGTGAGCTCGAGGACACCAAGGCGGTCATCCCCGACAGCAGCTATGCGGGCGTCTACGACGCGGTCATCGAGTTCTGCAAAGAGAACGGAGCGTTCGACCCGACGACGATGGGAGACGTCCCGAACGTCGGCCTGATGGCTCAGAAAGCCGAAGAGTACGGTTCGCACGACAAGACCTTCGAGATCGCATCGCCCGGTGTCGTGCGGGTGATCGAGGCCGGCGGCGAGGTGCTGACCGAGCACGCGGTCGACACCGGCGACATCTGGCGAATGTGTCAGGCAAAGGACGCGCCGGTCCGGGACTGGGTCAGGCTCGCTGTCTCACGCGCTCGTGCGACCGGCTCACCGGCGGTGTTCTGGCTCGACCGTGAACGCGCCCACGATCGTGAGCTCATCGCCAAGGTCGAGGGCTGTCTGCCCGAACACGACACCGACGGGCTCGAGCTTCATATCCTCTCACCGGTCGAGGCGACGCGTTTCACGTGCGAACGGTTACGGGCCGGCGACGACACGATCTCCGTGACCGGCAACGTGCTGCGCGATTACCTGACCGATCTGTTTCCGATCCTCGAGCTCGGGACCAGCGCGAAGATGCTGTCGATCGTGCCGCTGATGAACGGTGGCGGACTTTTCGAGACCGGCGCGGGCGGCTCGGCGCCGAAGCACGTTGAGCAGTTCCTCTCCGAGGGGCACCTTCGTTGGGATTCGCTCGGTGAATTCCTCGCGCTGGCCGTGTCGTTCGAACACCTGGCGGCGCGGCAGGATCACCGGCGCGCGACCGTACTCTCGCAGACTCTCGACGAGGCGACCACGCGGTATCTGCTGGAAAACCGTGCTCCCTCGCGCAAGGTCGGTGAGCTCGACAATCGCGGCAGCCATTTTTATGTCGCGCTGTACTGGGCGCGTGCGCTGGCCGAGCAGCCGGAAGATGCCGAGCTGCGTGAGCGTTTCGCGCCGGTGGCGCAGGCGCTGACCGACGCCGAACAAACCATCCTCACCGAACTCGAGGCCGCGCAGGGTGCGGCGGTGGACGTCGGCGGGTACTACCGGCCCGACCCCGAACTGGCCTCAGCGGCGATGCGACCGAGCGCGACGCTGAACGCGATCCTCGATCGCGTCTGAGCGCAGAGGTTCGCCGCCGGCCATG
>CAXQPB010000009.1:0-14144 GCA_964225545.1 Candidatus Nitrosopumilus sp. | reverse complement strand
CCAGTGTTGCCGCCGAAATCAGATGGTCGGCTGCGAGCCGGTAACGACGGGCCGCCTCGACCCGTAGCGCCTCCTCGAGTCCCTGGTTCTCCTCGACCTCCTGAGCGCGTGCGCTCAGCGCATCGGCCGACAGCGCCAGGCTCGCCGCGACCATAGCCGGCTCGGTCGCAGCCGTCTGGGCGTGACCACCCGCGGGCGCCGCAACAAGGGCGAGGAGTAACAGTAGAGAGCGGATTCCAGACATCAGCCCAGCAAGCTGCACCCGCGCCGGGCGTAAAGCAACGCAGCTCCAGGTCCGGGCCGCGTCAGCAGCAGCAGCGGACCTGTGCGCCGGGAATTGGGCGACACGCGGCGTTCTCGCTATGCCCCTCCGGTCGCGCTAGGGTCGCGCGACGCGCCGGCCCGGCGAGCTGAATGGAGAAGACAGCAGGTGGGACTCACTTCCGAGCAAAAATCCGAGGTCGAGGCAGTCCGTGCGATATCGCACCCGACTCGTCGTGCGACCGTCCCAGAACTCGAGGAAATCCTCTACGAAGCCCTGCCCGTTCTCGATCACGGGTTCATTCGCGTCGTCGACTACATGGGCGACGATGCAGCGATCGTGCAGGCCGCCCGTGTTTCTTACGGAGCAGGCACGAAGCGCTCTCGCGACGACTCAGGGTTGATCAATTATCTGCTGCGCAACTGGCACACCTCGCCGTTCGAAATGTGCGAGATCAAGCTGCATGTGAAGCTGCCGATCTTCGTTGCGCGACAGTGGATCCGCCACCGCACTGCCAACGTCAACGAATACTCGGCTCGTTACTCGATCCTCGACAACGAGTTCTATATGCCCGACCGGGCGCACCTGTCCGCGCAGTCGCAGACCAACCGTCAGGGCCGCGGCGAGCTGCTCGAGGGTGCCGAGGCCGATCACGTTCTCCATCTTCTGCGCGACGACGCGGTTCGCGCGTACACGCATTACGAGGAGATGCTGAACGAGACAATCCAGGGCGAGGTCGTCGATGAGTCCCGCAAAGGTCTCGCGCGCGAGCTCGCCCGCATGAACCTGTCGCTGAACTTCTACACCCAGTGGTACTGGAAGACCGACCTCCACAACCTCATGCACTTCGTGCGGTTGCGCGCGGACGACCACGCCCAGTACGAGATCCGGGCCTACGCCGACGTTCTTCTCGATGTCCTCAAACGCTGGGTGCCTCACACCCATGATGCGTTCTGCAATTACCGCATGGGCGGGGCACAGCTCTCGCAGCAGGCTCTCGGCGTGATCCGTAGGCTGCTGGCCGGGGACGATGTGGGGCAGGACGACTCGGGAATGGCGCCGCGCGAATGGCGCGAGCTGATGGAGCTGATCGGGCGCTGACCGCGCCCGGCTGCGCACCCGCCATGTCGCCCGCCGCCGCATCGCTTGCGGTGGCCCCCGCGTAAGACCGCCGCGTCCGAAAAGACTTCATGCTTTCCATGCAGGGCGGTGACCGGCGACCGTACAATGGTCAGGTCAGCCCGCAGAGCCGGACGCAGCACGACACCGACACCATGGATGACGCGATGATCTCGAACGAGAGTCTTTCACTGCCTCCGCAGCAGTGTGCCCACTGCGGCGAGCCGGCCGGGGACGGCGACTGGGAAGGTCGTCCGTGGGGACTGATCGAGGAGCCCGGCCCCTCCGGGGCCCCCGTCGTGCACGCGGTCCACGCGCCCTGCTACCTGTACCGGTCACGGACGCAGCCCGGTTCCAGAGCCGTTCGTTTCCGTATCGTCCCTTCCCGATCGAAATAGGGATCTTTGCATTTCGGCCCATTCGGAGCCGTCAGCACTGCATCGGCCGCTGACGGCTGATAGCGGTATTTCCTTCGCCCGAGCAACACGGCTCCCGGGGGTACCGCTCGATGCACAAACCGCACCTTCAATACATCCTGCTGATCTCGGCCTTCGCCTGGACGGCCCTGTATGCGACCCCGCCAGCCCGGGCTGACGCGACCGATATCAAGCCCGGCGAGGTCATCACCAAAGAGAATGCCGATCGCGTGAACGGCCTCGTCGCCGAGGGCGTCCGCTGGGCGGTCGAGAACGGCATGGACATGAGAATCGTTCCCTACCAGGAGATTCCGATGCCGCGTGATTATCTCGACGCGACCGAGAAGTACGGCGGCCAGACCGGTCTCAGCGATCGCAACCAGTTGACGAACTGGGTCGCGGGCAAACCTTTCCCGACGGTCGACTCGAACGACCCGAAAGCGCCCGTGAAGATCATGTACAACTTCCAGAACACGCACTACTTCACCGATGATCTAGGGTTGCACCTCGTCGATGCCGACACCGGTGCGCTGTACGTGGACGCCAAGGGCGACCGCCACTACAACGTCGAGAGGCACTTCGTCGCTGACTGGCTGCGGGTGATGCAATTCCAGGGCAGACTTCATCACGACCCGGCACCGGTATTCGAACCCAACCCGGACGAAGTCTTTCGCAAGTCGGGACTTTTCCCGCTGATCGAACCGTTCGACCTCAAAGGCGTCGGCGGGATCAGCTTCCGTTACACCGACCTGGTCCGTCAGGACGACACGTGGCTGTATCTCCCGTTCCTCAGACGCGTCCGGCGACTCTCGAGCGCGCAGCGAAGCGACGCACTGTTCGGCCAGGACATCGACGTCGACAGCTACGGCGGCTATGCCGGGCAGATCCCGTGGTTCGAGTGGAGATTGCTCGGCGCGAAACCGATGCTCGCCTCCCTGCACGGGGAGAATCTTCCGGCCGTGCCCTGCAAGCGCGACGGCGGCATGACCTTCTGCGAGGACTGGGAAATGCGACCGGAGGTCTACATCATCGAGGGCATCCCGAAGGTCAGCAACTACGCGTACTCGAAGCGAGTCATCTTCGTCGACAAGGAGACCAACTTCGTCATCTACTCGGACATGTACGACCAGGCCGGAGAGTTGTGGAAGGTCGTCATGCAGAGCATCCGCACATCAAAGCGGCCTAACCCCAAGGTCGACTACGAGTATGCGGAGCCGCGGATGTTCATCTACGCGTTCAGCGTTATCGACATGCAGTTGATGCACGGAACACGCGCCTCCATCCCCGGCATGGCGTTCCCGGACGAAGCCGGCTGGTATATCGACATCGGCTTCGACGAGCCCCAGTCGGTAGATCAGGGCTGGTTCACGATCGCGGGCCTGCTGCGCGGCGGCCGCTGAGGCCGCCAACTCACTCGCCCGCTTCGATCATCCGACCCGCGATTCTCTCGCGCGCCTCCGGCGGCATCGGTTCGGAGCGCCGCTCAGTCAGGTTGAAATGCACGCTCGTGATCTGCGCGACAGCAGCGGTCGCCCCGGTGTCGGGATTCCGCATCGTCAATCTCACCTGAGCCGAGCTGCTGCCCAGCTTGCTGAACCCTCCGGTGATCGCGATCCTGTCGCCGGCCCGCTGCTCGGCGTGGTAGTCGATCTCATGCTTCACATCGGCGAAACCCATGCCGGTGCTTCGCATGCAGTCGGCCGTAAAACCCACCTCCGCCAGCAGACTCGCGAACGCCTGGTCGAACGCATGGACGTAGTACATCACGTTCATGTGCCCCATGTGGTCGCACTGCCACGGAAAGATCACCGCCAGATAAAGATCCATCAAAGCCCCCATTCGCCGTGGAATTTTTTCATTCCGAGCCGGTGGGCAAGCGTGCGTTGACGGCGCCGGTCGTGCAAACTCTCGCGCTCCGGCATCGCCGTGGCGGCACTCGCGTTCGCGGCCGATGCGCACCAGAAGACCGGTCAGGAGAGAATCATGTCACTGCGAATGTCCCCGGAAGAGCGAGAAAATTTCCTCGCCGATCTTCATGTCGGAGTCCTTTCGATCTCACGGAGGGGCGCACCGCTTTGTGTGCCGATCTGGTATGACTACGAGCCGGGAGGAACCCTCCAGGTGATCACCGGGGAGAACTCGCCCAAGCACCGGGAGCTCGCGGTCGGCGCCGTCGTCTCACTGTGCGCGCAGAGTGAAGAGGTGCCTTACCGTTACGTGACGGTGACTGCTCGCGTCGTTGCGGTCGAGCCAGCACAGCTCGAACGCGATTTGCGCCCGATGGCCCACCGATATCTCGGAGAGGAGTTCGGCGACGCATACGTCGCCGAGACCGGCACCGACGGTCAGGTCAAGGTAATCCTCCAGCCCGAAGGCTGGAGGTCCGAGGATTACGCCAAACGCTGAGCGCCCGATTTCCGGTCGATGTAAGACACCGTGGCCGGCACCGGCTTGCGGACCGCCACCGTCTGCGGCTTCGGCTTGGTTGTGAGAGCCGCCCGCTCCGAAGAAATCGCGTGTCCCGAGCGACCGTCGACGACGACAGCTTCGATCATTGCGCCGGTGAAGATGTCACAGATCATCTGCGATTCGTCGGCCGCGCTGCTCTCCCAGCGCTCGCCCCAGTTCATCAGCGCCACAAGGAAAGGGAGCAGTTCTTTCCCCTTCGCAGTCAGATGGTACTCAGGATAGCGGCCGCTCCTGTCGCGCTTGCGAACAAGAACATCGTGCTTCACGAGGGTATTCAGTCGGTCCGAGAGAATATTCTTCGCGATCCCGAGATCACGCTGAATCTCGCTGAAACGATGCTTGCCGGCAAAGACCTCGCGTATGATCATCGGCGTCCACCATTCGCCGACGACCTCCAGCGCTCTTGCGATCGAGCAGTCCAGATGAGCGATCGAAGATCTCTTCATATTTCCCTCCCTTATTTCCCCGACTGAAGGTCTAGCCAGCAGATCGCCTCGAGACCAGAGGTTTCGGGGCGCTATCCGGCTGTGGGAATGGTAAAAAAAACAGAGGCTGAATATGCGGGTAAACCCCTATCGGACCTCCCCTATGCCCGTTGTTACGCCTGCGTATTCGAATCCTTGATTTCCCGGGATCGGGCCTGGACCGCGGCCGCCGGCAAGTGCGCCTGCGGCGCCTCAGCCGTGCATGGTCAGGCCGCCGGAGACGCTGATGTTCTGGCCGGTGATGAAGCGCGCATCGTCGCTCAGCAGGAAAACGATCAGGCCCGGAAAGTCTTCCGGTCGCGCGAGACGCCGCATCGGAATGGCGCGCTCCAGCGCCGCCGCGATCTTGCCGGTCGGATCGAAGTCGGCGAACAGCGGCGTGTCGGTCGGCCCGGGCGAAACGATGTTGAGCGTGATGCCGTTCGTCGCGAGCTCACGCGCGACCGATTTCGAGAACGCAGCGATGCCTGCCTTGCACGCCGCATAGACCGCCTCTCCCGATGAACCCACACGACCGGCGTCCGACGAGATGCTGACCACACTTCCCGAACCGGACTCCTTCATCCGGCGGAGTACGGCACGCGTCACGTTGAGCGGTCCCATCAGGTTGATGTCGATCACCTTGCGCCACAGCTCCGAATCCGTTTCCAGGAACGGCGCAGCGAGATCCCAGCCGGCGTTATTGACGAGGCCGGCGATACGCCCGCCGGCCAGCCCGGTTGCGAACTGCTCGACCGCGTCTTCCACCGCGTCGCCGTCGGTGATGTCCACGGCGTAAACGTGTACTTCGGTTCCGGCAGCACGCAGAACGGCTGCCGTCTTCTCCGCGCCGTCGCGGTCACGGTCGATGATACCGACAACTGCGCCCTCCTCACCGAGACGGATCGCTGTCGCGCGGCCGATCCCGCTGCCCGCACCCGTGATGAGGATGGCCCGGCCTTCGAGTCTCGGACGCACAGCCTTCGGGGCATTCACACTGCTCTCGCTCATCGCGACTCCCTCGCTCGGTCACACAGCAGACATCGTGAAGACGACGCGCGCGCTTCACTCAGGAACCGGCGAATTCGGTGAACTTCTCCGCGTAGTCCGGATGCCAGCGCGACAGCGGCGGCCGATTCTCGATCAGGTCGCCCATCGCCCACGCCATGCGCCGTGCGTCCATCTCACGGGTGACCTCATTGTCCGGGCAGATGATGTAGAAGTCGCCGCGAGCCACGGCCTCGAGCAGAAAGTCGATGACCTGCTGCGTGCTCCACGCCCCATCCGGCTTCTCCTTGAAGAACGGCCGCATCATTCCGCTGTACGTGAAGCCGGGCACCAGCAGGTGCGCCGTGACCCGGCAGCCCTCGGTTTCGCGCAGGCCGTGCTGCAAAGCCTCGGTGAGCGCTTTCACACCGGCTTTGCTGACGTTGTAAGCGGGATTGCCCGGCGGTGTCGTGATCCCCTGCTTCGAGCCGGTGTTCACGATCAGGCCCGGTGTCCCCTGGTCGACCATGGTCTGTGTGAACGCCTGCACTCCGTTGATGATGCCGTTCAGGTTCACATCGAGGATCTTTCTCCAGGCATCCGGCTCTCCCCAGGGCGTGCTGAGGCGGCCGATGCCGGCGTTGTTCATCAGAACATCGACGCGGCCGTGGGCCTCGAGGACCCGGTCGCGAAGTCGCTCGACCTCATCGGCCCGCGAGACGTCGGTCGGCAGCGCGAGCGCGCCCTCGATACCGGCAGCGGACTTTTCCAGTTTCTCCGCGTCGACGTCAGCCATGCAGACCCGCATGCCGCGGGCGGCGAACGCCTCGGCCGCCGCCAGCCCGATGCCGTCTGCGGCGCCTGTAATGACGGCAACGTTGCCCTCTCCTATCGCGGGGTGATCACTCACTGACTCTCTCCCTTTCGAAACCTCGTCCCGAAAAACAGTTCATCACAGGGCGAGGGAATTTACTCATCCGTGAAACGATTGCCCGGCAACTCGTCGCGGAATGACGGCTTGCGACGTTCCCTTCGAGCCCGGACGGCCTCCTCGAAGTTCTCCGTCGTCATCCGCACGTAAAGCTGCGCATGGCCCTCATGGTTCATGTGGGCATCGAGACTGCCGGCGTCGAGCCCCGCCCACAGCAACTGCTTACTCAGCTCCACACCGATGTGGCTGTAACCGATGATCCGCTCTGCGATCTCGTGGCAGTACGGCAGAAGTTCATCCGCCGGCTTGACCGCGGAGACCAGCCCGATCCGTGCCGCTTCTTCGGCCTCCACATCGCGCCCGGTAAGCATGATCTCGAACGCACGGGAAGAACCGATCGCTCGCGGCAGCAGGTAGCTGATCCCGAGCTCGGCCGAAGTCAGCCCGTTGTTGATTCCTGCTGCGCGAAATCGCGCGGCCGGCGCAGCGACGCGAATATCGGTCGCGACGGCGAGACAGAAGCCACCGCCGATCGCCGGTCCGTTGATCGCGCTGATCACCGGCTGATGCATCCGGCGCAGTCCGAGAATGACGTCCTCGAGGATACGCATCGCGCGCCGCGCGATCGCCGGAATCTGCAAGCCGTCGATTCGCGGGACCATGCCCGGGTCTTCCAGATCCGCGCCGGCGCAGAACGCATCGCCCGCGCCCGTCAGAATGACCACGCGGCTGCTGTTGTCATGGCTTACGTCTTCGAGCGCATCGCGCAGCGGCACCATCACGTCGAAGGACATCGCGTTCTTGCGCTCGGGACGGTTGAGCGTGATCTGTGTAACGCCGTCGAGCGGCCGGTCGATCTCGATATAGGACACGTTGCTCCCCTCTGTTCGCAGGCCGCGACTCTATCCCCGTGCCCTCACCAGTCCAGTCCGGTTGCGCGCGGGACGCTCCCGACAGGCTCGCGCCGCCCGCAACCTCTTTGATCCAGTCCGGCAAAACGCCTAGGGACAAGGCCGTGACCAGCAGCATGAAAGGCCGTCAGCTCGAAGGCCGCACGGCGTTGATCACCGGCGCCAGCCGCGGCATCGGCCGTGCGATCGCCACTCGGTTGGCAGCTGAGGGGGCTGCCGTCGCGCTCGGGGCCTCACGCCCGGGCAAGCACGGCGACCTGTCGGGGACGCTCGAAGAAGCCGTCGCAGAGATCAACCGCAGCGGCGGCAACGCAGCGAGCGTGGTCGCCGATCTCAGCTCGGACAGCGAGCGGGCGGACCTCATCGCTCGGGCCGAAGAAGCGATCGGACCGATCGACATTCTCGTGAACAACGCAGCGATGGGCCGCTGGAGTCTGCCGAGCACGACCACGCTGGCACACCGGCGCAAGATGCTCGAGGTCAACTTCAACGCCCCGATCGATCTGGCCCAGCAGGCGCTGCCCGGGATGCGCGCGCGAGGACGCGGCTGGATCCTCAACATCGGCAGCGACTCCTCACGGCAGCCGGCAGTGCCCTACCGCGACACGCCTGAAGCGGCGCATGTGATCGTCGCCTACGGCGCGACCAAGGCTGCGCTCAACCGCTACACCGAAGGACTGGCCCATGAGGTCGCGAGCGACGGTGTGTTCGTCAACGGTCTGGCGCCGGTCGCCATCGTCCTCACCCAGGAGGCCGCTCGCTTTGTCGGGCATATCGCTGCGGCCAACCCCGATATGGTCGAGCCGCCCGAGGTGATGGTTGAAGCTGCGCTCGAGCTGGTCAGCGCTCACCACGTCGGCCGCCTGTGTTACAGCCGCCCGCTTCTGCACTCCGTCGCCCGCCCGGTGCGAAGTCTCGACGGCATGAAGATTCTCGGCGATGCGTTCCTGGCCGCGGATCTCGAATCGGTCGTCGCCTAGACGGGGGATCGGCGGCGGTGCTCTTTCATTTCGATTTCCTGAACTGGCGCAGGATGATCGCAACGGCCCGCAAGGAACCCGACCCGGCCGTCCGCGGGTACTACCTGTTCATCCTGCTGGTCTCGGTCCCGATCATCTCGTCGTTCCATGCCGTGTGTTTTCTTCTCGACGGCCTGCTGTTCCCGGGCCTGCACAGAGTCCGCGTAAAAACTCCGGTGTTCGTCGTCGGGCATGCGCGCAGTGGCACGACGCTGGCCCATCGGCTGATGAGCAAGGACTGCGGCGCGGGCGCGGCTGAAGGCGATGACGCCGATACGCGACGATTCAGCTGCTTGCGCCTGTACGAGATGTACTTCCCATCGCTGCTCCAGAAAAAGCTCATCCGCGCGTTCTTCGCGTTCGACCGCAGCGCGCTCGGCGGGCGCGTCGAGAGACGCGTGCGAGCGTGGGAGGACCGTCACTACGCTGCCGTCCGGGCGGTCCACAAGATGGGACTGACCGAACCTGAAGAGGACGACATGGTCCTCTACTATTCGTGCGCGTCCGGTTTCTGGATCACCAAGATGCCCTACATGGGCGACCTCGATTTCTATCACGTCGACCGCTTCGCGCCGCGCAGGCGGCGACGTCTGATGCGCTTCTATCACGACTGCATTCGCCGGCAGCTCTACCTCAACGGCGAGGATCGAATCCATCTGAGCAAGAACCCCGTATTCGCCGGACGCATAGAAGCGCTGATCGAGGAGTTCCCCGATGCGCGCTTCGTGATTCCCATCCGCAATCCGAACGAGACCATTCCGAGCCTGCTCAAGCTGGTCTCGAGCGGATGGAAACGACTGCGCTGGGACCCCGAGCGTGTGTCGCGCTGCTTGCGCATCATGGCCGACCAATCGTTTCATACATACACCTATCCGCTGGAGGTCCTCGAACGACACCCATCCACGCCTCACGCGATCATCGACTACCGCGAACTCAGCGGCGACCCTGCTTCCGCCGTCGAAAGAATCTACCGGCAGCTCGGATTACCGATGACCGACACCTACAGGAGCGTGCTGGCCGCCGAGGCCGGGCGTGAGCGCGGTCACGTCTCGGGCCATTCGTACAGCCTTGAAGAGTTCGGGCTGGAGGCCGATGAGATCCGCGACCGGTTGGCGCCGCTTTTCGACCGCTTCGGATGGGACGATGATTCACCGGCGAAGACGGCGGCCGGGCCGGATACCGGCCAAACCAGCAGACACGAAGTGAGCTGAGGAGCAGTGCCGGCAGCAGTGCCGGGAGCAGTGTTCAGGAGCAGTACAATGAACTCCGACGACCGAAACCGTGACGACAGCTCCGGCGCGCGTGAGATGCTGCGCGCAGCGTGGGACCGGATGCTCGAGGATCTGGCGCGGGCACGCGACGCGATCGACGTCCCCGAGCTGATGCCGGCGCCGCCCGATGCGCGCAATCTCGCCGAGGGCTACCGCTACCTGATGGGCTACGTTCACAGCGCCGTCGAGCGCGCCTTCTTCGAAGATCCGCTGCGCCCGCACTTCCGCCACGCGATCCAGCTCGTCAACAAGGCCACCATCGACAACGCGGACGCGATCTACTTCATGACGCGGATCGACGGGCACAACACCTACGTGATCCGCGGCCGCGTCGGCGAGCACGGTCACTGGCGCGGCGGGCAGCGTGCGCAGACCGGAACGCTCGCGCCGCAGTATATGATCTTCGAGGTGACCGACGGCTGCCTGGCCGGCGACTCCGGCTCGCTGGCCGAGTTGCGTCCGGGAGTGAAGACCCAGACCGGCCGCCTCGACTCGACGACCCTCGAGGTCGGTGCCGACGGGACGTTCGAGATCCTGCTCGCACCCGAGCGCCCGCAGGGGCACAGCGGCAACTTCATCTCCACGCACCGCCGCGTCTCGTATCCGCACCCGGACGATCCAGCGGGTTCCGACGGCCCGCTCGATCGCTACGCGTGCTCCCTGAGCGGGCGTCAGCTGTTCCACGACTGGGAGCGGGAAGAACCGGTCGCGCTGACCATCACATGCATCAGCGATTCCGCCGACAGCGAGATCATCACCGGCCCGCCGGCCTACACACCCCAACGCGCCGCCGACGAGATCCGTCGCTTCGGCGGGCTGGTCAGCGGCCAGATGCGCTTCTGGAACCAGTTCTATACGATCCTGCTCGAGACCTACGGAAAGCAGCCCGGCAAAACCGGCGAGCGCTTCATGCCACGCAACCGTTTCAACCAGCCCAACGCCGCCTCCGGCGCGACCGGCGGCGGACAGAGCACCAACATCTACGCCGGCGGCGTCTTCGAGCTCGACGAAGACGAGGCGCTGGTGATCGCGGCGCGGCTCAAGGTCCAGCCCGACTACAGCGGGTTCAGCATGTCGAACCTGTGGGGCGAGTCACTCGACTTCGCCAATCACCAGAGCAGCCTCAACGGATTCCAGGCCGAAGCCGACCGCGACGATCCGGCGACCACGCACTACGTTGTCGCACACCGCGATCCGGGCATCGCCAACTGGCTCGACACCACCGGCCATCGCGAGGGTTTTCTGTCGCCGCGCTGGTCGTACTCGAGCAAACCGCCCGAGGAGCTGTGGCCGACGATCGCGGCAAAGAAAGTCCGCTTCGACGAGATCCGCGATCATCTGCCGCCCGGTGTCCCGACGATCACCGCCGAGCAGAGAGCCGAGCGCATCCGCATCCGGCAGATGCACGTCCAGCGCCGTTACCGGCCGTTCTAGGCGATGGCATTGCAGGAACAGTTTCGGATCTTCCTGACCGAAGACTCCGTGGAGAACGGGCGATGAAGGTCTGGGCAACAGTCGAAGACCCGTCGATGCCGCTGGTCGACGTCGCCGCCTATGCCGGGCGCGCGGAGAAGATCGGCTTCGAGGGTCTGCTGATCCCCGAGTCCGTCCACGACGCTTTCCTCACCGCGATGCTCGCCCTCGAGCACACCTCGACTCTGGAAGTCGCCACCAGTGTCGCGCTCGCGTTTCCGCGCAGCCCGACCACGACGGCCCACGCCGCATGGGATCTTCATGCGATGTCGGGCGGCCGTTTCACGCTCGGTCTCGGGACGCAGGTCCGCGCCAACATCGAGCGACGCTTCGGCACCGGGTTCGACCCGCCGATCGGGCGGATGCGCGACTACGTCGGCGCCGTCCGCGCCGTCTTCGATTGCTGGCAGACCGGCGGAAAACTCGATTACCGCTCGGAGCGCTACAGCCTCGACCTCATGCAGCCGTTCTTCCGCCCCGCGCCGATCGAAGACGGACCGCCGAAGATCTATCTCGGTGGCGTCGGGCCAGCGATGGTGCGGCTTGCCGGAGAGGTCGCGGACGGACTGATGACCCACCCGACCAATACCGGCCCGCGTTACCTGCGCGAGAAAGTGTACCCGGCGCTTGAAAAGGGCGCGGATCGCGGGGCGCGTCAGCCGTGTCCGGTGCTCGCCAGCACCTTCGTCGCGACCGGCGCCGACGCCGACAAGGTCGCCGCCGAGCGCGAACGCATTCGCGGATTCCTCGGGTTCCTCTACTCCACTCCGCAGTACCGGCCGACGCTCGACCTGCTCGGACGCGGCGATCTTGGCGAGGCGCTGCATACGATGAGCCGCGAAGGCCGCTGGGACGCGATGCCCGCAGCCATCGCCGACGACCTGCTTGCCGAACTCGTGCCGTGCGGGACATACGACGAGATCGCGGAAATTCTGTGTCAGTGGTACTCCGATCTTACCGAGGCGATCACGCTGCGAATGCCCGAGAATGTCTCCGACGACGACGGACTGTCCCGACTGGTAGCAGCGCTTGGTGATCGCTGAGCCCGAGCGTAACCGAACCATGAAGCGTCTCCCCCGAAACACACCCACGACGCGAACGAAGATCGTCGCCACTCTGGGCCCGGCCAGTTCGCAGTTCGCGGTGATCCGCAAGCTGGTGCGGGCCGGTGCCGACGTCTTCCGCATCAACTACTCGCACGGGACGGCCGAGGAGCATACCGCGGCGATTCGCACGGCGCGGCGGGCGGCGGAACGCGAAGGACGCGCGATCGCGATCCTTGCCGATCTGCAGGGCCCCAAGATACGCATCGGGCCGCTGGCCGGCGGCGAGCCCATCGAACTCGCCCCGGGATCGATGTTGACGATCGTCGCCGACCCGAAGCTGACCGGCGAACCGGGGCGAGTCGGGTGCAGCTACGCTCGCTTGGCAGAGGATGTGAAGCGCGGCGAGCGAATGCTCATAGACGACGGCATGATCGAACTTCGCGTGGTCGAGGTCGTCGGACGCGAGATCCATACGCGGGTCAAGTACGGCGGCAGGCTCAAGCCGCTCAAGGGCATCAACCTGCCGGGAACTCAGGTCAGCGCCCGGTCGCTGACGAGCAAAGACCGCGCCGACCTCGAGCATGCCTTGGACGAGGGCGTCGACTTCATCGCGCTGTCTTTCGTTCGCAACGCGCGCGAAGTGCGCCGGCTGCGAACGCTGATCGAACAGCGCGGCAGCTCGGCGGGTGTGATCGCCAAGATCGAACGCCCCGAGGCTGTCGAGGACTTTGATGCGATCCTCGCCGAGGCCGACGGAATCATGATCGCTCGTGGCGATCTCGGTGTCGAGGTCGGGGCGGCAGCGGTTCCGTCGATCCAGAAGCACATCATCCAGAAGTGCGTTCGCGCCGCCAAGCCCGTCATAACGGCGACACAGATGCTCGAGTCGATGATGGAGCGCGCACAGCCAACGCGTGCCGAGGCCTCCGACGTCGCCAACGCGATCTACGACGGGACCTCGGCCGTGATGCTGTCCGGCGAGACGGCAGCCGGTGAGCATCCGGTGCTGAGCCTGCAGACCATGGCGCGCATTGTAAGGCGCGCCGAGTACGACCTGTTCGAGGGCGGCCTGGAGCTGGCCGTCTCGACCTCACCGACCTACGGGCGTGAGCGCCGGCCACCGGCAACGGTTCAGGAAGCGTGCGTCCGCGCCGCAGCGCGTGCCGCGATCGACGTCGAAGCGGCAGCGATCGTCGCGCTGACCGAGAGCGGGAGAACAGCGCGGTTGCTGGCCCGCGAGAGGCTGCCGATCCCGGTGATCGGCTGCACGCTGCTGCCGACCGCGCGCGCACGGATGTGCCTCTCGTGGGGCGTGGTGCCCGTTCTGCTGCCGCACGTCGATTCTCTGGACGAGCTCAACGAGTCGGCCGAAAACGAGCTGCTGTCCGCAGGTCACGCACGCCGGGGTCCGCGCGCGGTGTTCGTGGTCGGTCGCTTCCGCACGGTCGGAGCGACCGACACAGTTCAGATCCGGACCCTGGGCGACTAGTCCGCCGGCAGCGCCGACGCGCGCGGCGAATACCAGACCGGCGAGCTCCATGCGCGTTCGCGGATGATTTTGGGAAGCTCCTCATCGCAGCAGGCAGCGAGCAGGCCGCGCGGCGGCAGGATCGCGTCGCAGTTCACTTCGCCGCGGGCGATCGCCTCGCTGCACGCGTGCCACGACCAGCGACAGGTCGGAACCTCGACGACGCGTGCGTAGTAGAATGCTTCGGTCGCAGCGTCGAAGTCCGGGTCGCGCCATACGGTGCACAGCTGGTTGGCGCCGCTTTGCAG
>CAXQPB010000008.1:0-6464 GCA_964225545.1 Candidatus Nitrosopumilus sp. | reverse complement strand
CGAATCGAACGGGGGGGGGCTTTCGCCCGTGGGCTGATCTTCGGACTGGTTCTCGGGATCATCGGCGCAAGCGCGGCCGGGGCTTTGGCCGCGATGAACAAAACCCACTGGGAACGTCGAAACTGGCATTTTCAGTCCGGCTACATGGCCGGCTTTGTCGACGCGATGCGGATCATCCAGGGCCGCCATCCCGACACCAGTCTGGCGCGTGAGTATACGATCCCGCCGACCATAACCCCCGACCAATGGGTCGAGCGCGTCAATCAGCTCTACGCAGATACCGACAACGCCCGGCGACCGCTCAGTCAGATTATCCTTGCCGCAGGCGCCGATTTCGCTGCCGAGACCGGATACATTCAGGGGGGATCGGGGGTTACCGGGCTCGAAGCGTTCCAGGCGTACATGGCCGATCGGGCCAGACGCAGAGCCGAGGAAGCAGCCCGGAAAGCGGCCGCGGAGTCGGGAACAGCGAGCGACGGTGCCGAGCCCGAGGCTCCATGAGCCGAAGACCGGTTGATTGACCGCGGCGCCCCGCGGTCGCAGGCCGGTCTGTGGACATCAGCTGATCATGTGGGCGCGACGTTCGTCCTCAGCTTCGCGTTGCAGACGGTAGAGTTTCGCATAGACGCCGTCAGGCTGAGCGATCAGCTCGGCGTGGGTGCCGTTCTCTCTGAGCCGTCCATGGTGCAGGACGAGAATCCGGTCCGCATTCTCGATCGTCGAGAGTCGATGCGCGATCACGAGTGAGGTTCGATTGCGCTGCAGCTTTTCGACCGCGTCCTGAATCAGTTCCTCGGTTTCCGTGTCGACGCTCGATGTGGCCTCGTCGAGTACGAGGATCTCGGGGCGATGCGAGAGGGCCCGTGCGAATGACAGCAGCTGCCGCTGTCCGGTGGAGAAGTTGTTGCCCCGCTCCCGAACGTCTTCAGCGTAGCCGCCGCGTAATTTTTCAATGAAGCCGTCGGCGTGAACTTGTGCTGCGGCACCTTCGACGCGCTCGTTGTCGATGGTCGAGCTCCAGAGCCGGATATTTTCACGCACGTTGTCGGTGAAAAGGTAGACATCCTGCTGGACGTTGCCGATTCGTCTGCGCAGGTCGTTCAGGTTCCACTCCCGCACGTCGAGCCCATCGACGAGAATCCGGCCCTCGTTGACATCGTAAAAGCGCGTCAGCAGCTTTGTGATGGTCGTTTTTCCGGACCCCGTGGCACCGACGATCGCGATGTGCTCGCCGGCCGCGACCTTGAAGGACAGGTCGCGCAGTACAGGTTCGCCCTCGATGTATGCGAAGGAGACGCGGTCGAACTCGATCGTCCCCGCTGCCTCCGGCGTAGGGGCAGGGGACTCAGGGCTGCGGATGCCGGGCTGGATCTCGAGCAGCGCGAAGACGCGCTCGGCTGCTGTCAGCGCGGACTGCATCACGGCGTACTTTGTCGAGAAGTCGCGAACCGGGATGAAGAATTTGTTCATGTACTCGATGAAGGCGACCAGCGTGCCGAAGCCGACGACGCCGGCAACGGCAGACTGAGCAGAGACAGGTTCGCCGACCACGAGATGTGCGCCGTACCAGACAATCAGCGCGACGGTGATATTGCTGACGGCCTCGACGATCGAAAAAAGACTCGCTTCGTAGAGGTTCGATCGGTGGTAGGCGTCCCTGTGCAGGGCATTTCGACGATCGAACTCGGCGTAGACCTCCTCCTCACGTGCGAACAGCTGAATCACGGTCATGCCGCTGATGCACTCCTGAAGGTACGCGTTGATGCGGGCGATTCGCTCGCGGATCAGACGATAATATCGCCGCGCTTTGCGGCGGAAAAAATCCACCAGCACGGCCATCACGGGCAAGACTGAAAGCGTCACCAGTGCGAGCTCGAAATGAATCATCATCATGATCACGACGATGCCGACCAGCGTGAGGACGTCCATGAGAACGGTCAACGCACCGGCCGCGAACATTTCGTTGATCACATCGACATCGGTCGTCATGCGCGTGACGAGTCGGCCGACCGGGTTGCGGTCGAAGTAGGCCGTCTCCATCGCCTGGACTTTTTCGAATACTGCGACACGCAGGTCGGCGAGAGATTTCTGCGCGACGAGCATGGTGAAGTAGTGCTGCCAGTACAGGAAAAAGAACTCTCCGGCGATACAGAGACCGAACCACATCGCCCACGTGCCGAGGCCATCGACCGTGCCGACCGCGATGTAATCATCGATCGCCCGCTTCACGATATACGGCTGCGCAAGCAGGCAGGCCGAGATCGCGGGCAGCAGCAGCATCGAGATCAGGAACAGCCCGCGGTAAGGCCGGACAAAACGCCACAGCCCGACGATCATCTGCCAGTCGCGCGTCTCTTCGAGCCGTTCGTCTCGCTGCGGTCCGCGGGTGCCTGCGGGGCTGCGACCGTTTCCCGATGCCGGCGCGCCCACCCTACATCGCCTCCAGCTCTTCGGTCAGACGCTGACGGGCGTGCAGGTCCGCGTAGATTCCGCCTTGCGCCACGAGCTCGGCGTGAGTGCCCGACTCGATAATCCGACACTCGTCGACAACGGCGATCTGGTCCGCGAGCCGCACCGAGGCGACGCGATGGGAGATGATGATCGTCGTTCGGTCCTGCATGACGCTTTCGAGTTCATCGAGGATACGTTTCTCGGTCGCGGCATCGACGCTCGACAGGGCGTCATCGAGGACGAGAATTCTGGGGTCGCGGGCAACGGCCCGGGCAAGCGTCAGCCTCTGTTTCTGCCCTCCGGAGAGCGTGACGCCTCGCTCCCCGACCTGGGTTTCGACGCCATGGGGAAACTCCGCGAGATCGCTGTCGAGACCTGCCATCTCGATCATCCGCATGACCTCTTCCTGGGTTACGTCGGGCCGCGCGAACTCGATATTGCGGCCGATGCTCTGGGAGAAAAGGAACGGATCCTGGGGGACGAAGCCGATTCCGGATCGAAGTCGGGAGAGGTCCCAGTCACGAACATCGATGCCGTCGACGGTTACGCGTCCGCCCGATACATCGAAAAGCCGCGGGACCAGCATGGCGATGGTGGACTTGCCCGAACCGGTCCGGCCGATGACGCCGAGGCTGCTTCCCGCCGGAACTTCAAGGTCGATCCGCCTCAGGACGGAGTCCGTTTCATCGCTACCGGGGTATCCGAACTCGACTCCCTCGAAAACGATATGCCCGTTCATCGGATCGGCGATCGCTGGTTCTGGGCGATTCCGGATCGACGGGACCGTATCGAGAATTTCATCGAGGCGGATCAGCGCTGCCCGCCCTCGCTGGTAGATCGATATCATCCAGCCGAGCGCCATGATCGGCCATGCGAGGATGTGGAGATAGGCGATGAAGGCCACGAGCTGGCCCAGAGTCAGCGTGCCGCGAACGACCAGCGTCCCGCCGTAATAAAGCACGACGAGAATCCCGAGCGAGGAGACGATGCGGATGAACGGAAAGATCCGGCCGCGCAGCTTCGCGACCTCCATGCTCTCGTGCTTGAACTGTTCGTTCAGGGTGCGAAACGTCTCGGCTCGTGCCTGTTCGCGAACGTAAGCCTTCACCACGTGGATCCCGCTGATATGCTCCTGGACGAAGCTCGAAATGTCGGCGAGCCTTTCCTGGGTGCGCATCGTGGATTCCATCATCGCGCGGCTGTAGCGCTTGACGACCCACAGCAGGATCGGAAACGGCGCCATGGCGGCCAGTGTCAGACGAACGTCCATCAGCATCATCAGCGTGAAGGCGTAGCCGCAGTACACGGGGGTATTGATGAACGTCAAAATTCCCGGTCCCAGCATCAGACGGACCGCGCCGATGTCGTTGACGAGTCGTGACATCAGGTCGCCTGTGCGCTGGCGCTGGTAGTAGGCCTGCGGCAGGGTCTCGAGATGGCGGAACAGGTCGTTGCGCAGGGCGTACTCGATGTCCCGACCGGTGTTGAAAATGAGCGTACGAGAGACCGTCCGGACGAGCGCCTGAACGAGCGCGAGCGAAATGATCGCAGCCGTGCACCGCATCACCACGGACAGCGCATCCGTGTCGCTTCCGCGGATTGCGTCAATCGCGACCCGGGTAAAGTACGGGATCGCCATGACCATGCTCGCAGTCGCGAACAGGCACGCGGTCCCGATCAGGTAGCGCAGCTTGTAGCGGAGGACGTATTGCCAGAGTCGTTTCACGCGAGCAGAGCCCGCGACTATAGCGATGGCGGCTGGGACTGTACAGATCGCCGGATGGGGGCGCGTTCCCGGACAACTCGGAGGGGCGGGGTCGCGCCGGCCCTCCTGTGGCTCGGCCTCGCGGTGCTCGTCGCCGGTTGCAGGCCCGGGTATATCGCTCGGGTCGGTGTCCAGCACCTTCGCTTCATGGCGCGCGCAGAGCCGATTTCACAGGCGCTGGATACAGAGACGGACCCCGAGCGCCGCCGCCGTCTGGAGCTTGTGTTGGAGACCCGGAGTTTCGCGGAGTCCTCCGGGCTCGACGTGGGGGGGAGTTACGAAGAGGTATCCGAGACCTCGGATCTCGCCGTCGCCTACGTGGTCACGGCCGCTTTCCGGGACCGCCTGGAGCCCTATCAATGGAGCTACCCGATCATCGGTCGCGTGCCGTATCGGGGATATTTCGAGCGCAGCCGCGCGGATGGATTCGCCTCGAAGCTGAGGGGGCAGGGGTATGACACGCATGTGGTTCGGGCCGGCGCGTACTCCACGCTGGGCTGGTTCGACGACCCGCTGCCCTCGAGCGTGCTCGCGTACGACGACGTCGCGGTCGTTGACCTCGTGCTGCACGAGCTGGGTCACCGCACCGTCTACGTCCCCAACGACATCGCATTCAACGAGACTCTTGCCTCGGCGGTCGCTGCCAGGCTGACGATCCGCTTCTTCGAGCTTCGCAAGGACGGAGAGTCGGCGCGGATTGCCCGCAGACGCCATGAGGCGTGGCTGGAGCAGGGGCGTTTGCTCGATGCCCTGGCCGCTCGTCTCGACGGCTACTTCGCGAAGACTGCGGGCTCGAGCGCGACGGACCGACTGGCGGGACGGCAGAAAATCTATCTCGAGTCCCTCGCCGCTCTCGAGTCTTCCGGACTCATCCGGCCCGAACCTGCGCTTTCGACCGAGGAACGGCTCGATCGCCTCAACAATGCGATTTTTCTCGCGCTCTGGAGGTATCGGAAAGATTCGCAGATGATCGAGGCCTACCTGGACCGTTGGCCGGATGTGGACGTCGCGCTCAGGTCGTTGCCTTCTGCGGTGGAGGGGGAGGGGAGTCCGTACGACGCCCTGCGATAGCCCGGGCGGGCGCTGGCGGGCGCTGGTCTGTTGCTCCAAACGCCTCGCCGTGTCTTTGTTACAATGGTTCGTGTCCGGGGAGCATCCGCTGCCCCGGCCGAAATTCATACCAGGAATCGAGTGAAGAGGAGGGGCAGCGAAATGACTCCGAGAGTGAAAGAGATCCTGAGCTGGTACGCGAGTGACAACCCGGGAACGTTGAACAACATCGCAGCATTGCTCAACAGCGGGAAACTCGGTGGAACCGGCAAGCTGGTGATTCTCCCGGTGGACCAGGGTTTCGAGCATGGCCCTGCACGGAGCTTCGCGCCCAACTCTCCGGGATACGACCCGCGCTATCATTTCCAATTGGGCATCGACGCGGGGTGCAACGCCTACGCCGCGCCGCTCGGTTTCATCGAGGCTGGCGCGTGCGAGTTCGCTGGTGATATCCCGACAATCCTCAAGCTCAACAACCACGACAGCCTGTCGCCCGACAACGAAAATCCGGTCCCGTCTCTCACAGGAACCGTGGATGACGCGATTCGGCTCGGCTGCGCAGCGATCGGCTACACGATCTACCCCGGTTCAGGGGAGTTCAAATCGATGTACGAAGATCTCCGCGACCTGACGACAGAGGCGAAGGCGAAGGGGCTCGCCGTCGTTGTCTGGTCCTATCCGCGCGGCGGCAACATCTCGAAGGACGGTGAGACCGCGATCGACGTCTGCGCCTACGCGGCGCAGATCGCCGCACAGCTCGGCGCGCACGTCATCAAGGTCAAGCCGCCGACCGACTTCATCGAGCAGGATGCCGCGCGAAAGGTTTACGAGTCGGCGGGAATTCCGATCACGACTCTGGCCGAGAGAGTCGCTCACGTCGTCCAGTCGGCATTCGGCGGGCGTCGCATCGTGATCTTCTCCGGTGGTGCGAAAGGCGCCGACGAGAAGGTGTTCGATGAAGTTCGGGGTATTCACGCCGGAGGCGGCTTCGGCTCGATCATCGGCCGCAACTCGTTCCAGCGAAAGAAGGATGAAGCCCTCGCCTTCCTCGCGAAGGTGATGGAGATCTACGCTTCCTGAAGCGTTCGCTCGCCGGCCGCTACAGGCGGCCGGCGAGCATCATCTGCTCGATTGTGAGCGGCTTCGGCCGCGTATCGATCGGTGAGTAGTCGCGCTTGTCCGCACCGAGATAGAGCTG
>CAXQPB010000007.1:0-30354 GCA_964225545.1 Candidatus Nitrosopumilus sp. | reverse complement strand
TTCCTCGACGAAACTGGTCGGCGCCGGCTGCACGTTCTCATTGCGGAACAGGACGTTGCGGTGGACGGTCGTCGTCCCCCCGCTGTCGGGCAGATTCTGGCCTCCGGCAGTCCACTCATAGCCGATGAAGGTGGTGAATTCGCAGACATCGGAGCGGTCGTAGTGCGCTTCGGCGGCATCCTGAATGTCCTGCCAGATCGGCTGCATCGCGGCCAGGCAGTTCACACGGTCGGTGCCGCACCAGCTGAACGGCGTCGGCGGATAGGTCGCGTAGGCGATCAGAAAATTGAGCACGCGGCTGTCAGGAAGAACGGGGACCGGAGGCGGGATCGCGCCGCCGGCGAGGACATCACGCATGACCACGCATTGACTTTCGTCGTAGCCGACCGACCCAGGCTCCTTGCACAACGCGACCTCGCCGAGCATCTCCGCGTGCTCGCTGACCATCGTGAAGTCGAGCGGCCGGGCCAGCTGCGCGGTGCGACCGTTGGAAAGCGGAAGCTCGGCCCCTTTCGCAAAGTCGTAGGACTGGTAGGGATTTCCCGCCGCACCGGCCGCCCAGGCATCCGCTGAATACTCGGAGTGAACATGGGTATCACCCCAGAAGGGCTGCCGGGTCAGATCGAAGTTGCTGCAATCCGCGCGCGTCTCGGTACGCGACCAGGGCGGCGGGCCCTGCTGGGCATCAGCCTCGGGCACGAGCGTGAAGAGCAGCGCTCCGAACAGCACGGAACCGCAGATTCCGAACAAGCGGGAAATCGAGCCGACGGTCATGGGGGTCCCCTCCAGTTTCATTCTCGTGATTTCGATGACGACGGACTCGTCGTGGCTAACATATTGACATGTAACATGACAATGTTTTTCTTTTTCAGAATGCAGAGCCTGACTCTTTGATAACCGCCAAGCGCGGCCTTCAACAAACCCGTGAAACCCGACCGCCGGATTTCGAGTCGCAGGATGCCGCAAACGCTCGGATTCGCGACAACAAAGGGCCGTAATTGCCGCGACGCAGAGCGGCAACCAGCTGATTCCCGGCAATTCCGCCCCGCCATGCGACCTGCGACTCGACCGCGCAGATTTTCGGTTACGGCGCCCCCGTCCGGTCCTCATCCGGGGGGGGGGGGGATGACCGTGACACCGAGACCACCGCCGAGGCAGCGCCTCGTATCAAGAGCGCGGTTTGCAACGGAAACCGATACCAAGTGGGGTTCGATCACGGCAGAGACTGCCTCGCCGCTCCCGCTCACCAACGAAAGATTATGGTACGTACCGCAACGCTTACATTGCTGACCTGTGCCTTGCTCATGCAGGGCTGCGAATCCTCGAACCCCGGTTCGACGCCCGCTGAAAACGGCGCCACGCAACCCGCGACACAGCCTGCCTCGAAATCGGCGGGCGCTGCGCCAACACCTGCGACGTCCGAGTCCATGTGGATCTGGCCCGAGCGCCGCGGTGAGCCTCGCGATCGCAGCGCAGATCACGCGGAGTGCGTGACTCTGTCGGAGACGCAGCCATCGGCGAACATGCGTATCGGCGTGCTCTGGGATTGCATGCGCCAGAAAGGCTGGTTCCGCGACAGAGGCGCCGACTTCAACTTCGGCGCGACCGGTAAGTAAAAGAGGACGAAGAGGGCTGCGCGTCAGACCTGTCGGAGAAACTCGGACAGACCGTAGCCGGTCCGATTTCCGAACTGCCAGCGCGTCATCCCTTCACCGATGTGGGTTGTCATCCCCTCGCGGCGATTGCGAAGAGGGATGAAACCCTGAACCGCTCCCTCGATGGAGTGCCGCTCGCCCTCACGGGTCTCGATTCGTGCGACGAGCGACCGATGATAGAGACCGTTGTCCTCATAGTCGGCTTCAATCTCGACAGACTTGATCGGCTCGAGGCGATCTCCCCGAATGATCACACCGCCCTCGCGCACCGGCGCACCGGCAACCTGAACCCGGCTGACCATGACGCCGAGGTCCGCGCCGAAGTTCATAGTCAACCACTCGTACTGCTCGATCGCCTGCCAGTAACGCGGACCCCACGAGTGGTCTCGCAGACCGAAACCGTCGATCTCGATCAGCGTATGGCTGTCGCCTTCACCGATGTCGACCGTCCCCGTAACGCGCATATGTTGCTCGTAGTGGGCTTTGGCAAACTGCTTCCCGGCGTCGCGCCCGGACTCGGCGCGGTCGTGCGACTCACCGTACATCGGGCCCACCGCCTCGTGAATGAGGTCGAGTGCGATGCGACGACGCGGGCTTTGACGAAAGGCCGTGCCGGGGTCGGACAGCGACCTGGGATTGTCGAGCTCGATGACCCCGCCCGAGTAGACGGTACGCAGGCGCTCGGTCGGCTCGATGACCTCGAAGCGCAGTCCGCCGGCGTCGAAGGCGTCGTTGCCTGCGATCTCCGCGCGCTTGAACGCGAACAGGACTTTCGCGTCGGGGAGGAACAGACAGACCGTCATCTCGGCGCGCCCCTCGTTCGCGCGATTGCCGAGGCGCACGAAACCGCCCAGCGCCCGGCCAGGGTCGAAGAAGTTGAAGTACATGCTCTCGTTGAAGTTGGGCTCGGGGCCGAGCTCGTGCATGCCATCGTCTTCGGGTTTCAGGTTTCCGATGATGATCGCCATCACCCCCTCCTCAGTCGGTCTTCACGCCCTTCGGCGCGCCCTGCTTCATGAATCCGAACATGTAGCCCGCTACACGTCGCATCTGGATCTCCTCGGCACCCTCGGTAATGCGATAGCGTCGATGATGCCGGTAGATGTGTTCGAACGGTTTGTGCCGCGAGTAGCCGAGTCCGCCATGCACCTGCATCGCGCGATCGGCCGCATCGCAACACAGGCGATTGGACCAGTAGTTGCACATCGAGACTTTGTCCGAGACTGAGAACGGGCCGTACTCGTCCATCTGCCACGCGGTCTTGTGAATCAACGCACGCAGCATCTCACACTGGGTCTGCAGCTCGACCAGCGGGAACTGGATCCCCTGATTCGATGCGAGGGCTTTCCCGAACGGCTTGCGCTGCCGGGCGTATTCGACGGATTGATCGATACAGTACTGCGCGGCTCCCAGAGATGACGCGGCCTGCCGGATCCGGTTCTCGTTGAAGAAGTGCTGAACCACCTGCAGGCCCCCACCCTCCTCTCCGAAGATCGCCGCATGGGGGACGCGTACATCGGTCAGCGTGAAGCGGCCGTGGTCGGTCGGCATGTTGAACGTCCAGAGCATCTCTTCGATGCGGAACCCCGGAGCATCGGTCGGGGTCAGGAACGCCGTGATGCCGTGGCCGTCGCCGGCCTCACCGCTGGTCCGCGCCATCACCAGCGCATGGCTGGCTTTGTGGATTCCCGTGTTCCACGACTTCTCCCCGTTGAGGATCCAGTCGTCCCCGTCGCGCACGCCGGTCGTTTCCCTATGCGTAGCGTCCGAACCGTGCGCGCTCTCCGTGATTCCGAATGTGAAACCACCCTGCCCTGTCGCCAGCCTGTCGAGCCACTGCGCTTTCTGCTCGTCGCTTCCGTAGTGAAGAAGCAGCAACAGACCGACGTTGTTGCCGACGATCGAATGTTCGTTCTGCAGATCGTTGTGCAGACCCAGCCCTTTGCGCGCCAGGTGCTCGCGGATAACCGCCATGTCGAGATTGCTGCCCTCGCGGCCGCCCCACTCCTTCGGAAACGGGTAGCGGAAGTGGCCCGCCGCATCGGCGCGGCGCTTGGCCTCTACCAGCAACTCCTCCCACTGCTCGTTCGGCAACCCTCCGCGCTCCCAGTCGGTGCGCGCGTCCTCGCGGCGATGGTCGAAGAATCGGATATTGTCGTCCTCCGCCTCGAGCGGCCGGATCTCGCGCTCGATGAATTCGTCGAGCTCTGCGAGGTACGAGACCAGTTTCTGCGGTAGCTCGAAGTTCACGAATTCTCCTCCCTGTCGTGAGTCTGCGTGTCGTGCGTCCGGGCGGTGCCCGCCTGTGACACTTCGCCTGCGGCCAGCGCGACCGCGAGGCCGGCGTAACGCGGCTGATCGATGGCGAGCTGATTGGCCGCGGTCGTTCGCAGGTGCTCGGCCAGCCCCGGGCTTTCCAGTGCGATTACTCCCTCGCGCAGCCCTTGGGTCAGCCGCGCCCGCAGCTCCTCGAGGCCTTCCTCGCTGCCGAAAAACGCCTTGAGTCGTTCATGCTCGGCGCGAAGGTGAGCCGGCCCGAGGGTAAGTTCCCGGTGAACGATATCCAACGAGTTGGAAGCGACCAGCGCCATGAACGCGTTGCGCCCCTCGAGCGCTTTGCGCGCATCTTCGCGGAGAAATTCGCGAACACTGACGAGCAGCTCGTCAACGCGCGGCATACTGACCGAGCTGGGGACCGTCTCTTCGTCAAGGAGCTCGACCGGGCCCGGGATAATAAGGTTGACGCAGTCCACCTGACACTCCGAACTGCGCCGCGCCACAGCGGGCCGCTCGACCGTCCGGTCCGGTCCCTCGCGCCAGACCACCGCCATCGTCAGACTCATTGAGGCCCACCAGAACGAACCGAAGACCTCCCAGAAGCGGACATGCTCGGTGTCGACGCGCCTGCCTGAGACACTCTCGTAGCCGTCGAGCAGCTCTTCGAGCCGGCCGAAGCCGCCGACCGCCAGCTCGTGTCTGCCGAAACGCCACGAGCGGGTACAGATCCAGCCGAGGTCGCGCACGGGGTCGCCGAGGTGTGCGAGCTCCCAGTCGAGAACAGCGACAATGCCCTGCGGAGTGACCATCAGGTTGCCGTTGCGAAAGTCGTTGTGGACCAGCCGCGGCTCGCTTTCAGGCGGCAGATGATCGAGCAGCCAGCGCGCCGTGTAGTCGATCATCGGCATGTCTGCACCGAAGGCGCGGTAGCCGTCCCAGACCTGCTTTACATACTGCTCGGTGGAGACCGTCTTCAGTTTGCCGCCCAGACCGGCGGCGGCCGTGTCGATTCCGTGAATGCGCGCGAGTATCTCGCCGCATTGGAACGCGAGTCGGGGCCGGATCTGTTCAAGTGCGGGGTCGCGAAGAATCCGTGCGCCGACTGTTTCTCCGTCGAGCCATTCCATGACGAAGCCTGGACCGAGCCCTTCTTCAGCCGAGAACACGTGATGGACTTCGGGCTCGGGCACACCTGCGGCCCGCGCGATGCGAAACAGTTCGGCCTCGGTGGTCAGTCCAGGCCCGGGAATCGCGCCGCTGGTGTCGATCCCGCCGGCCGCGCGCCGCATCGCCAGCGTGCGGGCACCATGCGCCGTGCGAATCTCGAGCCGGTAGGTCTCCTGGCTGGCACCGCCGCTGAGCCTGCGCGCGGAGACGAGGCTCTGGTAGCCGGGAACAGCGCGCGACAGGCTCGCGTCGAGTTTGCTCTCGAACTCCTTGCGTCTCTCGTCTCTGGCCATTTCGTCGGTCACGGCATTCGGCAGAATCAGCCCGGGCTCCGGAGTGTTCTACACTTTGTCGGCCCAAGCCATAGCGCGCTCACGCCTGATCGATCCCCAGCTCTTCGAGGATCTCCTCGGTATGCTCGCCCAGCCGCGGCGCCGGTCGTCGCAACGCAGCAGGCGTGCGATCGAAGCGGGCTGCGGGTCGCGGCTGACGAACGGTCCCGATCCCCGGCTGATTCGATTCGACGACGAGCCCGTTGGCCCGTATCTGCGGATGCGTCGCAATCTCGCTGAGCGCGAGTATCGGGGCGCACGGGACCTGTTCGTCGTCCAGTCGCTTCAACCACTCCGCCGTCGGGCGGGTACGCAGAACCTCCGCGGTCTGATCGAGGCGTTCCTTGGCGTAGGCGACGCGTCCGGCCGGCGTCTTGAAACGCTCGTCCTCGAGCCATTCCGGATGTTCCAGCGCTCGCGCCAGTCCCTGCCACTCCGAGTCCGAGACTGCACCGGCGGTCATCCAGCCATCGGCCGTTTCGTAGACAAGGTCCTGCGCGAGTGCGTTGCGCGGATTCTCCACCTCATGGCCAACCACGGTCTGTCCCGCCATGCCTTCGGGCCACGCCATCGCGATCATCGCATCGAGCATCGAGAGCCGGACATGCTGCGCGACTCCGCTTCGCTCACGCGCGAACAGTGCCGCAGTGATTGCCTGAGCCGCGGTCAGTGCGGTCACCTTGTCGGGGACGATCAACCGCATCATGCGCGGGCGTCCGAGGCCGCGATCGCCCTGAATCGTCGCGAGGCCGGACAGCGCCTGGATCAGAGGATCGTATACTCTCTTGCCGGCATAGGGACCGGTCTCGCCGAATCCGCAGATCGAGACGTAGACGATATCCGGACGGGCCTCGCGGATGGCGCTCTCACCGATCCCCATGCGATCGGCAGTGCCCGGCCGGAAGTTCTGGACGAAGACATCGGAGGCTTCAGCCAACCGGAGAAGTACATCGAGCCCCGCGCTGGATTTGAGATCGAGAACAACCGAACGTTTGTTGCGGTTGACGGTGGCAAAGGTCGGGCTGATGCCGTCGCGCGAAGCTCCGAGATGTCGAACCAGATCGCCCACCCCGGGTGTCTCCACTTTGATGACATCCGCTCCCTGGTCGGCGAGGACCTGGGTGGCCATCGGGCCGGAGATCATCGTGGAAAGGTCGAGAATCCGTATGCCTTCGAGCGGGCCGTCTGCCATGAGCGGCACCTTAGCGTGGCGCGTCATCTCAAGACAGATGAGGTCCGGTCCGATGGGCGACGGCCCGGGATCGGCCGGGCTGGCTCTGGCAAGGCGCGTTCGGCACTCTCACCGCGGTCGCATCCGGGCGAAGTATGCCCGACACGCACGACCGGGGTTCGACTGCCCGTGCGCCCTTTCAATCTCGCAATAACACGTCATCCGTGGACGACCATCGTCCTGTTCGTGCTGGCGACCATCGGGCTCGGATCGGCGGTACCACGTCTCGAGCTCAACTCCGATGCCGAGGCGATCATTCCCTCCGACCATCCCGAGATGATCTACAAGGCGTGGGTCGAGGATTACTTCGGCGTAGACTCGCCGGCGGTCCTGCTGATAACCGCTGACGGTGAGGACGGCGTCTTCACGCCGGAGAATCTCGCGCTCATCAAGCATCTGTCCGACGCATTGAAGGCGATGGATCAGATCGACGGCGACGACCTGGTCAGCCTCTCCGAGGTCGACAACATCCTCGGTTCCGACGACTCGCTGCTCGTCGAGCCGTTCTTCGAGCAGCCGCCGGCGACTCTCGAGCAGGCGCGTGGAGTTCGCCGCGCAGTGCTCGCCAATCCGATGATGACCGGGACCGTCGTAAGCGCCGATGGTGCGGCAACCGTGGTTCTCGCCGAGCATCTGCCCGACACAGACAAGCAGAAGCTCTACGTCGACCTGCAGGAGCTGGTCGCGAAGGCTCCTCGAACCGGCGCGGAGGTACTGATCGCGGGCCGACCGATGGTCGAGGGCGAGCTTGGCCGCATGGCGAAAGAAGATATCGCGATCATGTTCCCGGTCGTCGTGCTCATGGCCGCAATGGTGCTGTGGTTTTCCCTGCGGTGCATTCGTGGAGTGCTGCTTCCGCTCGTTGTCGTGGTTTCTTCTGTCGTTTGGACGACCGGCCTGATGGCGTGGACCGGCGCCACCTTCTACGCACTCAGTAACTCGATGGTGATCATTCTGATTCCGATCGGCATCGCCGACGGCATTCACGTGATCGACCGGTTTCTCTATCGTGCCGAGCAGATGCCGGGGCCGAGCCAGGAAGCCACGGTATTCGAAACGATGCAGGATATGTTCCTGCCGGTCGTACTGACCTCGATCACGACCGCGTTCGGAATGGCTTCTCTCGCGGCGTCCGAGGTCGGCTCGATCCGCAGCCTGGGAGTATTCACGGCACTCGGTGTACTCGCAGCGATGGTGTTCTCGCTGACGGTGCTTCCCGCGCTGCTCGTGGTTCTACCCGAACCGCGGATCTCTTCGCGCGGCGACCGGGCTGGAAATCATCACGGGCCGGCATTGCGATTTCTTGCGACACTCGACCGTTTCGTAACGCGGAGGTCCTCGGCTGCGATTGCGCTCGGCGCGGCGATTCTCGTCTTCGGACTGCTCGGCATTCCATCTCTGGTGACCGACGCCTCGATGATTCAGAACTTCCCCCACGACCATCCGGTGCGACTGGCGGACCGGGCACAGTTCCGGCACTTCACCGGAACGCTGCCGACCGAGATCGTGATTGACGCCCATGAGGTCGATGCCTGGAAAGACCCCGAACTGCTGCGCGCGCTTGATCGATATCAGTCCGCCCTCGAGGGCAGCGAACTGTACGGCGAGGGTCGTTCGATCGCCGATTATATCCGCCGCATGAACGCGGTCATGAACCCCGACGATCCGGGAGCCGACCGCATACCCGACGACCGTGATCTCATCGCTCAGTATCTTCTGCTGTATTCAATCTCCGGCGAACCGGATGACCTCGATGATGTCGTCGACTACGACTACCGCTTCGCCAATCTGCGGATCTCGGCGCGGTCGGATCATTCTCCCGACCTCATGGCCTCGGTGCGCCTCGCGCTCGATGAGGCCGGCGCGATCCTCGAGCCGACCGGGGTCGATGTGCATCCGTCGGGAACTGCGAGATCGTCGGAGACCTTCATGTCCCTGATTGTCCTTGGACAGGCACGCAGCCTTTTACTGGCACTGATACTGGTGCTGGTCATCAATGCCCTTGTCTTCCGATCCGTGAGTGCCGGATTCTTGATGTTGATGCCGGTAGGAATCGCGACCGTTCTCAACTTCGGAATGCTCGGGTGGATCGGCGTTCCGCTGGGTGTAACCACCGCACTGATGAGCTCGATCGCGATCGGCATCGGCGTGGACTACGCCATTCACTTCGTCGCGGCCTACCGCCGTGAACGAAGCTCGGGCGTCAACGCCGATGTGGCGATGACGACGACACTCTCAACGGCCGGTCGCGGCATTCTCTACAACGCCATGGTTGTCGTCGCCGGCTTCATGGTCCTGTTGCTGTCCGGCTTCGTTCCGAACCAGGCTCTCGGCGGGCTGGTGACGCTCAGCGTATTCACCTGTCTGGTGATCACGGTCACTTCCCTGGCCGCGCTGCTGCACAGAACGCAGCCGCGCTTCGTGCTCGGCGACCCCGAGCGCACGGGACGCTCGGGGGTCGCCGACCGTAAGAATGCGTGAACGGGCCGGCTACTGCTTGGGCAGGTTGAAGAAAGGCAGGACCGGAAAGATTCCGTTTTCGGCGAAGTTCAGGAAGCCGATCTGAACGCTGTCGATCTGCTCGGTGATGTTGACGAAGCCGATCTGAACCTTCGAGCGCTGGGAGATCCCGATTCCGCTGATGTCCACGTTGCTCGACTTCTCGGTCACATTGATGAACCCGATGTTCGCGCCGGCCGTCTGCCGGTTGATGCTGTTGAAGAATGCCGCGTTGACGCTCTCGTCGGTGCCGGTGTGGTAGTTGATCAAAGCGCTGGAAAGCCCGCTGCAACGACCCGAGACCTGGCCGACGCCGAGGATCATACTGAAGCCGTACGAGTCGCCGGTCTGGCTGATCGAGGCGAGCCCGAGGTCGAAACCGCGGACGCTGGTGTTCTTCGCGTGGAGGAAACCGATACGGAAACCGTTCACGTCCGCATCACGCGGGATCTGGGCCCCGGCCAGCTGGAGCTGGAAGCCGGTCTCGGCAGCCGCGGGGCCGACGCCCGCGAAAATCAGGGCCGCAGCAAAAAAAGTGGTCAGAGCTTTTTGAAACTTCATCGATTCCTTCTCCGTTTCTCGGGTTGTCCCCGCCCCCTTCCGCGCTCCACTTCGAGAGCGCCGGGGGCCGGTTGCCGGATGGTGTGGGCTCCGGTAAACCCCCCACCCGGGGAGCCGGACGCTAACACGGACCCCGGCAACCTCCAGCGCTGCCTCGCCGGTTCCTGCACACGACGTATGCTGGAGCCGGGGTCGAATTGAGCTTGCGAAAAACCGGTGTATTCAAAAGTCATGACCTCGATTCAGCTTTACCAGTTCGAACTCTGCCCCTTCTGCCACAAGGTCAAAGCCGCCATGGACGCGAAGGGAATCCCCTATTCGAAGATCGAGGTGAACCCCTACACCAAGAAAGAACTGCCGGATCTGCCGGAAGGCACGCCTCGAAAGGTCCCGATCGTTCAGTTCGATGGGGAGACCATCCAGGACTCGACGACCATCCTGTCTCGGCTCGAGGAGCGATTCCCGGATCAGACCCCTCTCCTCCCTGCCGACGAGCAACTGCGGCAACGGACCGAAGAGATCGAAGCCTGGGTCGACGCCGACCTCACGCAGGTTCTGCCGACTGTGATCTACGGGACGTGGGGAGAAGCGGCGAAAGCCGCCCAGGTAACCGCGCGAACCTCGAACTTCGGGCCGCTTCAGAATCTGATGGTCCGCGCGGGCGGCTCGCTGATCATGCACCAGATCTCCAAACGGATCGTGAAGAAGCGTGGAGGCGGCTCTCCCCACGAGATGCTTGCCGCCGAACTCGACAAGCTCGAGGGCTGGCTCGGAGATGCCCCCTTTGTTTGCGGGGAAAGCCTGTCGCTCGGGGACGTCGCCGCACACGGGGCGCTGACATGCATCAAGGAGTTCCCCGCCTTCGGCCGGATCGAGGAGCGCCCCCGACTGGCGGCGTGGTACCAGCGTGTGCAGGACGCACGCGACAGCAACCGGGCGGGATGAGGTCGTGACCGCCCCTCGAACGAGGCAATCGAGGAATACCGGCGGAGCATTCGCCCGCGCAATTTCCGGATAAATCGGCTTCAATTCCGCTCGTCTTCGCGTGACTTCGCGCGAAACCTCGCGATTCACGAGAATCTAACCCGACCCTAACCGCACGCTAGAAGACCGACACTACCTCTCGTCCATCGCTACGAGAGGAAAACATACCAGTGCTCGATGGGCGCGCCGTGGCCCGATCTGCGAGCATTTCAACAGGATACAAATGTTCAAGTCGCATGAGGCGACGCTGGCGAAGTGCCTGACGATTGGCGCTCTGTCGCTTGCCGTCATCTTCGAATCCGCTCCGGCCTTCGGACAGGAGCCTTCCGCCTCCGCTGAGGCACAACCGGTAAACACGAATCAGAGCCAGCAGGGCGCGTCCGAACAGGACCCGGAGCCCGATGTCGTCGCGGGAACGTTCGATGAGGTCGTCGAGCAGGAGGTCCGTGAAAACGAACTGTCCGCCGACATACAGGACCGAATCGATGCGATCTCCGAGGACACCGATGCGATGGCGTCCCAGTACCGGGCTTCATTGCAGAACACTCGCCAGCTCAAGGTCTACAACCGCCAGCTCGAGGATCTCATCGCTGCCCAGGAGCAGGAGAAAATCTCCCTGCGCAAGCAGATCGATGATGTGACGGTGCTCAGCCGCGGCGTGCTGCCGCACATGCAGGAGATGATCGCGACGCTCGAGCAGTTCATCGAGCTGGACATGCCGTTCCTCATTGAAGAGAGGCGCAGGCGTGTAGAGAACCTCAAGGATCTCATGGGGCGAGCGGACGTCACAATCTCTGAGAAGTACCGCCGGATCATGGAGTCGTACCAGATCGAGAACGACTACGGCCGGACAATCGAGGCCTATCGCGGAGAGCTTGGACCGGAAGGCGAATCCCGAACCGTCGACTATCTGCGAATCGGCCGGATCGCACTGCTTTACCAGACGCTCGACGGGCAGGAGTCGGGCGTTTGGAACGGGCAAACCGAGGAGTGGTCGTCGGCGCCGGAATACCGGATCGCTGTGCGAGAGGGACTGCGTATGGCGCGCAAGCAGCGTGCGCCCGAGCTGATCCAGGTACCGCTTCCAGCGGCTGAGGAGGTGCACTGATGCGTATCCTCGTATGCAGCCTCATCGCACTGGCCCTGACCGCACCGGTCGCGGCTTCCGGACAGCAGCAGCCCGCGGCTGAACCGAAGGCATCGAGCCTCCAGCAGCTCCTCGAAAACACCCGCGAGCTTTCACGCCGGGAGGAGCAGGAGAACCTGCGCCGTGAGGCCGAATTCAAAGCTGCGCAGGCCGACCAGCGCCGGCTTCTCGAAGAGGCACTGCGAGCCGAAGCGGTTCAGCAGGCACGAGCGGAAGAGCTCGAGCGTGAGTTCGAGGCCAATGAGAATGTCCTGCCACAGCTCGAGGAGACGCTGCGCAATCGGCTCGGGACCCTCGGGGAAGTCTTCGGCGTTGTGCGGCAGGTCGCAGGCGATGCGCGGAGTCGCTTCCAGACCTCGGTGATCAGCGCACAGATTCCGGGACGGACCGACTTCCTCAGCGACCTCGCCGAGTCGAGCGAGCTCCCGTCGATCGCAGACCTGAGACGACTGTGGTTGGGCCTGCAGGAGGAGATGACCGAGCAGGGACGCGTCACTGCATTCGACGCTCGCGTGGTGTCCTCAGAGGGCGGCGAGTCAGCCCAGCGCGTGGTTCGCGTAGGGCCGTTCAACGTGATCTCGGGCGGCAACTATCTCGCTTACGAGGCAGGCGATCCGGACAACCCGGGCAAACTCGTCGAGCTCGCCCGACAGCCGGCCGGCCGCTACCTCGGAACCGTATCGACCTTCGAGCGCGCTCGAGACGGGCTCAACCGATTTTCACTCGATCCGACCAGCGGGACGCTCTTGTCGATGCTCATCCAGGCTCCCGACATGCAGGAGCGAGTCCAACAGGGCGGAATCGTCGGATACGTCATTATCGTACTCGGCGCGATCGGACTGGTGCTGGCTCTTTACCGACTCGGTGTGCTGGCGGTCGCGGGCCGCAGGATACACGCGCAGGCCGCAGATCCTTCTCCCGATCGCGGAAACGCGCTTGGACGCGTCTACGCCGTTTATCAGGCCAATCAGCGGAAAGACGTCGAGACTCTCGAGCTGAAGCTCGATGAGCAGATCCTCAAGGAGACCGGGCAGCTGCAACGGGGAACGACGCTGGTCAAAGTTCTTTCGGTGATCGCACCGTTGCTCGGGCTGCTCGGAACGGTCACCGGCATGATCCTCACATTCCAGCAGATCACCCTGTTTGGAACAGGAGACCCGAAGATCATGGCCGGCGGTATCTCGCAGGCATTGGTCACCACCGTGCTCGGGCTCGTGATGGCGATCCCCCTCACCCTGCTGCACAGCATGATCGCCGATCGCAGCAAGAGCCTGGTTCAGATTCTCGAAGAGCACAGCGTCGGGCTGGTCGCGGCGCAGTCCGAAAGCCTTTCAAGCGAGGCAAATTGATCATGGAAATACTTACAGAAGCATGGATGGCCAATCGTGACTTTCTCGAGACCGGTGGCTGGGTACTTTCGGCGATCGGCGTCGTGACATTCCTCATGTGGATGCTGATCATCGAGCGATGCTGGTACCTGTTCGCCACGCACCCGCAGCGCGTCCAGGATGCTCTGGCTCGGTGGCGTCACCGATCGGATCGCGGCTCATGGCAAGCCCATCAGATCCGCAAAGCCATCGCGTCGGGCGTGGCTCTCGATGCGCGGCGCAACATTACTCTCATCAAAACGTTCGTCGCCTTGTGCCCGCTCTTCGGCCTTCTCGGCACCGTAACCGGGATGATCGAGGTTTTCGACGTCATGGCGATTTCGGGAAGCGGCAACGCTCGGGCGATGGCCTCCGGCGTCTCGCGCGCGACGATCCCTACGATGGCCGGAATGGTCGCCTCGCTTTCAGGCTTCATTTTCAGCGTGCAGCTCGAACGCTACGCCCAGCGTGAAAGCGAGCGAGTCGCCGATCAGCTGACGATCGTTCCTGCGCAGCCGGTCGTAGTGCCTGAGACGTTCGAGTCGCTGCCGGAGTTCGCAGAGGCCGGGCGGGCGGTTGCCTGAGGAAATTCGATGCGGCGCCGTAGAACCCAGCTCGAGGACGATACCGAGATCAATCTGACCCCGATGCTCGACGTCGTCTTCATCATGCTCATTTTCTTCATCGTGACGGCCTCGTTCGTCAAGGAAGCCGGGATCGATGTCAACAAACCGGCCGCGGCGACAGCCGAGAAGAAAGAACGCGGGAATATCCTCGTGGCGATCACGGATCGCGGTCAGATCTGGATCGATAAGCGGCCCGTCGATCCACGAGCCGTGCGAGCCAACATCGAGAGGCTTCACGCCGAGAATCCGCAAGGCTCGGTGGTGATCCAGGCCGACAAGAATTCCAAGAACGGCCTTCTGGTCGACGTGATGGATGCGGCACGTGAAGCCGGCATCCTGAACGTGTCACTGGCAGCCAATCCGGAGGATTGATGGCGGCGCGTTATCCGCTGGCGGCACTCTCGGCAGCGGTCATTACCTTTTCACTGTTCTACGGAATGCAGGCTCTGATCGCCAGACGTTCCGTCGGACTCGAGGATGCCCGGCCGACGTGGCAACTCGAGTTCGTACGTCTCAAGCGCGACGAGAACGTGAACAAGAAGGAGCGGGTCAAGCCGAAGAAGCTCGACCGCCCCGAGCCGCCGCCGCCGGCGGACGCGGTCGTCGACAACCCGCAATCGGATGTGAACATTGACGTTCCGGCCTTCAACGCGCCTTTGGCCATGGGAGACGGTTCAGGATTCGGCGCAGACAGCGATGTCGTGCCGATGGTACGCGTCAATCCGCAGTACCCCCAACGAGCAGCTGCTCGCGGCGTGGAGGGCTGGGTCCACCTGATTTTCACCGTCACACCGCAGGGAACTACAGACAACATCCGTGTCGTCGACGCAGACCCTGGAGGGTACTTCGAGTCTGCGGCGAAGTCGGCGGTGAAGCGTTACCGATACAAGCCCAAGGTCGAGGGTGGACAGCCCGTATCACGCGAAGGTGTTGAGGTCGTGCTGCAGTTCGCACTGGAGAAATGAGGGTGTCCGCGTCAACAAGCACCGCACGGCTCCTGAAATACGGGCTGGTCGTAATCGCATTTGCACTCGTAGCGCCGTCCGCCGCTTACTCGGCCGGCGCGACAAAACCGCCGCCCAAGCTCAAAGAGAAGCCCGCAGAGCCCCTCGGGCAGTGGGCCTACAGCAGACTGACGCGGGCGATGGAGCACCTTCAGGAAGAGGATTACGAAGCAGCATACAGCGAACTCGCTGATCTGCGCAGAGCAGGGTCGCGCCTGAACGCCCACGAAGAGGCGATGATGTGGCAGACCTACGGCTTCGCGCAGTCATCGCAGGGTGATGCCGACAAAGCGATCGAGAGCTTCGAGACGTGCCTCGCCCTCCAGGGACTTCCGGGGCAGGCACAGTTGGCGACGCGCAAGAACCTCGCGCAGCTGTACCTGATGAACTCGAACTACCCCAAGGCAATCGAGAATCTCGAAATCTGGTTTGCCGAGGTCGAGGAGCCCGGCGCGAACGAGTACTACCTTCTGGCGATCGCATACGCCCATTCCGGCAAACAGGACGTGGCCAGGGGGTACGCCGAACGCGCGGTGCAACTCAGTCACGCCCCCAATGAAGCCCGACTGCAATTGCTCTCTGCGATCTATTTCCGCGACGAGCGTTATGAAGACCTGGTCCCGTTGCTTCGTGAGCTGGCTACGCACTTCCCAAAGAAAATCTACTGGATGCAGCTCGCCGGCATCTACATCGAGCTCGGACGCTACGAGGATGCTCTCGGTGTGCAGGAGGCTACGTACGAGCAGAGCATGCTGAGCACTCACCAGGAGTACATCACGCTGGCGCGACTGCTCGCGAACAACGACGTCCCCTACGAAGCAGCGACCGTGCTCGAAAAAGGAATGGCCGACGGCGTGGTCGAGCCGACCGAGGAGGCCTGGGACTTGATCGGGACCGCCTATCTTCAGGCGCGCGAATACGAGCAGGCTTCCGTCGCGCTCGAGAAGGCCGCTTCGCTTTCGGCCGACGGCGCGGCGTACGCACGACTCGGACAGGTATACCTCGGAGACGAACGCTTCGAGGATGCACGGCGGGTACTGACTGCCGCGATGAAGAAGGGCGGACTGGAGGATCTCGGTCGCTCCCACATGCTGCTGGGCATCGCACAAGCCGGCCTCTCCCGATTCGACGAGGCGAAGCAGAGTTTCACCTCCGCTCTCGATTACCCCGATCACGCTGCGGCGGCGCGTCAGTGGATCTCCCACGTTGACCAGCAAGCCGCACTCGCCGAGGCCGAGGCCCAGCTCGCCGCGGCTGAAACCGGCTCGGAACGCGGCGGCGTGCTCGAGGTGCCGGAGCACCCCGCGGCGGTGCAGTGAAGCCCTTCGCGAACGACACAGCACGACAATCCCCGAAAATGTCACTCCCTCGCCTTCTGTTTTCGCGCTCTCCGTGGCCTTTCTGATCGGTGCGCCACCGATTCAGGCTGAAAATTCACCGTTCAGCGTCGAACTCGCCCCTACCGCTACAGGCGCCGAATCGCCCGAAGGATTCGGTGTGCTCAGCGGCGCTGTCGTCTCCCGCGAAGGCGACCTGGCGGTCGAAGGCGCGGTCGTAGGTGCCGAACGAGAAGACGGACGAAAGGCCTTCGCCCGCACCGACGCAACCGGGGCCTTCTCGCTGGAACTCGAGCCGGGCAACTACACGGTGACGATCAGTCACCCACAGTTCGAGCGGCGCAGTCTTTCCGGCGTGGTCGTGGTCGGCGGTCAGATTGTCGCCGGCGACGTGGTGATCGCACCGATACCGATCGGCGCAGCCCCGGCCGCGGAGTCGTCGACGCGAAGCGCGTCGGCCGACATCGAACAGCTCGTCGTCACAGGACGCTACGTAGAACGGGCGATCGATCAGACACGCTTCTCCGATTCCGTTCTCGACATCCTCAGCTCGCAGGACTTCAAAGTTACTGCGGACTCGGATGTCGTAGGAGCCCTGACCCGCGTCTCCGGTGTGACCGTCGTGGACGGCAATGTTTTCATTCGCGGCCTCGGCGAGCGTTACCAAAGCACGCTTTTCAACAACGCCCTGTTGCCGAGCCCGGACCCCACTCGGCGTGTGGTGCGACTCGACCTCTTTCCGACCGGCGTGATGGAACAGCTCACGATCCAGAAGACCTGGACGCCCTCGCTGCCGGCCGACTTCGCGGGCGGATCGATTCAGCTGAAGACGCGCTCGATCCCCGAGCAGCGCGAGTCGAAATTCAGCGCGGCCCTCTCCTACCGCGAGGGTACGACCGGAACGAAGCAGCTCTGGAACAAGGGCGGAAAATGGGACTGGGCTGGAATCGACACGGGTTTTCGCGATCTGCCCAGTATCATCGAGAAGGCAACGAAGGCCTCGCCGACCGGCAGTTACTTTCCAAGCTTCAACGCGGAACAACGCCAAGCCGAGTTTCTTTCACTGAACCGCGACTACGACACCAGTGAGGACGTGATCCCGCCGGACTACGAACTGAACTATTCGTATGGCGACACATACGACTCGCGTATCGGCGATTTCGGCTGGCTGGTTGGACTGCGTCATCGCAACCAGTGGCTCTCCACCGAGGAACTCCGCCAGAACGTCCTTTTCTTCGAAAACACCGGACAGTTCGTCGGCGATCGCGCGATCCAGACCGAGACCACCAACTCGATCGATTACCAATCGCTCATCACCGGCACCTGGAAGTTCCGCGAGACTCAGGAACTCGAGGGCACGTTCTTCTACACCCGTACGACAGACAAGACTTATCTCGAGGAACGCGGCTTCGAATTCGAGAACGACATCAAGTACGAGAGCACCGCCTGGGAATGGCGGGAAGAGGAGCTCTGGTCGCTTCAACTGGCCGGAGACCATTTCTTCCCGGAATTGCTGCAACTCGACGGCAAATGGGGAGTGACCTATTCGCAAGCGCGCCGCGACATCCCCGATTATCGCGAGTACGTATACGTTGACGAGGACTGCGACTTTGACCGTGGCGATCCGCTCCCCATCCCTTGCGACGATTTTGAGCTCGACGACAGCGGCGGCAGCAATCGCCGCGTGTGGGAAAATCTCGAAGACACAGCGCTGGATGCTCACCTCGACCTCGACATCCCGTTCGCGATACACGAGAACCTTTTCACCTCGGTGAAGTTCGGCACGCGCTACTACGAAAAGGACAGAAGCTCCCGCACACGGACATTCCGCTACAACACGCTTTTTCTCGATGAGGAGGTTCGGAGTCAGCCGGTTGGCGATGTTTTCGCAGACGAGAACATCGGCGATGTCCGCGACGACAAGGCCCCATTACAGGAACTTCCGAACCCCTCGGGCAACTACGATGCAAGCGAGACGCTGACTGCCGGGTACCTGCAGACAGACAGTGAGATCTTCGGCGACTGGCGAATGATGGCGGGCTTTCGTTACGAGATCTCCGACATCCTCTCCGAGACACCGGACCTGCGAACCGGCAACGCGATCTTCAGCGATGAATTGAACGAGAACTTCCTGCTCCCGGGTGTGACGCTGACCTGGCAATTCCGCGACGACATGCAGCTTCGCGCCGCCTACAGCCAGACAGTGAATCGGCCGGATCTGCGCGAGTTTGCGCGGGCGGTATTCACCGACCCCGAGACCCGTGAGACCGTCGTAGGAAATCCGAATCTGACCTCCGCAAAGCTGGCGAATTACGACTTGCGGTGGGAATGGTACCACAGCGGGCTCGACAGCCTCTCGCTGGCGCTGTTCTACAAGGACATCGACTCACCGATCGAGCGCAATCGCATCGCCGCTGGGTCAAACAACGTCATCACCTTCCAGAATGCGAAGTCGGCATATATTACGGGCCTGGAATTTTCGGCACGACAGAGCCTCGAATTCATGGGCGATTGGGCACGCGATCTCTCCGTTCGATTCAACGGCGCCTTGATGAAGTCCGAGGTCGACGCATCCGGCTTCAACGCAACCAACCCGAAACGGCGCCTGCAGGGACAGTCGGACTGGGTCGTGAACTACATCATGACCTACGACAACCTTATCCGGGATTTTCGAGCGACCCTCGCGTTCAACATGTTCGGTGACCGGATAACCGAAGCGGGCGCCGCGGGACTCGATGACCAGATCGAACTTCCCGTGCCGCGACTCGACGTTATTCTTCAAAAGGGGTTCAGCGTCTACGGCAGGCCGGTCTCGATACGTTTTCGTGCCCGCAACCTGTTGGACCCTGATATCACGCGAGAGCGCGCAGGCTTTACCGAGCGGGAATTCAGCGTCGGCCGTAATTTCCAACTCAAGGTGCAGACCGACTTCTGACCCCGGTCAACACGGCCCCTCGATCCGCGGGAGGTTCCCCGCTTGTCTCGAACGCATTCCATACAAAGGCCCGCCGTTCCGTCGACGGTTCCGCTGCACCGCAAGGGATACGCGGCCGGTCCGCTGTGACCGTAAATTCTTCAACGTGATGAAGACCTTTTCCCGATAGAGCGGATTTCGAGCGGTCGCTTTCGAATAAACAGATTAACAACCATTCCATTGCGCGCCCTGAACATTCGAGGGCTACAACCCGGAGCATGACTGGTGAAGGTCAATTTCGGCCCATCGCTGAGACCGGCGGTACGCGCTTGCCATCTGGCATGAGCTCGCTGTCACGAACGCGCACGTCCAGTCGGATTCTAAAACAGAATCGCAAACACGAGCTTCACACGAGTCTGGGGCTCCGAATGTTCCCACGTGGAGGAAAAACAAAATGAGGAAGATAGGAATTTCAGCTGCGACCGGAATCATGGTCGGAACGGCGCTCACGGTTGCGCTGTCAGCAGCCGCGGCTCACGCGATCCAAGGCGATTGCAGTCAACCGTCGACCAACGGGAACGGCCCGTCTGCCAGCGATTGCCTGTTCATTCTTGGCACGGCGGTCGGAAACAACGAATGCGCCACGGACTGCGTGTGCGACGTCGACAGCTCCGGGTCAATCGTGGCAACCGACGCTCTGGTCTGTCTCAACAAGGCGGTCGGCCTGCCGGTGGCACTCGACTGCACCTGCCCGACACTCACCGGCTACGCATTCGATCCGAATGCCTGCCCGACAGCCGGCCAGGCTGCGGCGATGGTGGCGACCGACTACATCGGAGCCTTCGACCCCGACCTCGACCCGGCGACAGGCAACTGGACAGCCGGATGGACGATGTCGCTCAACGGCAACGGTGAGGTCTGGGAGCCCGCCGGCGCGGTCGCGTGCGATAACTCCTGTCCGCTCTACACGGAGCGCAACGATGTCGTTTCGCCGGGTCAGCCGGGTTGCATCGACCTGCCCGCCGCAGTCGGCGGTGGCCAGATGGATCTGTGCGTGATCTCACCGCGCTTCGCGGCGGGCGTCGCTCAGCTGGACGGCAATACGCCGTCGAATGGCGCGACCCTCACCCTCAGCGCCGATAACGTCTACCTCCTCGGTTCGACCGATGGCGGCGGCGCGGCATCGCAGGGAGTGAAGATCGGCAACGGCGACAGCCAGGGAGCAGTCTGCTCCGGCTCTACCCCGGATTCGAGCGAGTTCGAAGCGGACTCGATGTCGGTGGTAATCGACGCCGGAACGCTGATTCTCGGCCAGATTGCGGAAGCCTTCGCGCTGACGCGCAATTCGACCATCTCGGTCAACGGCACCGCGAACGATCCGGTGGTCTTCAACTCGCTCAGCTGCTTCGCGGAGTGGACCAACAGCGGTTCGACCGAGACGTGCGGTCCGCAGGAGTGGGGCGGCCTGATTCTCACCGGTTGCGGTGAGTCCAACGAGTGCACCGATGCGTCATCCCCGTTCGCGAACAGCTGCAACTTCCTTCTCGAGGGCTTCCTGACTCCGTTCTACGCCGGAGGCCGGGACAACGGCGCTTTCGTCGCGAACGACGACAACTCCGGTTCCCTCGAGTATCTGGTGGTACGGCAGGCCGGCTTCGATATTGACGGCAACGGCAACGAGCTGAACGCAATCACGATGTTCATGATCGGAAGCGGAACCAGCATGAGCTACGCCCAGGTCCACGACAACGTCGATGACGGACTGGAGTGGTTCGGCGGAGCGTTCAACGTCGACCATACCGTGCACACCGCGATCCGTGACGACAGCATCGACACGGACCTCGGATTCCAGGGATCGCTGCAGTTCGCCGTGGTGAAGCAGGCAGATGGCTCGGGCGATCGCGGCTTCGAGATGGATGAAGCCGGCGCCGAGGGAGTACCCTCGCAGCCCTGTCTCGCCAACATCACCGTGCTCGGCAGCGACGACGACACCGAGGGCATCAATGCCGGGTCCGGCACCGGGGCGCTCTGGTCGAACGGAATCATCAAGGGGTCGAGCGAAGTCTGCATCAAGATCGAGAACGACACCCTCACGGCCAACTGCGGAGACGGCACCAACCCGGTTCTGGCAACCTGCGAGGCAGCCAAGCAGATGGTCATCGACAACTACTACATCGACTGTCCGGACGGCGTCGACGGGATCTCGAGCGCCGGCGGCACCGGTGAGTTCGATACCAGCGGCTCCGTGTCCGACACCGACCAAGGCGTCGAGAACTGGTACAACCTGACGGGCAACAACCGAGCAGGAAGCGTCGACGGCAACGTCGGCATCAACAGCATCGGATACCCGACACAAAACGACTGATCGACTGACGCCCCTCGGTGTCGGCGATGATCGATGATCTCGAGCATCGCCGGCACACGGGGCTATTCGATCCATTCGATTGATCGAACAACGTCACAAAACGCTGTTCACACCTCTCTAAGCAAGACCACAAGTTATTACGTGAGGAGAAAGGAAATGTTGAGAACGAAACAAGATGGAGAGAGAACGCGATCACGGTCGCGTTGTTACGCAGCCGCAATCGCGGCGATGATTGCGATCCTGGGCGTTCCTGCCGCAGGCTTGTCTCAGGTCACGATCAACTTCGAAATCACGGACGATGTCGACGTCAATTCGCTGCAGTTCAGCGTCGACTACAGCGGCGCTCCGGCTGGAGATCTCGCGAACTGCACCGGACCCGGAATCGGATTTCTCGACTTCAGTGTAGACTCCGCAGGCCGCTCTGCCACCCTCGGCTGGATCAACAGCAACCCGGCATTCGACTCGCCTGGGAACTTCGCCTCGTGCGAATGGTCAGCCGACGGCGCCGAGCTCGCCGTGCCTCTCGGGACGGACTTTACCGTCACGGTGGAGGATGCGGGCTTCGGTAATCCGACGCCGTCGCCGGTCTCGCCGACCCTGGTGGCATCGGGACCGACCGGGGAAACCCAGGTCCAGTTCGGAATCACCGATGCCACAGCGGTCGACGCCATTGCAATCACTGTCGACTACAGCAGCGGCGGCAGCGCTTCCGAGTTCGAATTGTCGAACTGCGACGGACCGGAGTCCGGAACGTTCACGTTCGTCAATAACGGCGCCTCGCAGACCGTGGCTCTGGACTGGTCGGACGCAAGCACAATCGACGGGACCGTAGCGACCTGTTCGTTCGGCTACAGCGGTGTGACGGCACCCGAGGCGAGCGCTTATGCGCTCACGCTCGACAGTGCGAGCAACGGCGGCTCGCCGGTGACGCCGACGATCGGCGCGTCGATCCCGAGCTGCCCACCGCAACCGCTGACCGGTTGCTTCGAGGCAACCCCCGGCAAGTCGCAGTTGAAATACAAGGACGACGCCGATGACTCGAAGGATCAGGGTCAGTTCAAGTTGAAGGGCGTGACCGTGACAGTCCCCGGCAGTGCAATCGCAAATCCTCAGATCGGAAGCACGGATTATTCCTGGTGTGTGTACGACGCGAACGACGAGCTCGTTCAGGCCAGCCTGATCGCGAGCGATATCGTGGGATGGTCGTGCAGACTGTCGCCCGGAAAAGAGTCCTGCAAGTACAAGAGCAAAGACGGTAACGACTCCGGCATCAGCGGCGTTTCGGTCAAGGCAGGACCGGCCGGTAAAGGTGCAGTGCAGATCAAGGCAAAGTCCAAGGTCGGCAACTACTCTGCGCCGGCCTTGCCGCTGGCCGCGCCGTCGGTCACGTCTCAGGTGCTTGTCGACGGCGGTGCCACCGCCTGCTTCTCGGTGCCTTTCAGTGCGAATCCGACGAAGAACACCAGTTCGCAGTTCCAGGTAAAGGGCCCGTGATCCGGATTCCTTCCTGAACCGGCTGCCCGCACAATCAATGGGCAGCTCCCGCCCTCGGTCTCCACAGGGTCGACCACAAGTCGGCCCTGTGGAGCGGGGCATCTTTACCCTCCCAACGAGAACCTGACTCGAACGCCTCCCCCAACAATGCCGCTACCAACTCCGAACCCCATATGGTACCCGGGCGATGGCGCAGCGCTTCTACGATGAGCCGCTTTTTCGCACCCATTCTTCTCTTCACACTTCTCAGCGTGGCCTCGTCTTGTGACTCGACGCCGGTTGCGGAAACGCAACAGAGCAACGAGGACTTTGTTCTCCTCCTGCCCGACTCGCGCAACGACGCAGTGCATATCGTCTCGCGCGCAGGCGAATATCTTGGAGACCTGTTCGGGGATGACTCGAGCCGCGCAACCGGCAGGGAACCGATACCCCGGTCGGTGCTGGAGAGTCCGCGCAGGATGCTTCTGATCGAAGGGGAAACTCCCCGCCTCTGGCTGGCCAGCGAGCGGTCACTTTCGGAATGGAATGTCGACGGCTCGTTCCGCCGGATGATCTTCAGCGACACCAGCAAACTCGAGGATCCCACCGGGATGGTGCGCGTGGGTGACGAGGTTTTCGTCCTCAGTGAGGACAAGAGTCGCCTTCTGGTGTTCGACCTCGAGGGCGCGCTGTTGCGAACGGTCGGCAAAGGGCGCTTCAGACGGGGAAAGGACCTCACTGTCGGACCCGATGGAAACCTTTACGTCGCCCAACAGATGGGGAGCAGGCCCGGAATTGTCAGTGTCTGGTCTCCTTCGGCCGCGGGTCCGCAGACCGAACCGTTGCGCGACCTGATCGAGCCGGACACGGACCCCGGTCAGACATGGTGGCTGAACGGCATCGCATTCGATGAAGATGGCACGGCACTGGTAACCGAGTTTCCGGGAGGACGCGTCGAGCGGTGGGATCTCGCCAGGCAGGAACGCATCGAGGTACTCCTCGAAAGCGGCCGGCCTGGCGCTTTTCTTGATATCGAGCGAGGTCCGGACCGCCGCTTCTACCTTGCCGGCGCGGATGGAATCCGGGCATTCGAATCGGGCGCCACGCGAGACTCGCTGAACGACCTCGGTCTGTTGTTTGAATCGATGCAGATCGCCGATCGCCTCGAGTTTCCATTCAGCCCGGTGTCGATCGCCTTCGTACCGCGATCGCGCCTGGAACTTCCGAGCCGCTGACCGATCAGTCGCACCCTGACTGAAGCGATCGGCACGCTGGTGTGAACGCCATGGGACCGGTCTGTGACCGGCATCAGACAATGCTCGGAACGATCGCCTCGACAAGCGCCGGACCGGGGTCTGCAAGCGCGCGGCTCAGTTGTTCGGCGAACTCTCCAGCCGTGGTCGCCCGCGTTGCCGGTACGCCCATGCCACGCGCGATCGACACGAAATCGAGATCCGGCCGCGCGATATCGAGCATCTCCCGAGCGCGCGGGCCCGGAGGCTCGGCGCCGACGCGATTGAGTTCCATATTGAGGACGGCGTAGGAGCTGTTGTTGAAGATCACCGTCGTCACATCGAGTCCGTCGCGCGCCTGCGTCCACAACGCCTGAATCGTGTAGAGAGCCGAACCGTCGGCCTCCAGACACAGAACCTTTCGGTCGGGACAGGCTACCGCCGCTCCGGTCGCAAGCGGAAGCCCCTGCCCGATCGCGCCGCCGGTCAGACACATCCAGTCGTGCCTCGCAGCACCAGCCGTATACTGCGGCAGGTTGAGCCCGCTCGTATTGGCCTCGTCGGAGACAATGGCGTTTTCCGGAAGGAGCGCTCCGATCACCTGGGCCGCAGTATCGACGTTGAGGTCCCCGTCAGGCAGCGGTGGGCGCGATGCATCCGGCGCGGTGACAGGTTCCTTCTCGGCGCCAAGAGTGGCACACAGATCCTCGAGCGCCGCGCTCACGTCCTGCTCACCGGTAACGAGCGTATGGACTTCGCAGCCCTCGGGAACAAGGACGCTCGGCTTGTCCGGATACGCGAAGAAACTCACCGGCGCTTTCGCGTCAACCAGTACCAGATGCCGCAGGCCCTGGAGCTGGGCGAGCGCGAACTCACCGAGGTAGGCGAGTCGCGTCGGCATGGGCAATCCCGCGCCGCGTTCCATCCGCGTCGGGAAGGTCTCGGCCATCAGCTGAGCACCGGTCTTCCCCGCGATACGGCTCGCCGCCAGCAGACTGCCTTCGCGCATGGCCTCTCCGCCGAGGAACAACGCCGCCGGCTCTCCCGATCGAAGAATTTTCGCGACGTTGTCTATCGCCGCACTATCGACAGTCGGCGCAGCATCGGCACGAACCGGCTCGGATACCACTCCACCTCCGAGCCAGCAGACGTCGGCAGGAAGGATCAGCGTTGCGACCTGCCCGGGAGGTCCCATTGCAGCAGCGACGGCGTCGGCCGCATCACGCCCGGTGTCCTCGGGTCTGCGTGTGGTTCGGATCCACGAGGATACGTTGCGCGCGACGCTCTCGATATCCGACTGCAACTGCGCATCGTGTTGCGCGTGATAGGTCGCGTGATCCCCCACGATATTGACCACCGGAACGCGTCCGCGCCTGGCGTTGTGAAGATTTGCCAGTCCGTTGCCGAGACCCGGCCCGAGGTGCAGCAGCGTAGAGGCCGGCTTACCGGCCATGCGCGAGTAGCCGTCCGCCGCGCCGGTTGCCACTCCCTCGAACAGGGACAGGACCCCGCGCATCTCCGGGACCGCGTCGAGCGCGGCGACGAAATGCATCTCGGACGTCCCCGGGTTCATGAAGCACGCCTCCACGCCACAGCCCACAAGGGTTCGGATCAGAGCGTTCGCACCGTTCATCACTGCCATCGAATCTCCTGCGCTTCATGGCCGGTCTGCCGCGAGCCCGAGCCGTTTCGGAGCGCGGCCAAACTGCCGCACACGCCAAGCCCGCGCCAGCCAGCGCGGCCAGCGCCGGCCCAGGCCGGCCCGCCTGCCGGCGAAGCCGACGGTCATTTGCACAGCCGGGCGGACGGATTCAAATTATGACGCGATGCGTATGGACGAAGAGTTCGGAATTCCGGCCCCTCCGGGGTGCAGCGACGGGATCATCGAACTGCCCGGGCGCGGCCGTATCTCGGTGCGGCAGGTGCCGGGCCCCGACGGTGCCCCGACCCTGGTTCTGTTGCACGGTTTGGCGGCGACGGGCCGGCTGAACTGGTTCACCGCGCTGCCGGCACTCAGCGAGCGCTACAACGTGATCGTCGTCGATCACCGCGGACACGGCGGCGGGATCCGAACCCGGCGGTTCCGACTCGCTGACTGCGCGGACGATGTCGCAGCCCTCGCCGATGTTCTCGAAGTCGAGAACTACTTCGCTGTCGGTTACTCGATGGGCGGCCCGATCGCCAAGCTGTGCTGGAGTCGGCACCCGGACCGCGTCCGTGGGCTGGTGCTGTGCGCGACCGCGCGGCACTTCGTCTGGCCCGAAGCGCGTGCGGCAGCGAGCGCGGTGATGCCCGGAATGGTACTCGCAGCGCGCGTGGCACCGAAGACTTTTCAGCGACGGATGATGGGAAACGTACTGGCCGGTCTGCCGCGCGGCGAGAGGCGGGAGCGGGTGCGCGCCGAGCTCCAGGGATCAGACCCGGCCACCGTACTGCAGGCTGCGCGCGCGGTGATGCGGTTCACATCGCACGACTGGTGCTCGGCGATCAACATTCCGACCGCTGTAGTCGTCACGACACGCGACCGGATCGTCCCGACGTCGCGTCAGTACAAACTCGCGTCGGCGATTCGCGGAGCGCGCGTCTTCGAGGTCGACGGTGATCACATGGCCTGCGTGAACGCGGCGAACCGCTTCGTTCCCGCGCTCGTCGAGGCCTGTAATCATGTGGTCGGGCAGGCGGCCGGCCGGCCGGTTTCGCTCAGCTCCCAGACCAGTTCGGTGCGCGCTTCTCGGCGAAAGCGAGCGGGCCTTCTTTAGCGTCGTCGGAGGTGAACACCTCCGAGAGCAGCGGCTTCTGATACTCCCAGAACTCGGCTTCGGTGCGCCCGGCGGTCTCACGAAGCAGCTGCTTGGACGCGGCAACTGAAAGCGGAGCATTGCGCGCGATGCGCGCCGCGAGTTCCATCGCGACGTTGACCGCCTCGCCCTTCTCCGCCAGCCGCGAGACGAGTCCATACTCGTGAGCCTTCTCGGCGGTGATCGGATCCGCCGTCAGGGCCATCTCCATTGCGACGCCGTAGGGCACACGCCGGGGAAGCCGCAGCAACGCGCCGGCCGCGGCGAACAGACCGACACCGGCCTCCGGGATCCCGAGCTTGACGCCCTTGGCGGCGACCAGGAGATCACACGTCAGTGCGAGCTCCAGGCCGCCGGCCAGAGCGAACCCCTCGATGGCCGCGATCAGCGGCTTCTTCGCTCCGTCGGCGATGAACTCCATGAACCCCTGCGGCATCCCTCCTTTGAGGAACGCCTTGAGGTCCATCCCGGAGCAGAACCCACGACCGGTTCCGGTGAGAACCGCCGCACTCAGCCCGTCGTCGCTGTCGAGCTGCGCGACCGCATCGATGAGCCCCTGCCCGAGTGCGCTGTTGATCGCGTTCATCGCGTCCGGGCGATTGAGCGTGATCAGCATCACACGATCGTGTTTCTCCACCAGTACTTCGTCGGCCATCTCTCGTCCTCGCTGTCCGTCCGATCCGAAGCCCGCTGATTACTTCGGGGGCATCCGGATGCCGCCATCCACGCGGATGGTCTCGGCGTTCATGTAGCTGTTCTTGACCAGCTCCACAGCCAGCGTCGCGAACTCCTCGGAGGTCCCGAGCCGGTGCGGGAACAGCACGTTGCGACCGAGATTGGCCTTGAACGCCTCCGAAGCCTCGCCCTCTCCGTAGATCGGGGTGTCGATCAGCCCGGGTGCGATCGTGTTCACGCGGATACCGAGCGCCGCGAGGTCGCGCGCGATCGGCAGAGTCATGCCGACCACGCCGCCCTTGGATGCCGAGTACGCCGCCTGACCGATCTGCCCGTCAAACGCGGCGACCGAGGCCGTGTTGACGATCGCGCCGCGCTCGCCGTAATCGCCCAGCGGGTCGACTTTGGACATTGCGGCCGCAGCCAGCCGGATGCAGTTGAAGGTCCCGGTCAGGTTGACGCGCAGCACGAACTCGAAGGCCTTCAGGTCGAACGGATTGCCCTTGCGGTCCACCGTGCGCGCCGCGTTACCGAGCCCTGCACAGTTGATCAGAACACGCAGCGGCCCGAGCCCGGAGGCCGCGTCGATAGCGGCCTGGACCTGCGCCTCGTCCGCTACATCGGTTTTTGCGAACGCGCCGTCGAGCTCCGATGCCAGCTCATTGCCCTTCTCCTCGTTCAGGTCGGCGATGACGACCTTCGCCCCCTCACACGTCAGTGCACGCGCGGTGGCCGCGCCGAGTCCCGACGCGCCACCGGTGACAATTGCTGAAGCTCCCTTGATATCCAACATCTTCAGATCCTCTCGATGATCGTGGCATTGGCCATGCCGCCGCCCTCGCACATGGTCTGCAGACCGTAACGCCCGCCGGTGCGCTCGAGCTCATTGAGCAGTGTCGCCATGAGCTTGGTTCCCGAACAGCCGAGCGGGTGGCCGAGTGCGATCGCACCGCCGTTGACGTTGACCTTCGCCATGTCCGCGCCGGTCTCCTTCTGCCAGGCCAGGACGACGGAGGCGAAAGCCTCGTTGACCTCGAACAGATCGAAGTCTTCGATCTTCATTCCGGTCCGCTCGAGGATCTTTTTGGTGACCGGGATCGGTCCCTTGAGCATCGTGACCGGGTCCGTGCCCGCCAGCGCGAACGCATGGAACCGGGCGCGAGGCGTGAGGCCGAGCTCGTTGGCCTTTTCTTCACTCATGATCAGGCAGGCAGACGCACCATCGGAGATCTGCGAGGAGTTGCCTGCCGTGATCTTGCCGTCTTCCTTGAACGCCGGCTTGAGTGTCGCCAGCCGCTCGGGCGTGGTGTCCGGACGCACACCTTCGTCGGCAGCCATCATCTCTTCGTGATCCTCGATCTTGACCGGCACAGGAATGATCTCGTTGGTGAAGCGGCCTTCCTCGGTCGCCTTGGCTGCGCGCTGCTGGGACTGCGCCGCGAAGCTGTCGAGATCCTCACGGGTGAGCCCGTACTCGTCGGCGATCATATCGGCGCCGATGCCCTGCGGCGGAAGCCCGGTGTCTTTGTAGCGATCGAACTGGGCCTGTGAGAACGGGAATCCCATGTCCTTGACGACCGAAGCGTCCATCGGCACGCGGGACATGCACTCCACACCGGCAGCGACGACGACGTCGTACGCACCCGCCATCACACCCTGCGCCGCGAAGTGAAGGGCCTGCTGGGAGCTGCCGCACTGTCGGTCGACCGTGGTCGATGGAACGCTCTCCGGCCAGCCGGCGGCAAGCACCGCATTACGACCGATGTTGAGCGCCTGCTCGCCAACCTGCATCACGCATCCCATGACGACGTCGTCGACGAGGGCGGGGTCGAGGTTGTTGCGCTCCTCGAGTGCTTTGAGCACGTGCGCGGCCAGATCGACCGGGTGCCAGTCTTTGAGCTTTCCGTTGCGCCGCCCGCCAGGCGTACGCACGGCATCGATGATCACTGCATTCGGCATGAAATTATCTCCTCTATCGATACGGATTCGGAACGATTGGCCGCTGTTTTCCGGTCTTTTGAACCCGCCAGGCGCGCGGTCATGCCCTGTCGGGCTGCTGCGCCGGGGATCCCCGCTGGCCATTGCGAATCAGGTGAACGCGAATCAATAGCTGGTGTGCCGACGGAACGCCACTTCCGGCGCTTTCGAGTGCCGGCGGCGCGCCGCTAGCGGCCCGCGGAGGACGATCGGGAGCTTCGCGAGGTCCGGGAGGTCCGGGCCAGGGCTTCAAGATTTGTCGCGGCCGGCGAGGCCGGAGCCGAGCTGTCGGCCGGGCGCCCGGCACCGAGCTCGGCCGCCGGACACGCCGCGCATCCCTGCGGCTCGTCATCGGACTGCCGGAACTGTCTCAGGAATACGCGCAGCGAGTAAAGCCCCGCCACCAGCGCAACGATGGATACAAGGATCAGTTGCGCGTCGAAACCGGCAAGTTGGGTGGTCACAGTCGTGTTCATCACGTGGAACGGCGTCCTCGCGCGGACGTGGAGGGCACACCGGTCAGCCGAAGCCGAGAAGCAGCCCTCCCTGATAAGTCACGAAAGCCGCGAGCCAGGCAAACGCCGTGAGGTACGCCAGCATGAACAGCGGCCAGCGCCACGATGCCGTCTCACGCCTGACTACGGCTACGGTGCTCATGCACTGGCAGGCAATCACGAAGTAGATCATCAGGCTGAAAGCGACGAGCGTCGTGAAGACCGGGCGTCCACTGCGC
>CAXQPB010000006.1:0-10848 GCA_964225545.1 Candidatus Nitrosopumilus sp. | reverse complement strand
GCTACTGGCGAAAGTATTCAAGTGGGCGCGGAAAGCGCGCCCGAAACAACCGAAGACGGCAGGAGTGTGGCAGGGCAACTGGTCAGACCCCGACCAGCTTCGGCCGATCGATCGACTGTCGCTCGATCACTCCGACATCATCACATTTCACTTCTACGGTCCTCTCAGAGGATTCGAGCTGCGTGTCAACACTCTCAAACGCTCTGGCCGGCCGATTCTCTGCACCGAATACATGGCGCGACTTTTCGGGAGCACATTTGATCCCATTCTCGGCTACATGAACGCGGAGGGTGTGTCGGGCTACAACTGGGGACTGGTGTCCGGCAAGACGCAGACAATCTACTCGTGGACGACCTGGGTAACTCCCGCTACCGAGGAACCCGCTCAGTGGTTCCACGATATTTTGCGACCGGATGGCACGGCGTTCGATCAGTCCGAGGTCGACTATATTCGCAGCATCACGCTCCCGTAAGAACGCTCCGGAATTGCACTTGTGCCGTCGCGGATGCCCGTCGCCGGACACGGGAATATCAACCGCCGGTCACGAACTCCGGGGCCTGGTCGCGCAGCTGCCGGTAGTGTAGCGGCGGCTCGAAGCCGTATTCGGCTCTCACGGCGTCCAGAGGTTCGGCCAGCTTCGTCTCCCAGTCGATCTCGGGCATCCATCGAGCGCGCTGACCGATTTTCGCGCCCTCACGAACCAGTGAGCCGACATCAAACTGCGGGGCTTCCTTCCGATAGCGAAGACCTGCGACCCAGATAATGAAATCGATTCCGCGATTGGGCGTCTGGGTCGTCATGAACGAAAGCAGGCTCAGCTCGCCGACCGGGTCCCTGCCGTATCCGGTCATCACGTGCTGAAGGTCGTGTATGTCACGCAGCCTGTCCGCCAACCAGATCTCGTCGCCCGACAGGCCCTCGTAACGGGCGCCCTCAGCGCTTGATTCGATCAGGCCATCGGCCGACAGGTTCTCGCCGTGAACGAAGTCATGGTAGGCGCGGCCGACACTGCCGGCCGGCAGGCTCGCCAGCCATTCGCGGTCGTTGAGACGCGTCACAATATCCGGCTTGCCGTCAAGTAACGCCTGCCCGTGTGAACTCGCACGCAGTCGCTTCAGTGCTCTTTTGAGGCTGTTGCCCTTGAGCGCCTCGATGATCCGAAAGACCTGCGAGGTGTCGTCCGGGTCCGCCATCAACCGGCGCATTGCGCGCCAGGCCACCAGTGGCTTCACGTGGTGTCGACGCAGAGCTGTTGCCAGTTCGCTCAAGGTGCCTGTTGTCTGGCCGCCTGCGGCGTGGAGAAGCCGCAGAAACCGTCCTGACTTCCGGATTTTAGACCCATTTTTCTATTCGAGTCCAACCGCGGGGTTTCAGCCGGCCTTCCGCGTCAGCACCCCCACCGGCAGGCGCCGGTCGGTAAGCTCCTGGTAAGTGGCGAAATCCGGATAGGCGTCACACAGAAGCTGCCAGCACTCCTCCCGCTCCGCGCCCTGATCGAGCTGCCGGAAACTCACGGGCCAACGCTCCGAACCCACTTCGACATGGGCTTCGCCCGCAGCCAGCAGGTTCTGGTACCAGTTCGGTGCCTTCGGATTTCCGCCGTAAGAGCCGGTGACGACGAGCTCGTCGCCGCGGCGGACGAGCATGAGTGCAACAGGCCTCGACTCGCCCGTTTTCCGGCCGGCCACATCGAGCACAAATACGGGCTTGCCCATCATCATATTGCCCTTCGACCCATTGCTCGCACGGAACTGCGAGACCTGTCGCTCACCGCCGCGGTGCATGAGGCCGGGCACTCGTCTGCTCAGAAAATTCACAAGTCTGCCGGTAAATGTTGCCATTGAATCGAGATCCTCGTCTGTCAGCGATCGGAGCGCGGAATCTTCGTATGCGGGAGCCCGCCGAATTCCGCGCTCTGTTACTCAGGGCTGGTCGTGACTATCCTGTAACCGCGCGAGTAAAGAAAGAAGCAGCGATCAGTTGCATCGCTCGTCGGCCACGAGGATCGCGCCCTCGTAGCCGCGGAGCTTCAGTGAAGATGAGCAACCGGCCAGCTTTCCGCTCCTGCGTTTTACGCGACGATAGCGCGCAGGCAATTCGACACGCGCCGGTCGGCTCCTCATGAACTCGACGGCCCCCCCGAACATATCGGTACGGTAAGCAACCAACCCCTTGCTGTAGGCGCGCGCGACAACGGCCTCGACAGGCGCTCCGGGCACAGCCGGATGATCTTCGGCGCGCTCCAGGTAAAAGGTGCCCGTCGGCACGACAGGCACCGTGCCGTCAGGCAGCAACTCGGGATGCAAAAGCTCGGTATCGAGCGAGTCACCGATGATGGTGTAGGCACCTCCGCTCGATGTCGTGACCATGTAGGAGACCGGCTCGTAGCCCTCGGGGACCTCACCAGTCGGGACTCCGATATCCTGCATGAGCATCGAGGTTGGCTGGTACGCGACGTTCCTCGGAATGCCGGCCTGGGGATAGACCCAAGGCTGCGTGTTGCCGCTGCCGTACGTGAAAGAATGGTCCCAGAATTGCACATACGTCGAATCGGGGATGTTCAGCAAATAGTACTGCGCGAGCAGAGACTCGCGATCGTAGTCCCAGCTTTTTCGGCTGTTACGCAACAACCGGGCCCGCCCGTACTTGTTGTGGAGCATCACGATGCTTTTCTTGCCCAGCTGCGCGGCCGCAGAGACATCCCAGGCCTTTTGCAGTCCGAAGTAACCGGTAAGCCCCTGCGAGGCGTGCACGTAATCTTCGCGCAGCAGCGCATTCACCGCACCGAGCGTGGCGTACCGGACGGGGTCGGTGAAAAGATTCTCTGCCGAGATGTTCGCAGTAAGCCACGAACTCTGTGTTGCCTCGGCGATCGCGGTCAACGTCGCGAGAAGCGACTCGGCATAGGCGTCCGCGAGTTCACTGCTCCCGATCGTATACGGGCTCTCCGCAATCGCTCCACCGGAGAGCGGCTGGTAACTGCTCGCTCCGACCGTCTTGAACAGGTCGTCGTTGTAGCCTCCGCGGATCACCCGCTCTGCCCAGTCCTGCGCATGATAGGCCGCGATCTCATCGCGGACTCCGGTGCTGAACAGGTTGGTCGAACACCAGTTCGAAGACTGGTTCCACATACTTCCGAGCGGGACTGCACGCGATTCCCACTGCATTCGGGCTGAGGCGTTCAGGTTGGGTCGCTGGGCGAACTCGGTGTCGTCGACATAGCCGTTTCCATCGGCATCGTTGGCAGAGTCCCAACCCGGGACGATGCGGCGGGCCGGATCTCCGGCCTCTACCTCCGGCATCCATTTGCGCAAGGTCACGTTGTCGAGTCGCGGGGCCGTTCCCGAACCACCGACCCACGAAATTCGCAGGGCGTAGGCACGTCCGCCGGCAGCCAGGAGCGGCTGCCCGAAAAACTGTCCATGCCCGTAGCTCGCACCGGTGCCGTCATGAAGCGCCGCCCATTTCCAGTCTTCAGGGGGCGCCCAGCGCAGTGTTCCGCTCTGCGCGAGATTCGCGGTCCCGTCCGTGATGTTCAGTTCAGACCACGCAGTGACGAGACCGGCCGCATCGACGGCGGAAGGATATTCGACAAGCAGCGTTCCGTTCTGCGCACCTTGCGAAAGTTCAATCGAAATCTCGTCGAACGGTTGGGACAGCAGAACGAACAGAGCACCGCCTGCGTCGGCATGCTGCCACGCGTCGGTAGCCCAGGGCGGCTGCGCGTACAGCCAGTAACCGGCGTGCAGTGCATCGGCCGTCCAGCCTACGATCCATGGACGACCCGCAAACGGCGTATTGGCCGAGTGTGTCGTGTTGGCGATGGCAAGAACGGTGTCTTCGGCGAAATGCAGAAAGAACTTCTCGTACTCCGAATCCGAACCCGCGCGCGAACGAAGCCATTGCTCCTTGTCGCTCGGGTTGAGTTCGATCATCTGATTGTAGAGGTACGCGATCGAATCGATCTGCGCGTTTCCATCGGGCCCGTAATCGCCCCCGAAGGCCACATCGGCATGCGAGACCTCCCAGGCCCGGACCGCTTCAGCATCGGGCAGCGTGCGAAGCGTCCTGCGGTCGGTAGGTGTCTCCCATCCTCCTGGCAAGACCCAGGCCGCACCAGTCGAGGGGAAGTCAGCGTCCGCCGATGCGTAGCGCCCGGGCTGAACAAGTCCGAGCGTGAGTACCATCAGCGCGGACATCAGCAAGACACAGACCCGGCGAGCCCAGTTCCGCGTGGAGCCCGCCCCGGAAGACGCGATCAGTGAAGTCCCGGAAGTCCCGGTACGCTGTAAACAGGGCGAAATACGCATCGGTATGACGGTCAAAGCGGGTCTGACAGATCACTCGATGGTATACGGCGTCGAATAGAACCAAGACAAGCGGTTATTTGTGTGCGGGATACACAATCGCCAGCGTCGGGGCGTGAGCAGATCTTGTAATGCCCCCCTGATGCGCACGGCACGATGCATTACACTACCGTCTCTCGCGTTGATTCGGACGAAGGCGTTTTCATCGTTCTTCGCCGACCGCAACGGTGACAACCACCATTTGTCTGGTTATAACACTGAGCGCGAAGCAGGTTAGTGCCGGATGCGATGTTGAATTTGCTACTTCGATTCAGCCCGTAAGGTAGTCGGACCGGTGACATTCATGACAGGAGCCCTCATCATCCTGGCGGTCAGCCTGACCGCTGTGCCGGTCGCCGTGCAGGCCGTCGAAGCGCAGAGCTCGCAGACCTACAGCGAATGCCGGAGTCTGGATCAGAGAAAACAGTCGCGAAGCAGGCATCCCCAGGAAGCGCTTCGCAACCTCGGGTTTACCGGATTCTGCATTGATGACGGGCAGGATCCGGATGTCGTCGAATCCGCAAAGCGCGGCTTGAACAACATCAACTATGCGCTGCCCTTCCGTGGCTCGTCCTTCCCGCTGGCGCTGCGGCCGAAGTTCGACGAGATTCTGGCGCAGATCGCTCCAGCCCCGAGCGACACCATCGACACCAGCACTGCCATTGGCGCGTATGAGGTCTACGGCTCGCTTCCTTCTCCGAGGTCCAGACCGGGGGTGCCGTTGGGCCCGGTCACGATCCCTGTCGCGAATGTCGGCGACTCTATCAGTAATTACAAGGGAGCAGTCGGCGGCCAGACCAACTGCTTCTTGTGCCATGCGGGTGTGGTCGCGGGCAGCCTGCACGCGGGCGCGATGAACACACAGCTCGACCAGCTCAACCTGTCCGTTGCGCTGGCCGGCGTGTTGCTGGCCAGCCCCGGCCTGCTGGAGGAAAACACTCTGCAGTCACAGCTTGGCAGCCCGACTGCGGCGATAGAGCGGCAGATGTTCGACACCTAGCTGGACCGGACGCGCAGAATCTATCTGCCGACGTTCTCTCAGTGCCGGGCGAAAGGCGACAACTTAGGGCCGTTCGCGGTCTGGCGGACGTTCGCCCGTTATGAGGGAGTCGGTATCGAGGCCATTCCAACGACCACCACCGCGGAGCTCGACAGCCTGTTTGCCGGCGTGGACCTTCCAACCGTCGATTCCAATGCGTGGTGGACGTACAAGTACAAGGAGTCGATCTACCGCTTCGACGACCGTTCGCCGGACTTCAGCAAGCACTTTGCAACGACGTTCAATCAGCCGGGGCCGGACTCGAACGCCAACCACGACGAACAGGTGCAGATCATGGACGATGTGCTGGCCTACATTCGCCAGCTGCCCTCCCCTTCGTACGATCGCAAGATCAAGTGGCGGCGTGCCGCGCGCGGCGCCGAGTTGTTTCACGGAGCCGAACCGATTGCGGCGGGAGGCTATCTGAGCTGCTCCGGATGCCATGGCAGTTACATCTCCGAGCCCGACAGATACGAAGTCTTCTACGACCCCGATACCGGCGTTGTCGATGTGGGCACGGACAGCGCATACAGCGACTTCCTGATGACCACGGGAGCGGCAATTGCCGACCCGATCTCCGATCATCTGGTCAGATATTTCAATGGCGACCAGAGCTACCGGGTCCAGACCCCGGAGAACTCCGGATACCAGCCCCCGCCACTCGATGGCTCCTGGGCATCGCCGCCGTACTTCCACAACGGCTCGGTACCGACGCTGCATGCGGTGCTCCAGTCCGGTACGCGCCCCGAATACTGGCAGCGGTCCATACACCCCGACGCTTACGATCACCGCAAGGCCGGCGTGCGATACAGGTCTCTGACAGCGCGACAGGTCGAGGCGCTCCAGCGTGAAGCATCCATCGCTCACCCGTTTTCAGCCGAGACACAGCTGTACCGGCGGGTGTACGACACGACGGCTTTCGGCAAGAGCAATAACGGTCACGCCTTCGGCGATGCCATGAACCGCCGGGAACGCCCCGATGTCATCGAGTTCCTCAAGTCGCTGTACGACCGGCAGCAATAGGCTCACATCTCCGATTCACACCGTTTGGTGTCGTGCGCGGTGAACGGTCCGACCGGCAGCATTGCCGTTCCCATGACGCGGGTAGCGGAATATAGTCCGCTGGCCGCCATTGATGCGGCGATGACCATTGGCGAGTCTGCTCACAAGCCTGATACGAAAAAGCCGGGAGCTTCGAAAGAACGCTTCGATGACCCGCGCAGAGCTTGAAGCGTTCAAGCTGCAGAAATTCCGGAGTCTGGTTCAGTACATCGAACCTCGCTCTTCGTTCTATGCAGGAATAATCCGCGAGCGAAGCATCGATCCAGCGGCATGCGTCCCGGGGGACTTTCCCGTTCTGACCAAAGAAGTACTCGTTGAAAACTTCGATGCCATCGTAACCGACCGGCGCATCACCAAACGCGTGGTCAAGGATTTCCTGAGTCGGTCAACCGATCCGAACAACCTGCTGTTTGACGAATACCACGTTCTTCACACGTCAGGTTCTTCCGGCCAGATCGGCTATTTCGTGTTTTCCGAACGGGACTGGGCTGCGGGGATCGCGCAGCAGGCCCGCGCGGCTCAGTCCCGACAGCGCAGCATGCGCCACGGATTCGGCAAGCTGCGGCTCGCATACTTCGGCGCGAGCGGCGGACACTTCGGCGGGGTGTCGATTGTCCGCATGTTGAACCGCGGCCTGCTGCGGCACTTCGTCTCGCTGAGCCTCAATGACGTGAATGATCCGTTGCCGAACGTGATCGCGCGTCTGAACGCGTTTCAACCGAATACGCTTGTCGGGTACACCACGGCGCTCAAAATACTGGCAGCGAAGCAAGTCGCCGGTGAGCTCGACATCGCGCCGGTCTTTCTGTCCACCGGCGGAGAACCCCAGTCCGAGGCCGACAGAGAGCTTTTCAAAAAGACATGGGGTTGCGAGGTCAGTAACGGCTATGGATCGTCCGAGCACATGGTCATGGGGCTTTCCCGGTCCGACGGGAAGACCATGGTGCTGTACGATGACGACATCATCTATGAGTTCCATTCCGATCATCTGATCACGACCAACCTGTTCAACTGCACTCTTCCGCTGATTCGCTACCGGATGTCGGATGTCATCCGACCGGTCGAGCAGGACGCATCAGCCGGTCCGTATGTGGTTGTAGAAAGTCTCCTTGGCCGGTCGGAGCTGGTTCCGACGTTCGTTGCTCGGGACGGGACCGACGATTTCATCAGCCCGCACACGATCAACGAAATCTTCATACCGCAGGTGAACCGATTTCAGATGCGGCTGATCGATCGCAGTCGGTTCAAATTTGCCGTTTGCCTCGAGGAAGGTCTGCAGGAGGGCGAGCGGGCGGAGGCCGTCGTCACCACGCGCCAGAAGTTACAGAACATTCTGGATCAGAAAGGCATGGACCGGGTTACCTTCGAGGTCATCGAAGTGGACGATCTGCCCGTCAATGAAAAGACGGGCAAATTCCAGTTGATCGTCGCCGAGACTGCGTCCGCATAAGAGGCCGTCTCCAGGACTTGAAGATCCGGCGCTGGGTTTACCGGACAAGGAACATCAGGTTATCGAGGTACGCCCAGCCGTTGGGGTTGTTGTCCTTGATGACAAGAGTATCGATGCCTTCTTCCATCTGGACGGTGATCAACGCGCCCTGCTCGACAATATCTGCCGAGACGCTGCCGACCAGCTCACCATCTCTGTACCCCTCGAAGCTCATCGTCGCCGGTCGGAGCTGCGTAAGACCGTTGGTGAAGCTGACGTGACCGCCGAGGAACTGGAACTCCGCGCCGTCGGGACGGGTAAGCACAATGTTGTCGATCGGATCCTCGGGGAGCGCGACCCTGTCCCCCGGCGGCTGGCTGACGCTGCGAATACCCGGGTTGGGAAAAAACGTGGTGTCCAGCCCGAGCACGCCGGAGAGCGCTGAGGTCGGATCGAGGTTTGTCGTTTCGACCGTGAATCCCTGCTCGCTGTACGAGTTGACCAGAAAGGCGTTGGGAGGATTGACAGCGTCAGCAGCTTCAAAGCCGATCAGGATGAACTCGTTGAAGCCGGCGCGATCCTGGCAGAGCCTGTCGAGAAAGCCGCCACCGGCGCCGGCGGCGCCGCCATGAAGACCGCAGAGTTCGGGGTCGAGGCCCTCATCTTCCACGTACTCTTCGTAGATCTCCTCGAGGTCTTCGGCATAGCGCTCATCGCAGTCGGCTGCCTGCGACTGCCTCCCGCGATTGTTCCCTCTGCGTGACTCGTGCCTTCGGCCGTCTCTTCGGTCGGAGTCGTCCTCCTCGGATGACCGAGCCTGCCTGCACTCGTCTTCGTTACCGGGCGAAGTCGCGGCCTCTGACTGAGCTTCGAGGAGAACCACACGCGCCGTGCAGCCAGCCAGTCGAAGCTGAGCCTTGACGACGTCCTCCTTGCATTCCAGCGCGATCGATTCGTCGGACTCACACGAGTGCCCTGCGGCCTCGTGGCTTGCCGCCAGCTGGAATACCCAGATGAGGGTCAGAAAAAGAAGTCTATGAGGGAAAGACGTTCGCGTCGGCACAGGAGCCTCCATGTAAAGTGAACGCTTTCTGTTTTACCGGCTCGACGCACCTTCGCCAAACCTCCGGTCCTACCGCCAGACAGCGTCTCTTAGACAGCGTCTTTCGTGTCGAGGTCTTCTCGGAGCTGCCGCTTGAGAAACTTTCCGCTGGCATTGCGCGGGAGCGATTCGGACAGCAGCCAGATGTAGCGAGGGATTTTGTACTTCGCGAGACTCGCCGCGCAATGCTCACGAAGCGCATCACCGCTGACGTCGTAGCCCTCGGCGACCACAACCGCGGCGGCGACCTCCTCGCCAAGTAGATCGTCTTCGACTCCGAAGACCGCACACTCGGCGACCGCGTCATGCTCGAACAACGCAGACTCGACCTCGGCACAGTAGACGTTCTCGCCGCCGCGCAGCACCATGTCTTTGGCGCGATCCACGATGAAGACGAACCCTTCGTCATCGATACGGGCCACGTCGCCGGTCCGCAGCCAGCCTTCCGGATCGATTGCCTCCGCGGTTGCCTCGGGGCGGTTCAGGTAGCCGCGAATCACCTGCGACCCCCTCACGCAAAGCTCGCCGACCTCGCCCTGAGCGACGGTGTTGCCGTCGGTGTCGATGCACTTCGCCTCGAACGTCGGCATCACCGGGCCGGCGCTCGCCGGTTTGTCGATGAAGAAGTCGGCACCGTTCGCAGTGATGATCCCGCAGGTCTCGGTCATGCCGTAACCGGTTCCCGGTCTGGCGCTCGCGACCTTCTCTTCGATGCTCTCCACCAGGTCGGGCTGCAGCTGCGCGCCGCCACCGCCGAGGCTCTTCAGAGAGGACGTATCCGTCTTCGGGAAGTCCGGATGTGCGATCAGCTCCCGGCTCATCACCGGAACTCCGGACAGGTTCGTGATTCGCTCCTTCTCGACGATTCCGAGGGCCAGCCCCGCGTCCCACTTGTACATGTGGACGAGCTTTCCGCCCGCGAGCGTGCACGCGTGCGCTACGCAGTTGTTCGCGGTCACGTGAAACAGCGGAGTGCAAAGCAGGAACGAGAGCGCGCCGGGGTCGGGAGAGTCGTCACCGCCGCCGGCCACCGCACCCTCGGCACGCGCCTTCGCCGTTGCTGCGGCCTGGCACAGGTTGAAGAAAGCCAGACTCAGAATGTTGTTCACGCAACCGCGATGCGTGAGCTGAGCACCCTTGGGCCGGCCCGTCGTACCCGAGGTGTAGAAGATGCACGCATCCTCGTCGGTATCGATCTGGACATCGGGCAGCGTACCGCCTGAGTTCTTGACCTCGTCCCAGGGAACGACGCCGGGAGCATCGCTCTTCAATCGGACGCCGACAATCGTACAGGCCGGCACCGCGTCGCGGACGGGAAGGAATGTGTCGAGTCGCTGCTGATCGCAGATCAGGACTTTCGGTGCGGCGTCCTTCATGCCGTATTCCATCTCGGGGCCGGTCCACCAGGCATTGACGCCCACCGCAGCCGCGCCGATCGAAACGGTGGCCCAGTACGCCAGCATCCACTCGGGGTAGTTCCGCATCGCGATGGCGACACGATCGCCCGGCGCAACCCCCTGCCCCACCAGCCACGCCGCGATAGCGCCGACCTCGGCGTGGGCCTGGGCGTACGTCCATCGCTCGTCCTCGTAAACGAGATAATCCTTGTCTCCGTGGCCGGCACTCATCAGCCAGATGTCGCGCAGCGAATTGGGCGCCGAGGCGAAGGCATTGAGCTCGAGCCCGCGAACGTTGACCTTCGTGATCTCGAAGGGCTGTCCGGGGCCCGTCATCTCTTCCCAGGTTTCCTTAAGCTGCCTGTACATCGTGCTGACTCCTTTTCGTGGTGACGCTGTTTTCTGAAGCGCACCAAAATTCCGCATGTGCGCCACCGTGTCCACGGCCCGCCGCGTCGCAGCGCGGGTCCCCC
>CAXQPB010000005.1:0-53335 GCA_964225545.1 Candidatus Nitrosopumilus sp. | reverse complement strand
CCTGTTCGAGGAGCAGTCGCATCAACGCGGTGTCCGGTTCGCAGCCGTCAGAGGTCGAACTTGCCGCGAAGTGCAGCGCTGTTTTTCCCAGGTTGCTCTTCGCATCGAAATCCGCGCCGCGTCCGAGCAGAAGAGCCGCGATGGTGTGCTGCCGCGCGATCGTCGCTACGTGCAACGCGGTTCTGCCGCTGAACGCATCACGGGAGTCGATGGGTACGCCGCGGTCGAGCGTCTCTCGCAGGCGACTGATCTCGCCGTCGGCCGCCGAGATGTGCAGGCTTACAGGTCGACGCGCGAGCAGGCGTGTAGTCACCAGCCGGCTGAGACGCGCAGCCGGAGCCAGTCCGCGCTCTCGACGGTGTGGTTCACCGAGCAGAGTCCGCTCCGCGATCGGGATGATCTTCCCCATCGGGCGATCAGGAGTGGTCTGATTCCTGTTTTGTCGGCGTGCCATGCGGGATGCTGTGTCGTCTGCCCGTAACGCTGTTTTGCGTTACAGCCAGGCACTCCATCCAGCAAAGCGCGATGCTGCGCGTATGACAAAGCCCTTTCGTGAATAACCGATACCCATCAGGCTGCATCGCCCCCGCCAACAGGGATGCGCGATCGAGTACATGAGCGGCGTTTTTCCGTGACGGAACTTCGCGTTCCGTGCGCGCTCTGAAAACGCGCGGCCACACGTGCGCGGCCTCTGAAAAAATCGGGCATGCACGCTCTATAACACGTGAGAATCGCCCGACCCCAGAGCGGCTGATACTATGACGGCGTCGCCGGAGTCGCGTGTTTTCTGGTCTTTGCTCGGATCGGACACGAGACGTGCAGCCTGCATGCGGCGTCTTCGCAGAGCGGCGACTCCGCTCGTGCGTAAAGGAAACGAGACGCTGCCGGTGAGCCCGGCAACGCGCCGGCGGGTGTGGAGAGGATGAGGTGAATCAGTTCGTTTTCGATGCGTACGCGCGAAGTCGAGTAAGCGAAAAAAAAGTCCGATCGCGGTCGAGGTTTTTGTACTTCGTTGCCGTTGCGCTCGGGGGGGTAGCTGCGCTGTTGTCCGGCGCGGCGGAGTCTGTCGCTTCCGATCGTGTGGCCATGTGCCACCAGGTGAGTGATACGGATGCCGTGCGCGCCACGATCCTGGTGGAGCTTCGAGAGGTTCTCGATCGGCTGGCGCAGGGCGCCTCGCTCGGGGAGTGCCCCGCTTACAAACGCTCGCACACGAGCACGGCCGATGACGGCATGCCGGCGGCGGCCACCCGGGGCTCCGCGGAAGCGCGAGACGCAGTCGCCACTCGGTCGGGTTCACCGCGCCAACCGCTGACGATGTCTTCCGGATGGTTGCGCCGACCGAACGGCGAACCGATCTGCAGCAGCGAGCAGCAGCTTCGATCGCCGCGTCTGGCGTCACTGTCGGTGAACCGGGTCACGGATGTCGCGCGACGGGGTGGGTGTCTGCTCGACGCCGATTGCGCGGATGGGGTCGAGTGTACCCGCGATCTGTGTCTGTTCGGGCGTTGCGAGAACGAAGCGGACGACAGCCGTTGTATCGACGGGGAGTTCTGCAACGGCGAGGAGTATTGCGACCCGGCGGTGGGTTGCTCGGTCGGAGTGCCGGAGCCTGATCTCCAAGGCTGCGACGACGGCGACAATCTGTGTACCCTTCGGGATGTCTGCCTTGACGGAAGCTGTTTCGGAGTCCCGCGCTGTCACCGGGTCTGCCAGCGGTGTGCACCGGACGGCTACGGCGGGGCGCGATGTGAGGATCTATGTGCCAATCCGCACGACCCGGACCTGAGCCCGGTGAATGTGACGGATTCACTGTTTCTGTTGCGCGCGTCGGTCGGTCTGGAGGCTTGCGCGCCTTGTCTCTGCGACGTCAATGACAGCGGCACGACAACCGCGACGGATTCACTGAAAGTTCTCCTCGAAGTCGTCGGCCTCGATGGTGTACTCAACTGTCCGGTGGCGGTTCCCTGAACCACGTTTGTCTGAATGGTGATGAACGGGTTACTCGACCTTACCGTGAAGAAACCATCGGCGGCGCTTCCGGTCGTAAAACGTCCACAGCAGATCTCCGCGACGGGTTTCGATGAAGTAGTACTCGCGGTGGACGGTCGATGCCCACCAGCCTCCCGATACGACATACGGCCCCATTGAACGTATCACCGGGCCGCACTCGGGGCCCCGGATGAGCCATGTGTCATTGCGCTCGCTGCCTGGTCGTCGAGGCAATGCGATCGGCCGAGGGTATATACGTCGCACCAGTGACCGGACCTTGAGCTTGCGGGCATGGGCGCGTGGAAGGTCGAGTGTCGGCTCCCATGTGTAACCGGCCTCGGGCAGATGGCCTTCGTGGAGCCGGGCGCGTACCAGACTCTGTTCGCCGAGTTCAGCCCGGATTCGGGCCATCGCGCGTTCGCCTGCTTTGCGATCACGCCGTGTGTCGGTGTTGAAAAGTACGAGCTGTTCGCGCTCTGCCTCGGCGACCTCGAGGCGAAGATCGATCGCGCTTACACCGGCGGACAGGCGCCCTGCGTGCAGCTGCAACTGCAGGAGGTCGAGCAGGATGGCCAGGTCCAGGGTCGCCGATGCGGGTCGTATTGACTCGATGCGGTTATCGCGGGTGTCGAGGGCGAGCAGTACGTGCAGTACCGACACGGCCTTGCTCGCAGCTGCGAGTCGTTCGAGCAGCGGAGCCAGCAGACGCTTCACAGAGGTCAGAACGTGAAACACGCTTACCACCGCCTCCTCGAGTTCGACCCGCGCTTCGCAGGTCTCCTCAGGTGGGCAGGGGCGCAGCGGTGTTTGCAGATCATCGCCGGCCAGTCGTCGCAGGCGTTCGGCGCTGTCACCAAAGCGGTCGCGTAGTCCGGCGGCCGGCATTCGCAGGAAAGTCCCGACCGTACGAACACCGAGCTTGTCGAGCATCTCGCGCAGTCGCGGTTGCAGCTCGAGGCGCTCCAGTGGGGTCTGCTGAGCGGCGCGCCGTTCCGAGTATGGATCCTCGAACAGGCGTACCGGGACCGGAGACCTGCTCCCCCGTACCGCCGCGCCGACTCCGTCGCCGTCTGCAAACGGCGTGTTCCGTGCGACCGCATAGGTGCCGAAGCGCGTGTAGCCGATTACAATACGCGGGCGGAAGCCGTGGTTGCCGAGCTCGGCGTCCAGGCTTTGTCCCCAGCTCTGTAACGATGGGTACAGGGGGGTCAGCCCTGCGACGTTGAGCCAGTAGACGCCTGTGAAGTCCGGCGACTCCTCGACCTCCGGTGAGAACTGCTGGAGGCGCTGGACCAGCGCTTGCCGACCCTGGTCGATTGAATCTTCAGTGACCGTACCCGCGCGCAGTCCCGGGCAAAGTGACAGGGCACCGGCGTAACGCATTCCGGGACGTATGCCGTTCTTCCATGCTCTCTCGTTGACCCAGGTGACCAGCCCCTGCGGAGTCTCGCGTTCCACGACCGCAACCGGATGGGGAATCCAGTCGGGTTCACGCACCAGCAGCAGTTGTAGAGGGAGAGCGGCAACCTCAACGCAGGCCAGCCGGGCCACTGCGTATCTCCGAGTGAGTCCAGCCGGGTCCCCGGCGCTTGTCCTTCATCACCTCGAGGTCGCACACGTATCGCCCTTCGGTTGTCTGTCGACGGGTTGCCTGCACCCGCAGGGAGACCAGCGATCCGACAGAGGGCTTCTCGGACTGTTTCTCTGTGAGAAACAGCACCGCCGCGTCGTGTTTCCCCGCCAGTCCGAGCAGTCTCGACTGAAGCGGGATCGGGACACGATCGTCGGCGCCGATATCGAGTATTACCAGTCCGAAGGCTCCCGAGCGCAACAGCTTGTCGGCGGCGCGTGCTGCTGTGGCGGCATCGGGAACGCGGACCACAGGCAGGGCATCGAGGTCTATGCCGCTGGCTGCTGCGTCCGGTGGAAAGAAGGTCCCGTCGTGTTGGCCCTCGCGGGCACGGGTGATCCAGATGGCCGGTTCTGCGGCCAGCTGTGCCTCCTGCACAATTGTGAAGGCGAGGGTGAGCGGGGCCGAGTTTCCCCACGAGGAGATCTCGGAGAGCCGGCCCGCGAGCTGTCCTCGGGACCAGCTTGTGGCTGCCACGCCGCAGAGGCGTTCGGTCTCCGTCGGTTGGGGGGCCGGGTGCGGACTGGAAGAACGGCCCCGGGCTCCGGAGGGCTCATGCTGCCGGGCGGTGTGGGTGGGATCGGTCATTATGAACCTTGCGAAGGGTTCAGCAGTGGGGGCTGCTCGAGGTAGCGATGTACCTCTATGACCTTCCCCAGCAGCATGAGTTCCCCGGGCTCCGGGGCAATGATGTCAAAGTCGGGGTTCTCGGGGTGCAGCTCGACGCGCTTCCTGCGCCTGCGCAGGCGCTTGACCGTTGCCTCGTCGCCAACCAGCGCAACAACGATCTGTCCATCGTCGGCTGTCTGTTGTCGGCGCACCACTACAATGTCATTGGCGAGGATCCCGGCGCCGCTCATCGATTGACCGCGAACGCGCAGCGCGAACAGATCACGTTCGGGTGAGCGGGAGCGGATCGGGAGGAATCCTTCAGGTTCTTCGAGTGCGGTGGTCAGGGCACCGGCCTGTACGTGGCCGAGGAGGGGGACCAGTCGGGTCGGTGGAGCCGACATGCTCAGATCGGGCAGACGATAGCCGCGTGCACGTCCCGGCTCCTTGGATAACAGGCCCTCGGACACCAGGGTTTCGAGGTGTTCGCGAGCCGACTGAACGGCGCGGAAGCCGAATGCCTCCTGTACCTCACGAACCGTGGGTGGGGTGCCGTCGAGCAATCGAGCGCGAACGAACTCATAAATTCGCTGCCGTGTTTCACCTGCCGGGGTTCGTCCCATCTCTTCAACTCCGTCCGGTCGGTCCGGTGTTGCCGGATCTGCCGGCTTGTTCGGACTTCTCCGGTCGCCTCAGCCCTGGTGACTTGAACCGAGGCGTTGCAGCGGCGACCGATGTACCCCCGTGCGGTGCGCCGGCCGCCCGATTGTGCGACGGGAGATCAAGGCGGGCGGCCGGCGCGGCATGGTGGCGTTCTCGCGAACATGCCGGGGGTGGGGACGTGTTTTCCTTTTGATTCAGTCGAATTTGCGGCATGGTTAACGGTGAAGAGCGAGGCCTGACAACGCATTTCCGGGACGACGGTGACGTCGTTTCGGATATGAGTAGTGATACCGTACATTTGTCTGGTATGTCAACCCCGGACGCACGGCCATGCCGGTTCGATGCCGGTCGGCGGAGCGCCCGATGGTCTCTCACGCTCAGCGGCTCCATTGCAGGACTGCATGTTCGGCTCAGTCGGATTCAACGAGAAGGCCGGTACTTTGACCGGTTCCGGGCGCACGGCGCTCGCCGTCGGGCTGTTCGCGCTGCTCGCGGCCGTGGCGACCACTGCGACCGTCACGACAACGGCGGTCACCGCATGGGGAGCCGATGCAGCACTCGCAGGCGGGCGAGGGGGCGGCGCGCCGGCCAGGGAGCCCGACCCTCTGTTCGATGACGACTGGGACATCGAGGAGCCGCTGGGTTACCCAGATCCGTTCGAGCCGGCGAATCGGTTCTTTCTCGCCTTCAACCGCGGGATCGACAAGGCGCTGTTCGACCCGTTGACCAAGGGATACCGCTTTGTGCTCCCGCAGCAGCTGCGGCTGATCGTTCGGCGAGTCTTTCTCAATCTGGGCTCACCGCCGATCATCGTGAACGACGTGTTGCAGGGAGAGTTCGATGCCGCGTGGCTCGCGTTCGGACGTCTCACGATCAATACGCTGCTGGGCGGGGGAGGGATCGCGGACATCGCCGCCGGGGTGGGGATGCCTCGCCATCGCGCCGATTTCGGGCAGACCCTGGCGCTCTACGGGGCGCCGAGCGGACCGTATCTGGTGCTTCCGATATTCGGCCCCGGCAGCGTTCGCGATTTCGTGGGAGGGACGGTCGACGGGTTGATGAGACCGGCGACCTGGATTCTCGGCTTCAGTCAGCAGATCTACTACGGCGGCGGCTCGGGCCTTTCCACGCGCGAAGAAAACTACGACGCGCTTCAGGCTCTCGTGGACTCATCGGTCGATTTTTATGCGGCGCTGCGAAACGCGTACTACCAGAGTCGCACCGGGGAGATCTGGCAGCGTCGGGACGAACCGATCGTGGTTCTCCTTCCCGAGGTCACCGACCGACGCTACAGCAGTGAGGCGCGAGGTCGTCGGTGTCACTGGCTCATGCGCCGCGGCCCGAGGACAGGTCTGAAATCTTGCTCTCGAGACTCGCGAGCACCTCATTGAACCCGTTCCGTTCGTACGCCGTGGAGAACTCCGCCCGGCGCAGCGCCAGCTCGCTGACCGATCCATTCAGGTACACATCGATGATGCGCCAGCCGTCCGGGGTCTCGCGCAGCCGGTAGTTCAGCCGGGTCATGTCGCCGTCACGAGTGGGCGAAAAAATTTCCGTGCGCACGACGACGGTGTTGTGACTGGCTTCGTCGCTTCCCATGATCTTTAAGGTCTCCCCGCCGTACCCGTTGAAGCGCGATGCATAGTTCGAGATCGTGAAGCGGTGGAAAGCCCCGAGCCATTTCTGTTTCTCTTCGTCGCTCAGCGCGTTCCAGTGGCGCCCCAGAGACTTGCTGCCCATGAAGTCGAGGTCGAACTTGCTCTCGAGCACAGGCCCGAGCTGCTCATAACGCCCGCTGTACCCGAGCGTTTTTGCCTCTTTCATCACCGACAGCAGCGATTCATGCAGCGACTCGATGACGTCGACAGGTTTTGTTTCTTCTGCATGAGCTCCCGGTTGCGCGAGGGCCAGCAGCGCGATCAGCGCGATGGGGGCAAACAGGGCAATCTTCGAAATCTTCGAAATCTTCGCAATTCGGCCTATCCCGGCGGGGCGCCGTATCCGGGCAGCGACTGCGATGGTCTGCGGCTTGGCGATTCTCAACTTGGCTGTCCTCCGCTGAAGTCTCGAGCGAGACGTCGATAGCAGCCCCAGACTATAGCCGGACACCGCGGGGATTTCGACGGCTCGGAAACTGCTGGACCCGCTGCCCGTACCTGATAGACGAGCGGTTCTCAGGGGGCATTCACCGGTGAGCGGGCGGTTCGAGAAAGTCGTGGGCGGCCTTTTGGCCCGCTGGGTCACATGGATGGCCCGATTGCCGCTCCTTGTGGTCGTGCTGATCCTCGCGGTGACCGCGGCCATCGGCGTCTACACGGCCCGCAACCTGGGCGTGAACGCCGACCTCGATGAGATGTTTGCCGCGACCATCCCGTTTCGTGCACGGGAGATCGCCTACGAGCGCGCGTTTCCTCTGCTGGGCCATGAGGTGGTCATCGTCGTCGATGCCACCACTCCGGAGCGTGCCGGTGAGGCCGCGCGGGAGCTCGCGACTCGGATGCGAGCCGACACTGGCCTGTTCGACAGCGTCTTCGAACCTGAGGGCCCGTTCTTCGAGGACCACGCGCTGCTTTACATGAACACCGATGAGCTGGGCGAGTTCGCCGATCGCCTCGCACGTGTTCAACCCTACCTGGCGGGGCTGGCCGAAGACGGGTCGCTTCGGGGCCTGGCCGACCTGCTGGGAAGAGGGTCGGCCGCGCTGCGCGAGGGAGATATCGAGCCCGGCGAGCTGGCGCCGATGCTCGAGCGAGTCAGCCGCGGCGTCGACGCGGTGATCGACGGCGAGTCCTACCGACTGTCGTGGGCCGACATCGTCGCCGGCGGGGAGCTCGGTGAAGACTCCCGGCGCCGGATCGTCATCATGCAGCCGGTACTGGACTTCAGTGATGTCCTCGCCGGCAGCGGCTCGCTCGAGGCCGTTCGCGGCTATGCGCGCGAGCTGGGATACGCGATCGACGCGGCGGAGTTCGAGCCGGGCGGCCCGGACGTGCGCATCCGCATGACCGGTGACATCGCGCTCTCGATCGAGGAGATGACACTCGTCCAGGAGCAGGCGGCGAGCGCCGGCCTCGCGTCGAGGGTTCTGGTTGCGGTGCTGCTCATCTTCGCCTTGCGCTCACTCGGTCTCGCTGTCGCGACGCTGATCACGCTCGTTTTCGGTCTGGTCTGGACTGCGGGCTTCGCGGCCTTCGCGGTCGGCCACCTCAATCTTCTCTCTGTCGCGTTCGCGGTCCTGTTCATCGGTTTGAGCGTCGACTTCGCGCTGCACCTCTGCATGCGTTATCGCGAACTGCTCGCGGAGGGCTGGCCTGCCGAGCGCGCGCTCGCCGAGACGGCTCGCGACGTCGGTGCATCGATCGCGCTGTGCGCGGTGACCACGGCGATCGGGTTCCTGGCCTTCGTACCGACCGACTTTGCGGGAGTCGCCGAGCTCGGGCTGATTTCCGGAGCGGGCATGTTCATCAGCCTGTTCCTCAACCTCACGCTCCTGCCTGCCCTCATCAGCCTCCAGCAGCCTCGCGGTCGACGCGGGCTGGCTGCTCTGACCGCGGCATCGCCGCGGCTGATCCCCGCCTTTTCACTGCGCCACCCTCGCCGCGTCGCTGTCGTCGCTTTGATGATCGGCTTTGTCGGTCTTGCCCTGCTTCCGCAGTTGAGCTTCGACGCCAACCCGTTGCGGGTGCGCGATCCGGCTGCGCAGTCGGTGAAAACCTTCGAAGAGCTGATGGCGGAGAGCCGCCATCAGCCGTGGGAGATCGCGGTCGTCGCCGATGATCTCGGCAGTGCGCAGGAGCTCGCGGGGCGGCTGCGGGAGATCGACGTCGTCGACGAAGCCTTCACCGTCGGTGATTTCGTCCCGGAAGAGCAGAATGAGAAGCTCGCGATCATCGAAGACGTCGCCTTGTTTCTCGCGCCGCCGCCCGATCCGTCAGGACTGCCGCGGCCGCCCGGCGATGCGGAGAAGCTGACTTCGCTGAACGAACTGCGCGAGGAGCTGATCGTGCTTTCGCAGGCCGCGGTCCCGGGCGCGGAGCGGCGAGCGGCAGCCGCGACAGCCGCTTCACTCGGGCGATTTCTGTCGGCGGAGAACCGCGACCGTGCCGCCGATCTCGCGGCGCTGGAGACCGCGCTGCTCGGTTCGCTGCCCGACCAGCTGTCGAGTCTGCAACGCGCGGTCAACGTCGGGCCGGTCACGCTCGAGGAGCTGCCCGAAGCGCTGGTCGGCCGGATGGTCTCGCGCGATGGATGGGCGCGTATCCGGGTGCTCCCGAGCGAGGATCTCTCGGACCCCGCGGCGATTGAGAGGTTCGTGCGCGGAGTCAGAACGGTCGCTCCGGAGGCCACAGGAACGGCGGTCAATATCGTTGAGGCCAGCGATGCAACGGTGCGTTCATTCAGGCAGGCGCTGACGGCGGCGGTCGTCGTTATTGTCATCCTCCTGCTGCTGATCTGGAGAACGATCGGCGACACGCTCCTCGTTCTTGCGCCGCTTACCCTGGCAGCCGTCCTCACGGGGGCGGCCGCGGTGATCGGAGGAATCCCGATCAACTTCGCGGACATCATCGTACTGCCTTTGTTACTCGGGATCGGTGTCGACAGCGGGATCCATCTCGTCGAGAGGTCGCGGCTCAGTCATGTGTCGGCCGGTCGGCTGCTGGAGACGAGCACTGCCCACGCGGTACTTTTCAGCTCGTTGACCACTATCGCGAGCTTCGGAACTCTCGGGTTTGCGGGGCATCGCGGCATCGCCAGCATGGGGCAGCTGCTGGTTGTGGGAGTGACACTCGCGGTCGCCTGCAACCTGCTGCTTCTGCCTGCGCTGATCCAGCTTCGCCAGCGGCGGAAGTGAGTCCTCCCCCCGGCTGGAACAATGCAACTTCGCTGTCGACTCGCCGCATCAACAAGGGATAATCCTGCCGATGAGCCCGAGAACAGGGGGCAGCGGGTGCATCCGGCGCGTTATCTGGATGCGCGCGCGACGTAGTTGGGGTCTAATGGAAATATGATGTTGAACAAGGCTGCCGCCACGGCCTTCCGAAACATCGCTCGACGAATGCGCTATCGCATCGGGAACGGGAAGGGGGACGGTAGAGTGGGCGTGTTGAGCGGAGCCGTGGCCCTGATTCTTCTATCGATCGCTGTCGGGCCTGCTCAGGCCGACAGCATCGACACTGCATCCGATACCCTGCGACCGGCGGTTCACAAGGCGCCCTGTCCACGCATTCCGGGAAGCTCGGATATCGACCTGACGGCGGACGAATGGCTTCGCGTCGATGCCGGCGAGATTATCGTTCGCATCGTGACAGAGGGCGACGACACTTCACGCGCGCAGGCCATCGGCTACCTCTCCGCAGATCCGATAGCGCTCTTCGATCTCGCGACCGATGCGGGGCTCGCCCCCGAGATTGTCGACGAAGTCCAGAGTGTGGTCGTGCTGGAAGCTTACCCTGATGGACAGCTGGCCACCGGGCGAATCAAAGCAGCACAGGTTCTGCCGGCCTTCGAATACACCTTCGCCTCGCGTTATTTACCATCGCGTACCGGTCAGTGCTGGGGACAGGTCGATGGTGATTTCTTGCGCAACGAGGGCGCGCATTCCTTCCTGTGGGACCCTGATCGCGGTCAGACGCTGGCCGTGTTCTCCTCGACGATCGGTATGAAGGGCCTGCTGAGTTTCATTCCGCAGCGGCTCGTTCTTCAGGGGGCTGCGGACACACTGCCGAGTTTCATGCGGTCGCTCGAGAGTCTCCGCGCGGAGATGGCGACCAAGGATCCGGCCCGGACACGCCGGCTCGAGGAGCAGTGGGCGCGTACGCGACCGCTGATCGAGAGCGGTGATTTTCCGGGACGGATGTGGAGCGGTTACGCCTCGCCTGCAGAGGACGGGCTGGCCCGCCATACGCCGCTCGGCGAACCCGACGTGGAAGCCCGCTGAGCGTCCGGGCCGCTAGGGCAGTCGCGACGAGATCAGCGCGTCCAGTTCTTCGCGGAGTCGGCCGAGGATCTCGTCGTAGGGATATTGACCGATCGTCTCCTCGCCGCGCTTGAGGTTGACGAACGTCGGCGCACACCAGAGACCCAGGTCCGCGTCGTCCGTCTCACCTGGACCGTTCACTCGGCAACCCATCACGGCGATCGTGATGTCGTGATCCCGCGCGTACTCGGTCATCTCTTTGACGTCTGCGGCCAGGTCGATGAATGCCTCGTTCTCGACACGCGAACAGCTCGGGCAGGCGATGATGTTCAGCCCGGAGCCGAAGTCGACGACGCTGCGAACGCGGCCTGCGGCGATGTCCTCGAGGATCGACCGCCCGACCTCGATTTCTTCCTGCTTGCGGTCGTTCGGGAGGGTGAGTGAGACCCGGATGGTGTCGCCGATACCGCGGCTGACGAGCTGTTCGAACGCGATGCGGGTCTTGATGACGCCGTCCGGCGGCATGCCGGCCTCTGTCACGCCGAGGTGAATGGGCACATCGGGCCGTTGCTCGGCGAACTTCTGATTCACTTCCACGACCTTGGTCGGGTCGGAGTCTTTGAGCGAGACGCAGTACCGGGTGAACCCGAGCGAATCGAGGAGTTCGCAATGATCGAACGCGCTCTCCAGCATCGGCGAGATGCTGTCGTCGGAGTCGTATTTCTCTGCTTTGGCGGGGTCGACCGATCCGCAGTTCACGCCGACGCGGATGGCGCAGTCGTTTTTCTCGGCGACATCGGCGAGGAATCGGACCTTGTCCTGCCACGGCTTTTCACGTTCGTGGTGATACAGATGCCCCGGATTGTATCGCAGCTTGTCGACGTACGGCGCGACCGCCAGAGCGAGGCGGTAGTTCTCCTGAAGGTCCACGCTGAGGTTGGCGCTCGTCCTCTCGCGGATCTGGATCAGCGCTTCAGCTTCGCGCTTGCTGTCGACGGCGATCCGAACGACATCGGCCCCGGCCTTCTCCAGTGCCTTGACCTGGGTGACGGTGGCCTCGACGTTCTCCGTCTTCGTGGCGCACATGCTCTGGACGGCAATCCGATTGCTGTCGCCGATGGTTACCGTGCCGATTCGCACGGCTCGCGTGGGGTTTCTGGGCAGATCCATTGAACCCCTGATTGTTCCCAAACCCGTCCACACGCGCAAGGCGAGGCGGACGCGACCGGGGCAGGGGAGGAGGTCTTACGCCGACCTCCGGCGTGGCCTGGGGAGCCGGCTACTTCCGGACGATGACCGTAAACTCCGGGAGGTTGTAATCGGCGAGGACCGCGACGCGCTGGGAGAACCGGCTCCGGCAGTGCTCGAAAACCGCGTGGGGGTCGGCGTAGTAGAGCTCGCTCCGTCTCGAAGCGGCGTCAGCGGGGCGCTCGAGGCAGTTGAACGCGAAGGCCCGCCGGCTCAGCTCGGCCATACGGTCGAGGGTCTCGAGGAGCAGACACTCCCAGTCGCTGCCGGCGGCTTCGAGCTTCAGGTTGAAGACGCCGCTGGCGACCGTGTAGTCGGCCTCGGTCAACTCCGCGTGGGAACTCACGATGCGGAAGCGGTGGTCATCGAGCCGCTCGCGCGCCGTACGCGCCATCGCAGGGGAGATGTCGTAGCCCGAGTATTGGAAGTTCAGACCGGCCGCGTTGAGGTGTTCAGCGAGAGCCCCATAGCCGCATCCATAGTCGTTGATGGAGAAGAAATCGCCGTCGTTTTCTTCGATGACACCCAGCAGCTTGTTGAAGCGCAAGGACTGGGACTCGGTCGTGGCCCATGCCGCGCCCTCGGCTGTCGCGCCATGCTGTGTCAGGCGGTCGTCGAAGTACTCGCCGACCCGGCTCTCGATCTGTTCGAATCCGCTCACCGTTTCCACCTCCGTCGATCCGAGGCCGCGCGCAGGCCCGTTCGACCTGTGCGCGCGGCTGTAAGGACAGCACGGGATCGAGTTTACATTATAGCGGTGATGGGCGGGAAGTACCGAGATATTCCGGGGCGTGGATTGCGGCCGTGACGGACTTGCTCGCGCTCGCCGTCGCCGGCGCTCTGGGGTCTGTGTGCCGTTTCCTCCTGAGCAGCTGGACCTACCGCGCGCTCGGGGAGGGGTTCGCCTACGGCACGCTCCTTGTGAACGTCATCGGCTGTTTTGCGTTGACGTTCTTCATGCATACCGCGCTGGTCACCGATCTCGTGCCGCGAACTCTGCGTATTGCGGTCGCCATCGGCTTTCTCGGGGCCTTCACGACGTTCTCGACCTTCGGCTTCGAGACGCTGCGTTATCTGGACGACGGTGACTGGGCGCTCGCGGCGACGAACGTACTGGCGAACGTCGTGCTCTGTCTGCTGGCGAGCTGGGCGGGGCTGGCCGCCGGTCGGATCTTCATCGGAGGTGCCTGAGAGCGGGGGCTCAGGAGCGTTTTTACAGCGAAATTGGCCGCAAACGCCGCCGGACTGGGCATCCGGTCTTTACCGCGCTACCCTCGAAAGAGGAGCTTGCGGTGCCCGAGCTGACTGCCTGGATCCTTTTTTTCGCGTATCTCGATGCGCGTGCCTCGCTGGTGGCGACATTGTTCGCACTCAGCGCGGTGGCGCTCTTGGTTCTCGCGCTCCCGGGGTTTCTGCTCCACCGCGCGGTTCTGCATCGCCTGCGCGAGGATCATCCGGGGACGTGGAAGCTGCTCGGTGAGCCCTCGATCATCTACCACGGCTCCGCCGCGACGACGTTGGCGGTTACCCGCTTTTTCCGCCGCCGCGAGTACGAACATCTCGGCGACCCCTCGCTGGCGAGTCTTTGCGGTTTCTACCGCGCGTTCACGTCGGTCTACTCGGGGATGTTTTTCGTGATGATCGCGTCGTTCTGTCTGGAAGTACTGACGCAGGGCTGAGTCAGTCGCCAGCCGCATCGCCTGCCGGCGCGCCGGCGATGACGGCCCGGCGGACGATCTCTGTCGCATCGCCGGTCTCCTTGAACACCTGGATCTGTCGCTGAGAGCCCGTTTTGCCGTCTGCCATCGCGCCTGCGTGTTCGAGATAACCCTCGCAGCCGAGCGCGCGTGCAGTCGGCCTCAGCCGTTCGACGAGCTTGTGAACCATCTCCCGGGCGGGGATCGCTCGCTGCGTTTCCAGCTCGACCAGCTTCGCATCCATGCCGTGCCGACAGGCTCTCCACTTGTTCTGGCGAACCATCGTCGGGTGGCAGTTGTACTGGTAGGTGCCGCCGTCGATCTCCTCGGACAGATACTGCACCAGGCACTGAACCATGGCGGTCAGTCCGAGGACATCCTCCACGGAGGAGGGGAGGTCGCAGATGCGAACCTCCACGGTCCCGAAATTGTTGTGCGGCCGGACGTCCCACCAGATCTCGCGGATCCCGTTGATGAAGCCGGTGTCGACCAGGTGATTCACGAGCCAGACGTATTCGCTCGCAGATCATCACCGCCTTGTCACCGGTGTCGACGCCGACATGGACGTGGAGTGCGAAGGCGATCAGCCGGCGCGCGGTGTCCTGCAGCAGCTCGACCAGTCCGAGATATCGCTTGTCGGGGGTGATCTCCTGGTCGTGCCACGAAGAGAACGGGTGCGTGCCCGACCAGAACAACCGGCAGTCCGCTCGTTCGGCCAGCTGCGAGGCCATCGCGAGTTTCGCCGAGAGGTCGCGTTCGACCGTTGCGACGTCGGTGCAGACGTCCGAGTTGATCTCGAGGCAGCACTGGACAGGCTCGGGTTTGAAGCAGGCCGTCAGTTCCGGTGGAACGCTACCGAGAATGTCTCCCGCCACGCTCGTCAGCTCGCAGGTCTGCGGATCGACGAGCTGAAGCTCGAGCTCGACGCCGAGTGTGGGCGTTGCGTTGTAGGTGAATTCGATGGAGCTCACCCGTTGTCTCCACGGGCATCTTCCGCAGGACGTGCCAGCAGCACGACCGATCGAGCGATCAGCTTGGCGCCGATGGCGAGTGCGGCTTCATCGAGATCGAAGCGCGGAGAATGCAGGAAGTACGCCTCGTCGGGGTTCTGCGATACCCCCAGTCGCATGAGGCAGCCGGGAGCTTTGCGCTGGAACTCCGCGAAGTCCTCTCCGCCCATGCTGGGCTCATCGATGGACTCGACCGCCGACTTTCCCAGCAGTGCAGTGGCTGCAGCGATGCAGGTGTCGGTCACGGCATCGTCGTTGATCACCGCGTCCGGTCCGCGTTTGAACTCGATATCGATCTCGGTGCCGCTGGCTTCCGCGATTCCGTCGGCGATTTCTTCCAGCCGGTCCTCGACACGCGAGGTTTCGGCGTGACTGGTCGTGCGCGCGGTCCCGCGAATCTTTACCTGCTCGGGGATTACGTTCTGGCTCGCGCCGCCATGGAACGAGCCGAAGGTAATAACGCTCGGGTGCCGAGAGTCGATCGCACGAGGGATGAACTGGTAGACCGCTGTCACGAACTGACACGCTGCGAGGATCGGATCGACGGTGTGGTGCGGTCGGGCGGCATGTCCGCCGGCGCCGCTGATCACGACATCGACCTCGTCGCAGTAGGCCGTCATAGTTCCATGTCTGAAGGCGACGCGGCCGGTATGACGCTCGGGGTCGACGTGGAGGGCGATGACGCTCGAGACGTTCTCCATGACTCCCTCCTCGACCATCTCACGCGCGCCCTCGCTGGTCTCCTCGGCCGGCTGAAGCAGGACCCTCCAGCGCACCGGCCACGGCAGCTCTTCGGCACAGGCCCGCAGAGCCATCGCGGCGCCGATGACGATCGTCGCGTGAGCATCGTGTCCACAAGAGTGAGTGATGCCCTCGACCGTGGAGCGGTACTCGACGTTCTTTTCATCGCTCATTCGGAGCGCGTCGATGTCCCCACGGAATCCTACGCGCGGGCTCTCTCCCTGGCCGGCGGGTTCGCTGACAACTCCGCAACCACGCGCAACCAGACGCGTCTCGAGTCCCTCCTCGCGCAGGAGATCGGCCAGATAACGCGCCGTGCCCTCCTCGGAGCCGCTCGGCTCCGGGTGCATGTGAAGATGTCTCCGGATCGTGGAAAGTCGGTCGGCGATGCCGTCCACGTATGCATCGATTCGTTCGGTCCAGTCGGTCACTGGCGCTCTCCTGTGCGGCACACCGCGATGCGTGCCATCGTAATGGATCGCGGCGCGCGGCGACACCCCTGCGTGAACCGGTCAGTCGCTCGGCGGAACCAGGCTGATGACCGAGGTGTCGGCGGCGAAGTCCGGCGCTCTGTCGGGTGTGAAGACTTTGACCCCTGCGCCGTCATCGCGAATTCCGAGAAGTGTGATCGCATCTTCGCCGTAACGCTCGCGGTATTCGTTTTCCCCGAACTCTTCGCTGAGGCTTGTCAACTTGAATGTCCAGCCGCGCGCGACTCGCTCTTCGATGTCGCTGTAGCTTGGCGCCGTCGAGAACGCAGTACGTCCTCGCAGGTGCAGCGGCGCGGACGGGCCGAGTTGGGCGGCCAGGCCCTCCTCGGGGGCGAGCTGATAGATGTGGGATGCGTCGAATGCCTCGGTCATGTGAAGGCAGGCGAGCGCGTTGGCTTCGTACCCCGGCGAGAGCGCGAGGAAGCTGCCGATGCCGTCGAGGTCGAAGCGGGTCGACGGCTCGGACGTCGCGATGTTCGTGTAATACGCCGTGAGGTCGCGCATACGCGCGGCGCGGACACTGAAATAATTGCTGTCCACGAGGGCGACCCGGACATCGGCGTCCTGGATGACCGCCGCCAGCTCGCGCGCCCAGGAGTGCGCGCCGTAGATCAGCAGGCCGTTGGATTGCGAGCCCGCGACGCCGAGCGCGCGAGCGATGTAGGGCGCCGGGATCGAATAGATGATGATCGAGCCGGCGATCACGCAGAAGACGATCGGTACGAGTTCCTCGGCGCCGGTGACGCCTGCCGCCTCCAGCCGCAGAGCAAACACGGTAGATACGGCCGCCGCGACGATTCCGCGCGGGGCGAGGCTCATGAGCATTGCACGCTCGCGCCAGTCCAGCGGCGAGCCCAGCGTCGATACGGTTACCGCGGCCGGCCGCACGATGAAGACGAGGCTGGCGAGGTACAAAAGCGCCGGCACCGCGACCTCGCGCAGCGCAGCCAGATCGACGCGGGCCGCGAGTACGATGAACAGGCTGGAGATCAGCAGGACCCGAAGGTTCTCCTTGAACTCGAGGATTCGATTGACGGGGACGGATCGTTGTATCGACAACGCGACGCCCATCACCGTTACGGCGAGTAGCCCGGCCTCGTGCTGGATCGAATCGGCAGCCAGCAGCGCGGCACCCACCGCCGCGAACGAGAGCGGACTCTCGAGGAAGTCCGGGATGTAATAGCGTTTCAGCGCGAAGGTGAGGGCGAGCGCTCCGCCGATGCCGACCACCGCGCCGGCAGCGATCGCCTCCGCGGTGTTGATGATGGTCACCGTCGTCGCCTCACGCGGCGAGCCGGTTACAACCGCCTCGAAGACCAGCACCGCGAGAACGGCACCGACCGGGTCATTGAGAATGCCTTCCCACTTCAGGACGGCCGCGACCCGAGGGCGAAGCGAAACCTGCCGCAGCAGGGGCACGATCACCGTCGGACCGGTGACAACGAATAGCGCGCCTACCAGCCAGGCTACCGAGGTCGGCCCGCCGCGGACGGCCTCGGCGCACAGCGACGCCAGCACCCACGTGACGAGTCCGCCGATCAGAACCAGCCGGGCCATGGTGCGCGTGCTCTCGCCCAGCTCGGCGACGCGAAGGCTCAGCCCGCCTTCAAAAAGGATGAGGGCGACCGCGAAGGATGTCGCCGGGTACAGGAGTTCTCCGACCAGCGCGTCGGGGTCGAGAAGGCCGCTGATCGGCCCTGCCGCGATGCCGAGCCCGAGCAGGAGCAGGATGCTCGGGATGCGGATTCGCCAGGCGATCCATTGCGCGCCGATCCCGAGACCCAGAATGAGAACCAGCGCAGGCAGCCCGGTGAGCATGGCTCAGGAGTTCCCGCTCGGCGCCGTCCGGACGCGGCGGTCGTGAATCTCGAAGGGGTTCTCGCGGTCGACGATGACCCGACGGGCGAACTGCGGCAGCGCGAACGCCGCACGATGGATCTCGGCGTTGTAGTAATTGCATTGCGGCGCCAGTGTTGCGGCGCGTGTCTCGTCGAACCACGCCTCCGGCGTGCGGTCCGGTGAAGCCCAGGCAAGGTGCCAGCAGCCGCTCGGGTAGCTGGGCATGAAGCACAGGTATCCGGCGGTATGGTCGAACGCCGCTGCGAGTTCCTCGTGCATCGTCAGCACCATGCCCGCGTCCCAGTGAGGGGACTCCCCCTGGGCAGTCAGAATGCCGCCGCTGCGAAGCGCACGCCGCGCTCGGGCGTAGAATTCCCGCAGGAACAGCTCCGACGCGGGCCCGACCGGGTCGGTGCTGTCGATCACGATGAGATCGAACGCGTCAAGGTTCGCGTCGATGCAGGCCGCACCATCGTCGAATATGAGCTCCACCCTCGGGTCCGCGATGGTTTCTTCGACCCAGTCGAAGTGGTCCGCGCAGACACGCGTCACGCGTTCATCGATCTCGCACTGCACCGCCCTCTCGATGCCCGGGTGTTTGAGAACCTCGCGCAGCGCGCCGCAATCGCCTCCTCCGACAATCAGAACCGACCGCGGCCGTTGCAGCTGGCACAGAGGAACGTGAACGATCATCTCGTGGTAGACGAACTCATCACGCTCGGTGAGCATAATGATGTCGTCGAGTGTCAGCACCCTGCCGAAAAACGGAGTGTCATAGACGGTGATCTTCTGAAAGGCGCTCGTCTCCTCGTGAAGCACTGCGCTCACGCGCATGCCCAGGAGTGTCGAGTCGCAGTCTTTCTCGATATACCAGCTGCCGTCGAACGACCCCGTCGACGCGGGATAGGCCCCTCCGCTTCGCAGCTCGTCGGGGATCTGGCGGGGGCGGGTCACCGGTTCATCATGGGGCTGGGCACTGAGGTGAAGCGGTCACTCAGGAAGCGGACGGGAGCTCCTCTGCCTCCACGGTACGCGTTATCAGCTGGACATCATCGGGCAGCAGCATGCTGTTTTTGTCGACGTGGTCAGGCAGGCCGCGGACGATCTCCTGCAGACGACAGCCCGTCGCGCCGAACTCCTCGGCGAGAAAGCGCAATCCACGGCGCGGGTCGAGGCCGCCGCAGGTGTAGATATCGACCGCCACATAGCCATTTTCCGGCCACGTGTGCACGGACAGATGGGACTCCGCAATGACAACCGACCCGCTTACGCCCTGGGGCGCGAACTTGTGAAAGGTGTCTCCGACGATTGTGGCGCCGATCAACTCGGCTGCCTCGCGCATGCGTCGGCGAACCTGTTCGACCTCGTTGAGAATTTCCTGTCCGCAGCCGTAGAACTCCGCGATCACGTGTCTGCCGATCGTCTTCAACTTCCGGTTTTCCTCCTGCTCCCTGTTCCCTGTTCCCTGTTCCGCTGATGCGACGCCGTGCAGTCTCGGCGAGCGAGCGCAGGCCGTACGGTGGGGAGGACGGGCCTGGGCACCCGCAGTTCCGGGGGGGCGGGGCCACGTCTTCCCGGGACTGGTTGCCGGGGAGAGCGGACCACAACTATTTGCTGCGCAGGACCCGGTCAATTCGGTGCGCCCTGCAACGCGGCAGGCCGATGTCGCGTCTGCGGCGTTCAGGTGCGCTGACATCCTGAGTCGGGTAAGACCCGGCGCTATGATCAGAATTATCGGTGGGCTCCTGGTGGCGGTCATGCTGGCGCTCGGTGGAGCGTATCTCTACGTCGACCGGCTGATCGCGGCCGGGATCGAGTGGGGCGGCACCTACGCGCTGGGCGTCGAGACAAAGGTCGGGGGCGTTCGGCCTCGGCTGGTCGGCGGGCGGATCGTGTTGTCGGACCTCACGGTGGCGAATCCACCCGGCTTCGACGCACCGCAATTCTTTCGCCTCGGAGCCATCGACATCGCCGTCTCGCCCGCTTCCCTTACCGAAGATGTGGTCCAGGTCCCGCTGATTGCCCTCGACCACATCGAAATGAACATCGAGAAGACGGTCAAGTCGGCGAACTACGACGTCATTCTGACGAATCTCGGTAAACTCGGATCCGGCGAGTCGGCGCAGGAGACAGGCGGCGCTTCGAAGCAGTTCATCGTCGAGCGCCTCAGGGTCCGCGATGTAAATGCGAACCTCATCCTCGACGTGATCGGCAACAAGTCCCGAGTTTCCGTCAACGTTCCCGAGATCAGCCTCGACAATATCGGAACGGCGTCCGGCGGCGTAGACACCGCCGAGCTTGCTGCCATTTTCACGCGTGTACTTCTCGAGGCGGTCATGAAGGCGGACGGAGTGCCCTCTGCGATCCTGTCGGATCTCAGCGGCGGACTCGGCTCCCTGGCTGCGCTCAACATCGAGCTGACCGGCGGTGTGACCTCGGCGGTGGAAAGATACGGACAGGGCGATCCGATCGGCGCTGCCGCGGAGATCGCAGGAAGCGTCGACGATGAGGGCGTCAAACAGGTCGGCAAAGTCCTTGAAGGCGTGAGCGGTCTGTTCGGACAAGGAAAGAACGACTGAGGCTGCTGCTCATTCGTCCGATTCTGCGCCGCCGACGTCTGTCTCGCTTTTCGAGGCGTGAGCGATCTGGAGGGCGACCAGCCGGGCAACCGCGACGGCCAGAAACACCTGGCCGAGGATCGCCTCTCCGGCTGCGGTTGCCTGGGCGACCGTCGATGACGGGAGCACGTCGCCGTAGCCGAGGGTGCTGATCGTCACGAAGCTGAAATACATGAATACGCGCGTTACCGCCGCGTTCGAGTTCGATTCCGCGAGAACCGCCGCGACGGCGTCCGGGACATCGAAACTGGACGGGTTGAGTGTGTACTCGGCCGCGTAGATCAGCGCGAAGACCAGCGCGAAGAGCAGGTAAGCCGAGATCGCACCGAGTACGGTGTCGTGTGTCACTCGAGGCGTGGATGCGACATCGTTCAGTACGATCACCGCAGTGAGCAGCAGCACGGTCGCTGTGCCGAGGTAGTTGGCCAGAACCAGCTCTCCGTCACCCGGCCGCGCCTCCGCTACCCAGATCAGGGCGAGCACCACGACTCCGACCCCGGTGAGCGGCACCATCACGCGACGCCTACGCACGCAGGCAGAAAGGCTGATGATGACAACCGCACTCAGGACGCCCTGGGTGATGTTTCCCCACAGCTGCGATCGCTGCGGCGCGGGGGCGAGCACGAAGATGTAGCCAAAGAGAACGATCGTGAGGATCGTGAATCGTTCGCGAATCGTCCAGGCGGCGAGACGGCGGACCGGTCCGGGCATGTACCTGTCTTTAGTCGGATCTCGCGTCGCGCGCGACTGACCGGTGCGCAGGCCGGGCCGTTGCACGCCCGACCCCCCTGGCAGCACCCCAGAATGCGCAGCCGCTGTGCGAAGTGTGCGATGAACTTACCGCCGTGGCGCTGCGCGTCGGCGCCGACGACGCGCTCCGTCAGAACCGGCGGGTTTCAAACTCCGACAACGCTGTGAACGTCGTCTGCAGTCAGCAGCCCCGGGCCGTGTTGCGCTGCTGCCCCCTCTTCGGGGGGGTATGCTTTCAGATTCAACCGTCGCGAGGCCGATGCAACGTCGTCTCGCCGGTGAGCGATCCGTGCCGCACCGTTGCAGCGTGTTCGTAAAAGAGGCTTCGAAGGGGGTCTTCCCTTGACGCTTCCCGTGCGCAGACGTTTATAATCCGCGTCGCCTCAGAACCGAGACGCTCATCGAGGTCGCGTCGCCACCGTGCGGGCCCGGTTCCGCGGGAATCGGGCGCGTGCCGATTCGTCGTTGCACTCGGTCAAGGCCAACTACCAGGAGGACCGTTCGAGATGCGAAGACGTTCGCTTATCGTCGCAGCCGCGACCGTTACTTTTCTTGCCGCACAGGCATTTTCCGCAGCCGACCGTGCAGACGCCCAGACCGGCGATCAGGAGAAATGCATCAACGGCATCAACAAGGCCGCAACCAAGCTCGCTGCGACGCAGGGTAAGGAGAACAGCGGGTGTGTGAAGGCCGTCGGCGGCGGCAAGGCGGCTGACCTCGACGCCTGCATTACCGGTGACGCGAAAGGGAAGGTGGCCGGCGCGCAAGCGAAAGTCACCGATACCGCGAACAGTCGATGTTCCGGACCTGCCGAGCCCACGTTCGGCTTCAGCGATGCAGCGACCATCAACGCGGCTGCTGTCAGCGAGGAGCAGGCGATTGTCACCGATATGTTCGGCAGCCCGGCGCAGAGCGGGGTCCTGACCGACAAGGATGGCGCGAAGTGTCAGTCCGGAGTCATCAAGACCGTCGAGAAATACGCCGCGACGCGCGCGAAGGACTTCGTCTCGTGCAAGAAAGACGGGCTGAAGGAAGACACGGTCACCGACGGCGCTACGCTGCAGAGCGAATGCATGTTCCCGCCGGATGCCAAGGGCAAGGTCGCGAAAGCGGCGGCAAAGATTACAGCCGCGGTCGCCAAGTCCTGCGCCGGCATTGACCAGGCAACGGCCTTCGCCGGAGGCTGCTCGTCGGCGGGCGACCTCGGGCTGTGCCTGTCACAGCGAGCCGATTGCAGGACCTGCCTGATTCTCAACGCGACCGATGCGATGACCGCGCCATGCGATGAACTCGACAACGGCGTGATTGACAGCAGCTGTCGCCAGTGCGGCAACCTCCTCGTCGAAGACCCCGAAGAGTGCGATACGGGCGTCCAGACCCAGACCTGCGAGCTCACCTGTACCAATCAGGTGTGCGGCGACGGAATCGTAAATAACCTGGCCGGCGAGACCTGTGACGACGGCAACCTCGTCGACGGCGACGATTGCGAGTCGAATTGCATCCCGTCGACGTGTGGAAACAGTACCATTGACGCTCAGTTCGGTGAGCAGTGCGACAACGGCGGGGCGAACAGCAGCACGACGCCGGACGCATGCCGGGAGAACTGCCTCAACCCGCAGTGCGGCGACGGTGTGGTCGATACGGGCGAAGAGTGCGACGACGGCAACCTGATCAGCGGAGACAACTGCTCTTCACAGTGCACCTGCGGCCCGGGCTCCGGCGAAGCCGGCTGCCAGGATCTGAACTGCCCGGACAGCGGGGAGATCGTCATTTACGCGGGCACACGCGAGACACCTTGTACGACCAACACCGACTGTGAGGTCGACGGTGCGCTGGTCGGAAGCTGCGATACGGGACTCGGCAGGTGCGTCACCGTGACGGGGCTCGACACCGGCTTCACGGGAATCGCGCATGGAGCCGACGTCAACGATCGGATCACGACCCGGGGCCGACTGCTTTGCCCCGGGCCCTTTGACAACCTGTCGAGCGAACCGTGCGGCGAGTGCGTCGTGCAGGGCCTCGACGCTGAGAACTCGAATCTGTGCCGTTGTTCGACCGACAACAGCGTGGTGTGTTCAGACGGCTTCGCCCTCGATCCGGACTCGTGCGGGATCAGCGGGCTGAGCTGTTCTGTCGATAACGATTGCCGGGTTTGCGAGAACAATTCGTCGCAGAGCTGTACCACCGACAGCGACTGCCCGGGCTCGGCCTGCCTGACCGGACTGCGTACGCCGACCTGCCTTGACGGGCAGTGCGTCGGAAACTGCGAATGCTACTTCGGTCCGCCTCTGCCGCTCTCGGCGGGCAACACGCCGGCCTGCGCGCTCAACAAGTTCGCACAGGACGTGACGGGCACGGCGAACGTCGACCTCGGCTCCGGTTCGATCACGACGAATCTGAAGTCTGTGGTGTTCCTCGGCGAGGCGATTACGATCCCGTGCCCGTACTGCACCGGAGACGTGACCGCCAACGACGGTGTGAGAGACGGAACCTGTGTAGGCGGTGAGGACGACGGCAATCCGTGCGACAACAACGCGACGAACGAGACGTTCCCGAGCCCGAGTGGTGACGGCGGCAGCCTCGACTGCTTCCCGACCATCGGCAAGAACGTTTCGGGTACCGGGCTCAACCTCCAGCTGACACAGACAACGGGTCTGCAGTCGCTTACGGCGCAGGTTCCCTGTGAATTCGGCGACGCTGCGCTCTGCCATTGCGGCCTGTGTACTGGAAACGCGACCCTCGCGTGCTCCGACGATGCATTCTGCGCGAGCCTTGGAGCGGGTACCTGCGCGAAGGAGGGTTTCACCTCACCGGTGGACAACACCTGCAACAACGACAACTGCGTCGATCTCGGCGGAAATCAGGGAGAGTGCGCTGACGGCCCGGCCGGTCAGTTCTGTGACGGCGTAACCCGAGCGAACGGCGAGCCTTTCGTGACGTGCGTGACGAACAGTGATTGTGACAACACCGACTGCGGTGGGGGAGCGGGCGCAGGCCTTTGCGGAACGTGCCAGCTCGGCGCCAACCGCTCGTGCTTCCTGCCGACGATCGAGGCTTCGGGTTCTGCGGACCCGCAGACGCCTGTAGGTGCAGCGATCTTCTGTGTTCCCAAGACCAGCTCTGCGGGAATCAACAGTGTCGCGGGGCTTCCGGGTGCCGGGCGGGTCATCAATCAGGCTCGGGCCAAAACGTTCTGTGCGAGCAATCCGTCGCAGGAGTACATCCCTGGCACGGGCGGTTGTCCCTGATCGACGGGTACCACGGCCGAGCGGCTGCCGCCTGGACCTGTAACCCATTGCCGCTGGAATCGATTCCGTTTCCCTCGCCGTTACGACGGCGAGGGAAACGGCCGACTCGAGCCCCTGATCTTCAGTGGGTGCAGCTCGGCATGGCCGAGCAAGCCTCTGAATCCGCAGGCGCGATCTTTGCCTGCTTCGAAAAGCACAATGCGTCCATGCGCGGTTTGTCGCCGGCGGAGACTTCACGCTTCTCGATGACGACCGTGTGCAGTCCGGCTGTGACGTAACCCAGATCAAGGCCTTTGGGATCACCGATTTCCACGGTGCCGTCCCCATCGAAGTGCCAGGTGCGGAAGCGCTCCCTGTTGTTGCCGATCTTGAGCGGGGCGTTGTTGTCGAGGCTGAGGAAAAAGGAGTTCGGCCCGTTGCTGCCGGGGGCGGACGGGTAGTAGAAGCGCCCCCAGAAGTACCAGTGAGCCGCGGAGGGGAAGTCGATCAGATATTCGACCCAGTCACTGCTGCCGCCACGGAACGCGCTCGACGAGCTGTCCGCATAGAGCAGGACGTCCCCGAGGCTGTCCGCATAGGGGTCGCTGTCGTTGCCACCGGCGAATGTGGAGTCGGCGGTCATCGCTCCATTGAACAGCGCCGTCGGGTCGTTTCCGGCCGATATGCAGAACAGTTCGACGTCCGGGGCGGGGAGGGTCGTCGAGGTGGTCATCAACGTTGTACTTGTCGTCACGACCGGCAGCGTGGTTGTCGATGTCGATGTCGATGTTGTCGTTGATGTCGAAGTCGACGAAGTCGTGCTTGACGGGCCGCCCACCGGCAGCGTCGTCGACGTGATGCAGGACCCGAGGGCGGCACAGACCTGGTCGGCGCTCGGCTCCACAGGCTCCTGAGACAGGCAGATCAGATCGAGTCGCGGAGGGATCGGCTGAACCTCGCGCTTCTCGACAACGATGCTGTGCAGTCCGCTCGAAAGCATCCCGACCGACAGCGGCGAGGGGCCGCCTCGGGTGGAAGAGCCGTCCCCGTCGAAATGCCATTGCCTGAATCGATCATTTTTGTTGCCCAGTTTGAGCCGTGGTCCGCCGTCGACGCGCACGAAGAATGAGTTTGCGTCGTTGCTGTAGGGCCTGCCGGGGTAATACAGGTGTCCCCACACAAACCACTCGCCGGTTTCCGGTATGAACACCTCGTATTCGGCTTCATCGCCGCTTCCGCCGCTGAAGGCGTTCTGGCCGCTGTCGGCATAGAGCAGCCGTGCGCCGAGACTGTCGCCCGCGACGTCGGAGTCATCGCCTGCCGCGTATGCGCTGCCGAGGGTCATGCTGCCCGAGAGCTGTCGGGCTTCGGCCGCGCGAACACATACAACATCCAGCACGGGAGGAGGAGGTGGTGCCGGCAGCGTGGTCGTCGTGACGACGAGCAGCGTCGTTGTCGGAGCGGCGTACGTCGTGGTGACGTGGGCCTCGGTCGTGCTCGTCGACGTGCTTGTCGTCGTGCTGCTCGTCGTGCTGCTCGTCGTGCTGGTGGTGGAACTCGTGCCCGGCCCGGAGCAGTCGATTCCTGCGGCGCAGGCGGCAGCGTCATCCGGGGTGATGTCCGCGTTCTGTGTCAGGCACAGAACGTCGAGCCGTGGCGCACCGCCGGAAGCGACCTCGCGCTTTTCGATTTGCATCCTGTGCATCCCCGCCGCGAGCTGCCCGAGAGGCAGCGGCGCGGGCGTACCGCTCTCCTTCGTTCCGTCTCCATCGAAGTGCCAGGTACGGAAGTAGTCCCGGTTGTTCCCGAGCTTGGCGAGCGGCCCGTCGTCGATCTTGACGAGGAACGAGTTCGCGTCGTTACTGCCCGGGCTGCCCGGGTAATACACTCGGGCCCAGAGCAGCCAGCTGCCGGAGGCAGGAAACTCGATATCGTAGGCGACCGCGTCGCCGCTGCCTCCGCCGGGGCTGTTTGCGGTGCTGTCCGCGAACACCAGCGGTGTGGTCAGGCTGTCGGCAAGCGCGTCCGAATCTGTGCCCGCAGTGTACTCGAGGGATGTCGTCATCGCGCCGGAAAGCGACGCCGGTGCTCCCTGCGCTGCAGGCCAGCAGAAGATCTCGCCTTCCTCCTGCGGCATTGTCGTCGTGGTGACCAGCAGCGTCGAAGTCGTGGTCGCTGTGGTGGACGTCGAGGTCGTCGAAGTCGTGGATGTCGTGGATGTCGTGGATGTCGTGGTCGGTGCAGGCAGCGTTGTTGTCGTGGGCGCGGCGCAACCGTCGGGACAGCCCCCCATCGCGGCGCAGACCTCGTTGTCGAGGGGCGCAGAGCTTCCACCCTGCGAGAAGCACAGGACATCGATGCGCGGCGCGCCGCCGGGGGCCGCCTCGCGTTTCTCGATCGTGACCGTGTGCCGGCCGGATCCGAGATTGTAGACCAGCGGCGTCAGGGCGCCTGTCTCGACGTTGCCGTCACCGTCGAAGTGCCATTCGCGATAATGATTCTTGTTGTTGCCGAACTTACGCGGAGCGCCTCCGTCCACGGACAGAAGGAACGAGTTCGCGTCGTTGCTCGACGGCGCACCGGGGTAATAGAAGCGGCCCCAGGCGTTCCAGCTGCCGGCCGTCGGCAAGGACACCTCGAACGTAGCGCGATCGCCGCTTCCTCCGCCGGGACTGTTCTGTGTGCTGTCGGCGAACAACACGGGGCAGGTGAGGCTGTCGCTGAGCGGGTCGAGGTCGTCCCCCTCTGCGTAGCGCGGGCTGATGCTCATGGCGCCCTCGAGAACCGCGCTGGAGGTGTCGCCCATGTCAATGCACACGAGGGAAGAGCTTTCACACTGCCCGTTTGCCGCGGAGCACGCCTGACCCTCAGGGCATGTCGTAACGCCCGAACACTGGCCTTCGTAGCACACGTCGTTGCCCGTGCAGGCCACGCCGTCATCGCAAACCGAACCGTCGGTCACCGGGATATTCCGACATCCGCCGCCTGGGTTGCAGGCGTCCGTCGTGCAGGGGTTGCCGTCGTCGCAATCGCGGATCGCGTTGCAGACCTCGAAACGGAAGACCTCGTGTATGTTCGTGTGAGAGTAGCCCTGGCGAGGGCCGCCCGAGACGGTGTACAGCGCCGGTGTGCCGGCCTCGAGTCCGAGGTTCACCGGGCCGAAGCCGTGCCGCGACGTCGGAACGTCGGCCAGACGCCGCCATGTGTCTCGGGCCGGATCGTATTCTTCGACGTGCGGGAAAGTCCCGTTGTTCGGTCCGCCCCCTTCGCCGCTGATGACGATGATCCGTCCCTGCAGGACTTCAGCGCCGTATCCGCCGCGCGCCGTCGGGATCGGCGTGCCAGTCGACCATGAGTCGGTCGCGATGTCGTAGATGTCGGTGTTGTTGTATGTGCTGTTGATCGCGGTGTCGCGGCCCGCGATCGCGTAGAACTTGCCGTCAATGATGACAGGGTCGAAGTGGTCACGCGGGCGGGGCATCGGCGCCAGCGTCGTCCACGAGTCGTCGACCGTATTGTAGACCTCCATGGTCCGGATGGCGGTGTTTCCCGAGCCTGTCGAGAGCCCACCCGCGCAATAGATTCTGACCCCTTCGACGGCACAGCCGTGTGCCCCGCGTGTTGTCGGCATGGGCGACATCGTCTGCCAGCCCGACGCAAAATCCTCGGTGTCGAGCATGTACATCGTGTCGAACGACGGACCCGGGAATCCGTACAGCCCGCCCGGCAGATAGATTCGTGTGCCGACGGCCACCGGTTGACCATGGTGGTAGCGATCCGGAAGATTCTGGCCTGACGACCATGAGTCGGTCAGTGGGTCGTAGATCTCGACCGATTCTCCCGCTGAGGTTTGCTCGCCGCCGATGAGGTAGAGCTTGCCGGCAACAGCCACCTGGCTGCTCTCGCTGCGCGAGATCTCATTGGAACGGCGGAACTCCCAGACGCCGGTACCGAGGCATTCATCTTCTGCGGCGCCGGCGTCCGCCGGGCACAGATCGCATGCATCTCCGCGGTCGTCGCCGTCGAGGTTGCGCTGGTCCGCATTGGCAACCGTAGGACAGTTGTCGCCGGCGCCCATCATCGGGGATCGATACATCGACCCTGCGCAGATGCCGTCCCCGTCGATATCGTTGGTGCCGTCGTCGGGGCAGGGGTCTACCGAGTCGCAGAGTCCATCGCCGTCGCTGTCGCAGGCGGCCTCGGCCCACGCGACAGCGGGCAGCATGACACTCCCCATACAGAGGGAGGATGCTGAAAGCAGCAGGAGTGCTGGGACCCAGGCGTGGAGTACGGTGCGGATGGCGATATCAGGGAAGCGCGGAGTCATCGGTTATCCGTGTCGTGGCAGACAGCATCGATGGCAGAACTCTGTGCTCTGCCCCGAGCTGACACGCAGGCGCTTCATGGCCGCGCCTGGTTGTCGCTCAACGTCTACGACAGTCAGCCTCGATGCGGGGTGTCAATACCACGAATGGGCGTGGCAAAACGGCGCGCATTACGCCTTGCGCTTTGCAGTGCGGCCCGATCTTTTCTGCGCTCGATCTGCTCGTTCGATGGCGCGAAGCTCATGTCATCTGACCGACGGTTCGTATTCCGTTGCATCCCTGCGCGGTCGGTTTTGCCCCCCCCCGACCGTGGGGGTGCATCGGGCAGGTCGGGCACATCGGGGGGGAAACGAAGAGCGGGTAGATCGAGGGGTAAACAGGGAGAGTGTCGGGGGGTTGTCCGCTTCTTGCATGGGCATTCGATGATGCCGTTCACGACCCGGACGACGGCAGGATGGCGGTGCGGCGTCGAGTATCCGACAGCTCGTCAAAAGATCGCCGGGGCGCGGATAAAGGCGTCGGCCCTGAGGGCGACGCGGACCGAGCGGTCGTCCCGACGGCTGCGTCGTCTCCGGCCAGACTCGGCGCGAACCACCTTCCGTGGTGCAAATCTGTGGAACACTGCACGTGATTGTCGCCAGCAGACACGGTTACCGAGCGCGTGGTGGTCGAGGTTCCAAGCTCATGAGCGGCTGAGGGGCTGGTGGCACGTGCATTGCTCTCAGACCCGAGGTCCGTCATGTGCGGCGTGCTGCCGGGGTCTGCCCGGAAGTCGATGATCCGCGGAACGGAATCAATACAAGTCATCGCAGCAAAGATGCAGGAGATAATGAGAATGGGTGCAATGCTCAGGAAGGCGAAGGACCAGAAGGGATTCACCCTGGTCGAGCTGGCTATCGTAATTGTGATCATCGGCGTTCTCGCGTCGTTCGGTGTTCCGCGCTTCCGCGACGCCGTCGAGCGTTCGAAGGCTGGTGAGGCCATGAACTACCTCAGCGCGGTTCGCGCCTCGCAGGAGCGCTACCACGCGCGTGAGGCGACCTACGCGGTTGATCTGACCGATCTCGACATTGCGATTCCCGCTCCGAAGTACTTCACGGTCGCCGCGGTTGCGGCTGGATCGACGTCGGACATCGAGGACTCGTGGTCGCTCACGCTCACGCGCTCGGGCGCCTCTGCCGGTTACGGGGCCTACACGGTGACGTTCACCGAGCAGGGTTACGATTCGAACAGCAGCACCATTGACGGGCTGCCGCAGATCAACCCGATCGGCTCTCAGGCGTCTGTCGGCTCCTGATCCGGATCGGTTTTCTATGGGAAAGGGGGGCCGCTCGGCCCCCCTTTTTTTGGCCGCGGCGACAATGGCTGTCACGCGGTGCCACAAAGGGGCGTCGTCTGCAGTGCGGACGCAGAAGTCGGCGGCGCGAGGAACGGGGATTGAGGTCGTGATCCGAACCGGCTTCAGCATGTTGCTGCACTGCTCCGCGGAGCCTGGGCCGACGTCTGCGTCGGCCGGCCAGGTACGGTGATGTCCATCGACGATCTGCAGGCCCGTCTTTCCCGATTCCCGCGCCGATCCGGCACCGGGCTGTGTCTCACTCCCGGCGGCGCGTATCGAGTGCGGGCCGCTCGGACCCTGTTCGGGGTCGAGACGGACGTCCTCGACGCTGATGCGGAGCATCCGCGTGCGCTCAGCACAGGCGAGCGTGCGCGGGCGATCTACGCGCGGATGCGTGGTGCGGTCCCCCCCAGTGCCGGCTCGCCGTCGGAACCCAAGGACTCGCCGGAGGCAGCAGGGACGTCGGACTACACGGGATCGCCTTTCGAAGACGAGCCCATCGAATTGGAGGTAGAAGATCGCGAGTATCGTGCCGCGCCCGTGACGATCGGATTGCGGGCGAGCGCGGTGACATTTCTCTCCGAGGTTCAGCCCGAAAACCCGCCGGTGCAGTCTTCATCCAGTGATCGGGAGGACAGCCGATCGGAGTCCGAAGACAAGCGTTCGCAGTCCGTGCTCACCGACAAGCTGACCGTGCCGGTCGGCAAGCAGCAGATCCAGCTGACGGCCAAAGTACGATTCACCGAACTCGAATCGATCCAGGCCGAGACCGGTCTGTCCGCAGACGAGCTCCATCGCTACGAGCCTGAGCCGTGGGCTGCCTGGCGAGCGTCGAATCACTACGCTCCTTTCGACCCGGCGCGTGGAATTCACCTGCGCTTCCTGCTCGGCGAGAATGAAGGCCTCGCGATTCTCGGGACACCGCGCTGGCCTCTGGCCTGGCAAGTTCTGTCCTACGACGATGAGTGCAAGGCCGAGGCGATTCTGCAGGCCTACCACCTGCTCAACGTCCACGTCCGGCGACGGTTGAAGCTCGACGGCATCACCGATGTCACGGTGCAGGGCAATGACGGCCTCGAAGAAGACTGGGCTGAAGTCGAGCAGGGGATGGGGATGGAGATCTTCGGTGTCGACGGCCCGGTCTACGACGAGAACTTCACCGCATTCGGTCTCGCGCTCGGATCGCTCGATCCGAGGGGCGAGACACTGAATCTCGCGCGCAGTATCCAGCAGAAACCCTCGTTGCTGGCCATGGCGCCGTGGGGCGAAGCCGGGTTCATTCTCTCCGTGTGTGTCTGCATGTTCCTCGTTCTGCAGGACCACGCTGCAGGGCTGCGCGCGCAGCTCGGACAGGTCCAGCGACAGACCGGAAGCGTCACGTGGGCGAACGGTCGTTCGGCCCAGCAGCTCGAACAGGAACTGGACCTCCTGCGGCGAGAGGTCTCGCCGATGATCAAGTACCTCAAGCGCGAGCTGTACTTCAGTCGCGCGATGGATTCGGTCGCGACCGAGCTGCCGGCGGCCACCTGGCTGGTGAGCGTGAACGGTGGCGATCACGTCTGGAAGCGAAACCCCAACAAGTCACTGGGCGAGCGCTACCTGCAGATTGAAGCCGGCGCGCCCTCTCGACAGCCCGGCATGGCGCCGCCGGAGATCAACGACGCGGTCCGTGCCCTCGAGTCGAATACGTACATGAAAGAAGTACTGCCGCGCGTGAAACTGACCGACGTGAACTGGCGACAGCGGGCAGGCAGCGGCTTCACCGTCTTCAGTGTTCTGTCGTCGTCGAAGGAGTAGGGGGTATGATCGAATCCGGAATCCCCCCTCACTGGAAAGAACAGTGGAACGACCTGCTCAAGCAGCTGCAGGATCCGATCAAGCTCCAGTTCACGGTCCTCGGTATCGCCGCGGCAATCGGCTTCTTCGGTGTGTACCGGCCGATGGACGGTACGATCGCGCACGTACGCAGCGAACTCGGCGCGGGCAAGCGACGCCTCGACCTGATTCACGAGGTCGAGTCGCTGCGCGCAAAGCGTGATGATTTGCGCGGAAATTTCCCGCAGACGCCGACCGAGAATTTCTGGACGGAACATTTTCTGGAGGGGATTCGCAGTGCGGGTGTGGCGCTCGCCGAGCTGGAGTCCGAGCCGCAGAAAATCCAGATTGGCGATTTCCAGGTCGTGTACTTCAACCTCGATGTGAGCGGCGAGTACGCGCACGTCCGCGGCCTGATCGGCTGGATCGAGGACAACGAGTGGTATGCCCGTATCACCCGGATGAATTTCAAAAAGAGGCTTTCACGGATCGAGGCGAACCTGACGATCGCCGTGGTCGTGGCCCGGGAGGGGCTCCATGGAGCTTAACTCGAGACATATCGTGGCGCTCGCTGCGCCGGTGGTCGTTGCGTACCTGACCTACACGACGGTGGAGAAGGGCTCACAGGTTCTGCGTGCGGCAACAGCGCTGAAGGCGCAGTCGATCGCGTCGCAAAAGTCCCGGCAGCAGGCCGACAGCGGTGAAGCTGCGGTTCGGGATCCGTTCGCGCCCGTCTCGGTCGTCGAGATCGCGGCCGCTCCGGAGGATCCGTCCGGCACACGCCAGGCGGCTGCCGCGCCGGTTGTCGAGGCGGCAGCACAGAAGAGCGACCCGCTGCGGCTCGATGGAACTGTAATCACAGGGCGATGGCGATTCGCGATTCTGAACGGTTCTCGCGTGGTCGAGGGACAGCTGTTCCGGGGGCATCGAGTCGAGCGCATCGAGCCCGAGCGACTGGTGCTGAGCCGCGACGGCGAGACCGTCCACGTCAATCTCGAGATCGCACGAGCGGTAGCACCGCAGCCGCTTCTTGCCGCGACCCGGCCGGGACTGCCCGGCGCATTCGCGCCTGTGGCTGTCGGCTCCGCGCAGCGTGGCGCGGTTGCGGATGTGAGCAACCGGGACTGATCGATGAGCTTCGCTACACATTGCGAGCCGGGAAGCGAGCTGATCGTCGACCTGCTGATCCAGGATCGCCGAATCCGTCAGCGCGAGCTGGCGATGGTATATGAGACGCAACGAAAAGATGCCTGTCGCATCGAACAAGCGCTCGTGACCTCACGGCTCGTCACGGATCAGGACATCGCGGAGACCTACGCGAAGCATCTGCATGTTCCGCTCTCGTCGCTTGACGAGTCTGCTTTCACGCCGGACGAGCAGGCCATCGAGTTGCTCCCGAACAAGCTCATGCGCGACGCGCTGGTCGTACCGATGTACGAGCGCAAGCGATCGCTTCACGTTGCCGTGGTCGACCCTTCCGACCTCGGAGTGCTTCACGATATCCAGCTGTACAGCGGTCTGACTCCGGTGGCCCACGTTGCACCGCTGCGCCAGGTTGAACACGCACTCGATCGACTCTTCGGTGCGCGCGACGTCGTCAACGAAATCTCGCTCGAGGTTCCGAGCGACGAGAACGGGCTCGTAGCCGATATCGGTGAGGAGATCGTCGATCTCGACAAACCCATCATCGAAGGCGAAGACACCCACATCATTCGCATGGTGAACCATGTAATTCGTCAGGCCATCGATGAGGGGGCGAGCGACATTCACATCGAACCGCTCGCGGAGACCGTCTCGATACGCTTCCGCATCGACGGTCTTCTCTACGCGCGGCCGGCACCGCCGAAGTCGATGTTTCTGCCACTGCTCTCGCGGCTGAAGGTCATCTCCAAGATGGACATCGCCGAGAAGCGGCTCGCGCAGGACGGGGCGTTCTCCGTGCTCAAGCAGGCCAGTCAGATCGATATGCGCGTCAACTGCGTGCCGACGATCTACGGCCAGAAGATGGTCGTTCGTATTCTGAACAAGAACGCGCTCCCGCTCGATCTCGCCAAGCTGGGATTCGACGAGAGCCAACGAAAGCTGTTTCACCAGGTGGCGAAGTCGCCGCACGGGCTGATTTTCGTGACCGGGCCGACCGGGAGCGGAAAGAGCACGACGCTGTATGCCACGCTGAATCTGCTGAACTCGCCGAGCAAGAATCTCGTGACGGTCGAGGATCCTGTCGAGTACAAGATGAGCGGGATCAACCAGGTTCAGACCCAACCCGCGATCGGGCTTTCTTTCGCGAGTGCTCTGCGCGCGTTCCTTCGTCAAGACCCCGACGTGATCATGGTCGGTGAGGTTCGCGATCAGGAGACCGCAGAGATCTGTTTGCGGGCCGCGCTTACCGGACACATGGTCCTCTCGACGCTTCACACGAACACGGCACTGGCGGCGGTCGACCGGCTCGTCGATATGGGAATCGAGCCGTTCATGGTCGGTTCGACCATGCGACTCGTCGAGGCCCAACGCCTGATCCGGCGTCTTTGCCCGGAGTGCAAGGAGCCCTGCGAACCCGATCAGCAGACGCTCGAGCGCTACCGGATCGGCCGCAGCGACACGCTGTTTCGACCTGTTGGATGCCCGTCGTGCTCCAACACCGGCTACAAGGGGAGAATCGGTATCTTCGAGGTCATCCAGATCACGCCCACGCTGCGTGACATGATCGACAAGCGCGCGCCGCTGGCGGCGCTCCAGCAACAGGCTGAGCGCGAAGGGATGCACAGCCTGATGACCAACGCGTTGGCCAAGGTGCGCCTCGGAATCACCAGTCTCGAGGAAGTGATCAAGTCCGTTCAGGAAGGAGATCACTGAGTTCCCATGTCAGCCGGCCCCAGAATCGGTACACGCCTGAGAAGCCGGAAGCATCGGGCGATCCGTGGAGACGATGTCGTATCGTTTTTCCAACAGCTGAGCACCCTGCTGTCCGCCGGGACGCCGCTGTTACGATCGTTGCAGGTCGCCGGTGAGCAGTCCGAGAGCGAGAAGCTCATCGAGGTATTGCGCGCGCTGGCCGCGCAGGTTGCCGGCGGAGCCACGCTTCACGAGTCGATGCAGCGTCATCCTCGGCTGTTCGATCATCAGTGGATCGAGATGATCAAGGCTGGCGAGGGCAGCGGGCGGCTCGCCGAGACGATCGAGGAGCTTTCCGAGTACATCAAGGTGCGCCGAGCCATTCGCAGTAAGGTGATCTCGGCGATGATCTATCCGGCGATCATGGTCATGGTGCTCGTGATTTCGCTGGTCGTGATGCTCGGCAAAGTGGTGCCGACGTTCGCCGAGTTCCTCTCCGATTTCGGCGGCAGGCTTCCGGCCATTACCCAGGCCGTGATCGATGCCTCGAATTTTGTACAGACCCACGTCCCTCAGCTCGTCTTCGGACCGATCCTTGTGGCTGCCGCCTTGCGTACCTACTTCCGCACCGATCGCGGCGCCAGGCGGCGTGAGTCGATCCTGATCCGAATTCCGCTCATGGGACGCCTTACCGTCGAGTCGACGATGGAGCGCTTCGCCCACAACCTGGCCCTCCTCCTCAAGAGCGGCACGCCGCTGCTCGAGGCACTGTGTATCATGCCGCATCTGTTCCAGAACCAGGGGGTCTACCGGCCTGCGTTCGCATGGGTATACGACAACGTAGGGAAGGGGACCTCGCTGGCGAGCTCGCTGGAGCGTACCGGTCTGTTCACGCCGCTGGTCGTCAACATGATCCGCGTCGGAGAGGAATCCGGCACGCTGATCGACGTTCTCGAAGAGGTCGCCGGATTTTACCGGTCCAAAGTCGAGGTTCTCGTTCAGCGTGTCACGGGGATGATGGAGCCGGTGATCGTCATATTCATGGGGCTCAGTGTCGGGACGATTCTGCTGTCGATCTACCTGCCGATGTTCCAGATGGCCGGCGGGGCGAGATAAACGGGCCCAGATCGCTCGCCTGTTCCGTTCCGGACCGCTACAAGACGAGTCCGGAGGAGTCATGGCGAACATCCACGAAGACAATTCGAAAACGATCGGCGGAACCCCCCTCGTACGTCTCTCGAGAGTTACCGAAGGTGCCGGGGCCACGGTTCTCGCCAAAATCGAAGGGAGAAATCCCGCGTATTCGGTCAAGTGCCGGATCGGGGCCGCGATGATCTGGGATGCCGAGGAGCGCGGTGCGCTCAAGCCGGGCGTCGGCATCGTTGAGCCCACCAGCGGGAACACCGGCATCGCGCTCGCTTTCGTCGCAGCCTCGCGGGGCTATTCCCTGACGCTGACGATGCCGGAGACGATGAGCCTGGAGCGTCGCAAGGTCATGGCCGCGTTCGGTGCGGAGCTGGTGCTCACTCCCGGGCCCGAGGGGATGAAGGGAGCGATCGCGAAGGCCGAGGAGATCGCTGCATCCGATCCGGATCGCTGGTTCATGCCACAGCAGTTCAAAAACCCGGCGAACCCACGTATTCACGAGCAGACCACCGGTCCGGAGATCTGGGATGACACCGACGGAGAGGTCGATGTCTTCGTCTCGGGCATCGGGACCGGCGGGACCATCACCGGAGTATCGCGGTACATCAAGCAGACCCGTGGGAAGTCGATCGTGACGGTTGGAGTGGAGCCGGCCGCGAGTCCGGTCATCACCCAGACTCTGGCCGGTCAGCCGCCCACGCCGTCACCTCACAAGATCCAGGGAATCGGCGCCGGTTTCGTGCCGGACATCCTCGAACTGGATCTGATCGACCGGGTAGAGACGGTCACCGACGAGGAAAGCGTGGCAATGGCGAGACGGCTCGCCGCTGAGGAGGGCATTCTCTGCGGGATCTCCTGCGGTGCTGCCGCCGCCGTCGCGATCCGAATGGCGAAGCTCGATGAGATGGCGGGAAAGACGATCGTCGTCGTGCTCCCCGATTCCGGCGAACGCTATCTTTCGACCGTTCTGTACGAGTAAGCTGCATCGGCTCCCAACGAAAACCGCCCGGCCGTCTCGAGACGGACCGGGCGGTTTTGCGTAAGGGCTCCCGAAAGCGAGCGAGTGGCGGGCGTTCAGAGATTCAGACGTTCAGCCACGCGATCCAGTAAAGCACGAGCGCGCCGTGGGCCGCGACGAGCACGACCTGGCCTCCCCAGACGATGGTGCGGACCCGAATCGCGCTCGCACCGACGTAACGGCGCAGGCGGTACATCCGCAGGCCCCAGACGAGCAGCAGGCATCCACCGGCGGTCATCACGAAGCGATACAGCGCCAGCCCGGCGCTGCCACCCCATACAAGAGCCTCGTTCGCGAGCGGGTTCATCTCGACGAGCCAGCCTTTCTCGAACGCCATGATGGTACAGGCCAGATCGAAAGCTCCAACTGCGAGAATCATCGCGGGTCCGAGCCAGATCCAGCGTTCGGCGAGAGCCCGAAGAAAACCTCGGACGTAGCCGCCGGCGCGCCTGGTGCTTGATGTACCGCTGATCGCAGGTGCGGCGGTGGTGAAGTAGTCGGATGTCGTTGATGCGTTCATGGAAGTGTCCGGTTCCTCGTCGTGAAACCGAAACTACTGGGCGGCTCATATCGTAAAAAGACGGGTAAGCCGATCCCGCCGAGAAAATTACAGCGAATATGGCGGATTTATTGCGCTTCTACAGTTTTCGGACCAGATGAACCAGCCTGCGGGGCGTCGCGCGGCGCTCGCCGCGATTTTCAATTGCACCGCACGAGGGGGTTGATCATCCGGCACGTTTTCAGGTCGTTGGATGGAGGGAAACCAGGCCCCCCTCCAGCTCGCGTCTCACGGCCGATTCCGGTGCGTTGCTCAAAACATCAAATTCGAACAGGGGCGCAAAGCATATCCGTCGGTTGCTTGCGCAGACCGCAAAACACGCGAGCACGCAGCGCGAGAAATTATCGACCTGGCGCTCCTCCCTTATTGACGAGATTGCCCGCCGGATCTCACCCTCGACAGGGTAGTGCTCCGAAAGCCCGGTGCGTGATGACTGCGCAGCTCGGGAATTCCACTCCAGAAGAACACTGCCGAATCGAGGCTCATGAACCAGCAGATTGATCTCATTGCTCTCCGTCCTGTAGCAGCGCGCAACCCTGGCCGGCGCCATCGTCATGGCCATGGCCATGGCCATGGATCCGCCCGAAGGCTGCGATCGGCGCTCCTGACACTTCTGGTGCTTCTGGCTGCGACGCCACTGCTGCTGGGCGGTGCAACGGCCGCGCTGGCCAGTGGAAATGGACCGTGCAACACCGATGCGGATTGTGTGAACAGCAACGTCTGCACGACGGATGTCTGCGTGTCGGGTACCTGTCAGCACCTCCTCAACACCGAGCCCTGCGATGACGGGATTGCCTGCACTGTGGATGATGTATGTGCGGCCGGTGTATGCGGCGGCACTCCCGATTGTCCCGAGGGGACGTCGTGCAATCTCTACTCCGGCCTCTGCGCGCTTCTGGACCGCGACAACGACGGGCTCCCGGATGTTGAAGATCCATGCGTGGACGACGCTCGCAACGCTTGTTACGGACCTGTGGCGACCGACGCTGCATCCGGCAACCAGATTCGTATCAATGCCAACGTCTCCTCCGCTGAATGCTCCGGCGAGAAGACCGATTGCAATGGGAACACCTGGTTTGCCGACTACGGATACAGCATCGACGCCCAGTCGGAGGTCTGCAGTCTGGGTGGAGGTGGCGAAGGCTGCGTAATCGCCGGGATTGACGCGATCTTCGGCTGCGATGACGAGTCGACCGAGGATCTCTTCCAGTGTGGCCACTGGGACGGTTCAAGCGCCCCCACGCTGAGCTACTCGTTCGATGTGCCGGCCAACCACTACCTGGTCAATTTCTACTTCGCCAATGTCTTCGCCGGCACCGGCGAAGCAGGGGATCGCGTTTTCGATATCGTCGCGGAGGGTGAGGTCGTCTACGACAACTTTGATCAGGTTGCCGCGGCGGGGGCCGACGGAACAGCCGTTGTTCGCAGCGCGATCGTCGCCGTGACCGATGGTTCGCTCGATCTCGAATTTCTGCACGAGCTGGAGAACCCGACCGTCAAGGCGATCGAAGTTCTCGAGGCTGGAGAGTGCATCACCGACGCGGACTGCGATGACTCCGACGCATGCAACGGATTCGAGAGCTGCCTGATGTGGCAGTGTGAAGCCGGCGACGCGCCCGTCTGTGACGACGGAGAGTACTGCAACGGAACTGAAATCTGCGAACCTGCGAGCGGCTGTCTGCCCGGGGTGGCCCCATCCGTCGACGACGGTGTGGCCTGCACGGACGACTCCTGCGATGAGGCGGCCGATGCCATCGTCAACATCGTCAACGACGGTAACTGTGACGACGGCCAGTTCTGTAACGGCGCGGAGACCTGCGACGCAGCCCTCGACTGCCAGGCCGGCGAGGCTCCGTCGACCGACGATGGCGTAGCCTGTACCGACGACTCCTGCGATGAGGTGCTCGACGTCATCGTCAACGCCGTCAACGACGGTAACTGCGACGACGCCCAGTTCTGCAACGGCGCGGAGACCTGCGACGCGGTCCTGGACTGCCAGGCAGGCATCGCGCCGAGCACGGACGACGGCGTCGCCTGCACCGACGACTCGTGTGACGAGGAAGCCGATGTCATCGTCAACGCCGTCAACGACGGCAACTGCGACGACGGCCAGTTCTGTAACGGCGCTGAGACCTGCGATGCCAAGGCCGACTGCCAGGCCGGCGAGGCTCCGTCGACCGACGACGGCGTCGCCTGCACCGACGACTCGTGTGACGAGGAAGCCGATGTCATCGTCAACACCGTCAACGACGGCAACTGCGACGACGGCCAGTTCTGTAACGGCGGCGAGACCTGCGACGCGACGGAGGACTGCCAGGCCGGCGAGGCTCCGTCGACCGACGACGGCGTAGCCTGTACCGACGACTCGTGTGACGAAGAAGCCGACATCATCGTCAACACCGTCAACGACGGCAACTGCGACGACGGACAGTTCTGTAACGGCGGCGAGACCTGCGACGCATCGCTCGGATGTGCGGCAGGCACAGACGTCGACTGCAGCGATCTGGATGCGTTCTGCGCGATGGGCGTCTGCTCAGAGGACGCACAGGGCTGTGAGGCGCAACCGGTCAACGAGGGTGAGGTCTGCGGCGAGCCCGCGGATGCCTGCACCATCGAGATGATCTGCCTCGAAGGTGAGTGCGTCGACGTTCCGACCTGTGACCCGGAGTGCGAGTTCTGTGAAGGGGAGGGGGTTTGCCGAAACCTCTGTGCCAACCCGTACCAGCCTGAGCAGGCGCGTGTATCCGTAAGCGACGCGCTCGTAGCTCTGCGCGCGGCTGTGGATCTCGACCATTGCGCGACATGCAAGTGCGACGTGACCGGTGATCACGAAGTCATGTGCACCGACGCGCTCATGATTCTGCAAAGCGCCGTCCAGTTCGACATCGAAATGGATTGCCCCATTCCGGGGCAGACGACGACCACCATGGCCGGTGAAACGTCGACGACGACGCTTTTCGATCTTACAACAACGACCCTGCCGATTGACTGACGCGAGAGTTCGACCGGCAGGGAAGGGAAGGCCGCACGCCACTCAGGCGTGCGGCCTTTTTCATTTCAGACGAATGGAGCGCAGGCGCCCGACTGGAGTCAGGCTGCGCGATTCGCGAGGGCGTACTGGATCGCTTCGAAATCCTCGTCCTGCGGTGTGACCGCATGTGAGAGCATCCCGCCGGCGCCGAGCGCTTCATCAAGCAAACGGTGAACGACGTCTTCCCACACGAAAGAGAGGTGCGTGCCCTCGTACCACGCGGTGCGTGGTCGATCCCAATGTTCATAAAGCTGGTGGACCTGATGGGTGGGGATCAGTCTGTCGGCGAGACCTGCGAAGATGAAACGGCGCTCGCGCGGAAGTTGCGGAGCGACGGCGAGCGGTGAGACCACCTGCAGAACGCTCTGCAGCATATCCATACAGATCCCTGCGCGTTCGCCGAGCCACAACAGCGGCCGGGGTGCATGCAGTCTCAACAATGTCGAAAGGCAGGTAGCAGGGATGCCGGCGACGGCGCAGTCGAGGTCCGGCTCGAGGCCGGCAAGCAGGGCCGTGTTGTACCCGCCGAGTGAGACACCGTATACGCCCAACGCCGATGCACCGAGTCCGCGCACCCAGCCGATCATTCGCCGCATATCCCACATCGCCTGCGCTTCGGCGTGAACGGTATTGAGGACATCGGCAGTGATGAAGCCGTCGCCGCTTCGCTTTCCGACCGTTCTCGGGCCATGCAGCGGCAGCACGGGAATCAGGACGTTCAGCCCGCGTTCGTGGTGAAAGCGCGCGGCGCTCAGACCGTGAAGATCAATGCGAGGGTGGCCCATCCGAAAGCCCGGGATGCAGACGATCCACGCGCGATCCGGGTCTGCGTGACGCAGCATCCACGCATGGGCGGTGCGGTTGGGTTCCATAGACAGCCAGCGGTCGCCGCCGGGCTCCTCGCTGCGCGGCCGGTAAAGACTCTTGAAGCTGATGTGTTCGAAATCGAGGCCGCCGACCTGGCGTCGTTCGATACGCGGGCGTGTCAACGGAGGCGGTGTTCGATGGAATGCGCGCGCGTCCGACAGCCACCCATTCTCTTCCCAAAGGACCAGCGCAGAGGAGAGCTCTTCTCGAATGCGGGCGCGCTGAGATCGCGAAGGGAAGTGGGCCATGCCGAGCATCAGGGTTCGCGCGGCTTCATCGGCCGCTACTTTGGCGGCGAGTTTTGCGGAGAGGCTCGGGCTTCTTCGCTGCCGATCATCAGAGACTCTCTGCAACAGCCCATCCCAGAGACTTCCGGCAATGTAGGACGCTGTCCGAACGCCCGGGACTGTCAGCGCGACGCCCGGTCCCCCCAGCAGCATTGCGGGCAACGCGATCGGCGTGCCCAGCAGCTTTCGACTCTTCCCCATGTCCACCCCCTCGAAGCGGTCAACGGCGGCCATCTATACTAGCTGCTTTCGATCCGGCCCTCGATAGCGCAGTGCGGCGTAGGAGTCGTGCGCGGGCTGTGCCGCCGTTGTAGATGAACCCTGCGGCGCAGGAAGCCCGCGGGATTCGGGCTCTGCTCCTTGGGAGGACTCTGGATTTGCTGCACAAGATTGTACGAGAACTTCGAACTTTCCGGATCCTGATCGCTACCGGGCTGGCCATGAGGGGCCATCGTCCCGATGGGAAGACGACGGTAGCCGATGTGTTCGAGGCGGTAGCCGATCGCAGTGGATCCGCCCAGGCTGTGGTGTTCGAGGGGCGATCGCTCAGCTATGCGGAGCTCGACCGTGACGCCAACCGGGTTGCCAACTGGGCACGAAGCACCGGACTCGGAGCAGGGGATGTTGTCGCGCTGCTGATGCAGAACCGACCCGAGTACCTCGCGACCTGGCTCGGGCTGGCAAAGGCTGGCGCACAGACAGCGCTCATCAACACCAACCTGACGGCGGGGCCGCTCGCGCACGCGCTGTCGGTTTCGGGCGCCGAGCATGTCATCGTCGGCGCAGAGCTCGCCGATAATCTCGCGACGGCTCGTGACCGGATCGCGGAGTCGACAATGGTCTGGGCGGCGGGCGGGGATGTTCCAGACTCGCGTAGCTTTGATGATGCCCTTTCCAGGATGTCCCGGGAACGACCGTCTGCCGCGGTCCGCGAGGGGCTGCGTACCGGAGACAATCTGTTTTTCATCTACACGTCGGGAACGACCGGCAACCCGAAGGCCGCCTACTTCAGCCACTTCAAGTTCCTGCAGGCGGTTGCTGCCTATACGACGTTCTGCTCGATCACTTCCAGCGACCGGGTCTATTGCGTCCTGCCGCTGTACCATACCGCGGGAGGTGTAATTGCGGTGGGTATGGCGCTGGCCAACGGTGCAACGCTGGTGCTTCGCGATCGCTTCTCTGCGAGTCGATTCTGGGACGATTGCAGACGGGAGCGTGTGACCGTTTTTCAGTACATCGGCGAGTTGTGCCGTTATCTCCTGGCGTCACCGCCGCGAGACGACGATCGACAGCACGACGTGCGGCTTTCCGTCGGTAACGGCCTGCGTCCGGACATCTGGGCGGAGTTTCGAGATCGGTTCGGGATCGCGGACATCCGCGAATTCTATGGCGCCACCGAGGGGAATTTCGGTCTCGTCAATGTTGACAACAAGGTCGGTGCTGTTGGCCGTATCCCGCCGTATGCCCGCAGTCTTATGCCTGTCGATCTGGTTCGCTTCGATGTCGAGACAGAAACACACCCGCGCGACGAGAAGGGACGCTGTATCCGATGCGGCCCCGGCGAGGCAGGTGAGGCCATCGGGCGGATCCCGGCCGAGCACGATGCGCCCGCCGGTCGCTTCGAGGGGTATCGCGATGAGGAGGCGAGCCGGAAAAAAGTGCTGACCGACGTTTTCGAATCAGGCGACCGCTGGTACCGCACCGGTGACCTGCTCAGCTTCGACGATGACGGCTATTACTATTTTGTAGACCGCATCGGCGACACCTTCCGTTGGAAGGGCGAGAACGTGGCGACCAACCAGGTCTCTGAGGTCGTGACGACGTTCGACGGTATCCAGGAGGCCAACGTCTACGGTGTAAGCGTTCCCGGCGCCGACGGGAGGGCAGGGATGGCGGCGATTGTCTGCAAGGGCGACCCTGACATGGCCGCCCTGTACCGACATGTGACCACGAACCTGCCGGCCTATGCGCGGCCGATGTTCCTGCGGCTGCAGGACCAGATGGATACGACCGGGACCTTCAAGCACCGCAAGGTCGATCTCGTCAAAGACGGCTTCGACCCGTCACAGGTCGATGCGCCGCTGTTCCTGCTCGATGACGAGACCGCTGCGTACGTGCCGCTCGATCAGGCCATGTACGAGAGAGTTCAGGCCGGGCAGGTTCGTATCTGATCGCTAGATCGTTCCGTAGATTCCGCCGTCAACGGGGATCACGGTGCCGGTAACGTAGGCCCCTGCGCGGGAAGCGAGGTAGATCGCGACGCCCGCCATGTCTTCTGGCGTGCCGATTCTCGACAGCGGGCAGGAGGCGACGATCGCCTCGCCGAAGCGGTCGAGCGTCTCGGCCATCATCTTGCTCTCGAACGGCCCCGGAGCCACTGCGTTGACCGTGATGTTCTCGGGCGCGAGCCTGCGCGCGAGCAGGCGGGTCACCTGGTGGACTGCCGCTTTGCTGGTCGAGTATGCGTAGGTCTCGACCTCGGGGACTCGAAGACCGTCGATCGACCCGATGTTGATCACGCGCGCGGGATCGGAAGGCGTCGCGGCCGCAGCCAGCAGCGCATGGCAGTGGCGGGTCAGGTTGAAGACCGCCTTGACGTTGACGGACATGACTTTGTCCCACGCGTCGTCCGGGTACTCGTCGAGCGGAGCGGCCCAGTTGGTCCCCGCGTTGTTGACGAGAACGTCGAGCTTCTCCTCGCGGCGGGCGACCTCGGCTGCGAGTTCCTTGCAGGCTTCCTCCGAAGACAGGTCGGCGGGTAGTGATACACACTCGCCCAGCTCGCCCAGCTCGCGAGCGGTGGCATCGCAGGCCTCGGCCTTGCGAGCCGATATGTAGACACGAGCGCCATTCTCCACGAAGCCGCGCGCGATCATGGATCCAATGCCGCGTGAGCCTCCCGTGACGAGCACGACTTTGCCGGAAACCGAGAAGAGATCTTTCATTCCAATCCTCCGGCGCAGGTCATTACAGCAACGGTCAAGCTTTTGCGAGAATCGGCACAGAGGGAACGCGTGCGCGGAAATGCGGAGTGCTACCTCGCTGCCGGCGAGTGCGCACCTTTTTCGAGCTGTTCCCTGGCGGACTCGATTTTCCAGCCGGCGGGAGGCTGCATCCGTTCCGGCTCGATCGGCGTGTTCTCGAATCCCAGAATCTCGCTCGCACGATAAACCGCCGCCCCGCGCTGCGGTTCGACGATGACAACACGCATCGGCAGGCCGCGTGCGGCCGCGGCGCTTCGCGCACGGCCCGTGAAGCCGAGATCCCGCCCCGAGAGTTCGAAGATCTCGAGCGTCTCTTTGTAGAGTCGCGCAAGGTCGGGCAGCGACAGGGCGATCCAGGCTGCCGCGACTCGTTCTCCCTCATCGATCCGGTAGCCCGTCACCGGGGTCTCGCCGATCTGCGCGGTCTGCTGCGTCGCTGCTACCACGAGATCTTCAGCGGCAGCGCCGGCACCGGCGCTGAGCAATCCGGCGTCTTTCATGACTCCACGGACCGCGTTTCGGATCTCCGCGGCACGGTCGCGCGCGGCCTCGCGCTCGGCGCGCGTGGTCTTCGTGCAGCGCTGCCGGTCGGCGCGGCATGCGTAGGCGTCGCCGTTCTCGAAGTTCATCAGGATGAAAACATCCGAATCGCGATCTCCATCGGCGTCCCGACTCTCCGCGCGACCCCACGCCCCCTTCACGGTAAGCGTGCCGGTCTCGATGTGGATGCCCTCACCGGATGCGTCAACAAACCTCTGCGGCGGTACGGACGCGAGGCCGGAATAATCCGTGCTCTGCGTACCGGCAGCGACCCGCGCGATTGCGGAGGCGTCAGCGCGGACTTTACGATTCCGGATCGTGCCCTCGAATCCAGCGCTGACCGCCATCGGCGCCGACAGCATCAGGATGAGGGTGAAGGGCGCGAAGCGGCGCGAGCGCGCGCGCTGTGCAAGGGCGTGAATTCTCATGTCGTCTCCGGTGTCCCTGCCGCGCGTGTTTTCGGGACGCTGTGCTCCCAGTCGGCAAGCAACGCTCGCGCCGCAGCCAGGAACGCCAGCGGCTGATCCAGGAGAAGATGGTGATGAGCCTGCGGGATCTCGACCACCGGCGCGTTGCGATCCAACAGCTCGTACATGTAGGCGCCGATCTCCGGTGAAACGAGATCACTGAGTTGGCCGCGAAGCAGCCCGACCCTGCAACGGGTGGATGAGAGAAACTCACTCATGGGTGTCGGGGTAACATTGAGGAATACGCGAGGGTCGAACTTCCAGGTCCAGCCGGCGTCGACCTCGATGAGCGAATGCGCGGCGACGTGTCGCAGGATGAACTCGTTCTCGCAGGGCTGTGGCGGGACGAGATGGAAATGCTCGATCGCGGTCTCCTGGTCCGGGTAGGTTTTCGGGTTTCGGAACATCCGTCCTCGAGCGCCCTCCACGCTCTCTGGATCCGGCCGCCGAACCGGGGAGTCGACGATGATCGCGCCGGCGAGGCGCTCGCCGAACAGGGACGCGGCGACGATGCTGACATGGCCACCGAGGCTGTGCCCGATCAGAACAGGCGGACCTTTCATTCCGGCGTGTGTCGAGACCGCCATGACCTCGCGCGCCCACGTCTCTCGCGGATACTCCTCGCGTCTTCCGCTGTCTCCGTGACCGCTGAGGTCGGGTGCCACCACGTGATACTGATCGGCGAGCTGAGGCGCGAGAAAGCTCCACCAGTGGGCGTGCGCCGCTCCGCCGTGGACGAGCATCAGCCCCGGCCGGCCGCGCTCTCCCCACTCCATGTAGTGAATCGGGCAATCCTCGACGACGGTCTCGCCGTGGCAGACAGGCGCAGCAACTGCGTCGGTGAACCATTTCGGTGAAGCAGCGATCTGTCGATCCTTCCTCAGACGCCGAAGCGTGTCATCCGCAGCCTGCTTGACACCGCCCGAGCGGGACATGAACATCTGGCGTTCCAGTCCCACCGAAGACCACTCGCAGACGGGGGTATCATGCGTCAGACGTCGATAAATGAAGGCTCGCGAGGCTCGAGCCGATCGGGCCGCGACTGGAGTGTTCGCGCATTGGCGGTTGTGCTCGCGGCAGTTGCCGCAGGCGCTGTGCTGACCGGGTGCGGCCGCAATGAGGGCGTCGGTACGGTAACAGGGAAAGCGATCCCGTCCGAGGTCCTAGCTTCCCGCTCACGCGAACAAGCCAAGGTCTCGGAGCGACTCGCAGCCGAGGCGGGTGCCGAAATCGAGCCTGCCAAGCAGATCCTGTTCGGCGACCTTCATGTGCACTCCACGTTTTCGGTCGACGCGTTCATGATGAGCCTGCCGATCTTCCAGGGGGAGGGCGCACATCCTGTTTCTGACGCCTGCGACTTCGCCCGCTACTGCTCCGCGCTCGACTTCTGGAGCATCAACGATCATGCGGAGTCGCTCAGCCCGCTGCGCTGGCAGCAGACCAAGGAGGCGATCCGTCAGTGCAACGCCGTGGCCGGTGACCCTGCAGACCCCGACCTTGTCACGTTCCTCGGCTGGGAGTGGACGCAGGTCGGCCGAACGCCCTCCGATCACTACGGACACAAGAACGTCATCTTCCGAGACACGGGAGAGGACTCCGTGCCGCGACGACCGATTCACTCGGCCGGATTCGCGGCGGTCAACATGAAGAGGCAGGCGCCGCTGTTGATTCGGATGTCGGTGCCGCTCCTCGATCCGGCCAACACGCAGCGATACTGGAACCTGGGCGAGCTGCAGCGCGCGATGAGAGAGACGCCTGACTGCCAGCCCGATGTCGATACCCGCAAGCTTCCCGATGATTGTCTCGAGGGCGCCGCGACTCCGGAGGTGCTCTTCCGCAAGCTCAACGAGTGGGGCTTCGACTCGATGGTGATCCCTCACGGAACCACCTGGGGCATCTACACCCCGGCTCTTTCGAGCTGGGACAAGCAGCTCAAGCCGGCCCAGCATGACGCCGGCCTGCAGCGGCTCGTCGAGGTCTTCTCGGGACACGGAAACTCCGAGCAGTATCGGGCGTGGACGGCCGTCGAGATCGACGAAGATGGAACGCAGGTATGCCCGGCACCGTCCGATGGTTACGAGCCGTGTTGCTGGCGCGCGGGTGAGATTATTCGTGGTCGCTGCGAGGACCCTTCGTCAGCCGAGTGCGAACAGCGTGCAGCTACTGCGCGGCGGCTGTTCATCGAGGCCGGAACTGCCGGCCGCCTTACGATCCCCGATGCGCCGATCGCCGAGTGGGGAGACTGCGGGTCGTGTCCGGACTGCTTCCTCGGCTCGATGTATTACCGCCCGTTGAGTTCGGTCCAGTACCAGCTCGCGCTGAGTAATTTTGACGGAACTGCGGATGCCTCCGATCCGAATCGATTTCACTTCGGGTTCATTGCCTCGAGTGACAATCACAGGGCGAGGCCGGGGACCGGGTACAAAGAGTTCGCAAGGCTGCTGAACACCGAATCCAACGGTCCGCGTGACAAGAAGTGGCTGGACCGTATGTTCGGCGACCCCGTACCGCCGGCAGAGCGAACCCCGGAAGCCGAGTCCGTAAACCCGTACGATGGCTCGGTCGTCGGCTACCGGGTCGTCGACTTCGAGCGTCAGTCTTCATTCTTCACGACCGGAGGTCTGGCGGCGGTTCACTCGTCGGGTCGCTCCCGCGACGCGATCTGGGACGCGCTCGAACGGCGTGAAGTATACGGTACGAGCGGGGAGCGGATGCTGCTCTGGTTCAATATGTTGAACGGCCGCGATGGCGAGCTGCCGATGGGGTCGGACGCAGACTTCGGTGCGACCCCGCGTTTCCGCGTGCGCGCGGCGGGAAGCCTGCGGCAGGCGCCGGGCTGCCCGGAATGGACGGCGACCGGACTCGAGCCCGATCGTCTCGAGAAGCTGTGCCGCGGTGAGTGCTACAACCCGACCGACGAACGCAAGCGTATCGAGCGGATCGAGGTCGTCAGGATTCGCCCGCAGAAGCGTCCGGGCGAGCCTGTCGAGCTGCTGATCGAGGACCCGTGGAGAACGTTCGCCTGCGACGATAACGGTGATGGCTGCATGGTCGAGTTCGACGACCCGGACTACATGCGCGGCGGCCGGGATACGACCTACTACGTGCGAGCGATCCAGGAATCACGACCGCGGATCAACGCCGGAGGCGTGCGTTGTGACGACGCGGAGTGCAACGATGCGCGACCTTGCTACGGCGACTACAGGACGCCGAAGGACGACGCGTGTCTCGAGCCGGCCGCCGAGCGCGCGTGGTCGTCACCGATCTATCTACGGTACGATCGCTAGGCGGCGTCGTGAAAGATGATGCCCAGCGTGTAACGTTCCCCGCGTTGCACGCGGCTGACACCATGGCGCAGCTCGGCGCGAAGGATGCCGCGCGTGCCCCGTACGGGACGGTCCGCGACGGGAAACACGACTGCCTCACCCTGTTCGAGGTCGATCGCCGTGCCGATCGATTGCTGTCTCGGGCGGTTCTCCACCAGCAGGAACTGTCCGCCCTCGAAGTCCTCGCGCGGTCGGCTGAGCATTACGGTCATCTGCAGCGGAAAGAACAGATCGCCATACAGATCTCGGTGCAGCCGGTTGTAGCCGCCCTCGCCGTAGCGCAGAACGAGCGGTGTCGGCCGGTTCTGGCCGGCACGAGCGCAGCGCGTTCGGTACGCGGACAGCGTGCGCGGGAATCGGCCGGGTCGCTTGAGCTCCCTGTTCATCGCGCTGGCGATCGGCGCGAGGCCTTCGTACATCCGCTCGCGCAGTGTCGTGATGTCATTCGGTAGCGGCTCGGCGTAATAGGCGTAGTCGCCGCTGCCGTAGGCGTGGCTGTCCATGTTGATCCGCTTACGGAACAGCCGTTTGTCGCTGTATCCCTCGACCACGGCCGCGCAGGCTCGGTGGTCCAGCAGCGGTCCGACTCGGGCATATCCGTCGCTATCGATCGCGGCGGCCAGTCGGTCCCAGTCGACACGATCGATTCGGCTGTTGAGCGTAACGGCGATGGTGCTGGACTACGGGCAGGGGCGTCTCGTCGCAAGTGCGACATGGCTCGCAGGGCCGGGCGGCCGGTCGAAGTCTGCTCGTACTGCTGGCCGCGAATCGAGCGCCACGCTAGCTTTCGAGGTATGGAAAACCCGCCGGCCATTGATGTCGATACCATCGGTGAAGATGTCCCGCTGCTCGCGGGCATACGGACGACCCGCGCTATTCGCAGGCTGCGTCCGGACCCTGTCCCGCAGGCACTCATCCGCAAGGTTGTCGAGGCCGGGACCTTCGGACCCAGTGGCGGCAATCGCCAGCCGTGGATTTTCGTCGCGGTCACGGACAGCGCGATGCGTGAGTGGACCGCCACGCGTTACCGCGAGGTGTTCGACGGCTACATTGCGCCGGCACGCGAGGCGGCGGCGCGTCCGGGATTCTCGAGAGCGCGTCGTCAAAGTATGGAGTCGGCAATTTATCTCGCCGAGAACCTCGCGTCCGTGCCTGTCCATCTGTTCGTCGCAGGCTGGACGCGGCGTGGACAGCCGCAGACTCAGGCATTGTTCCCGGCGATCCAGAATGTATTACTGGCGTGCCGGGCAGTCGGTCTCGGCGCCTGCCTGACGAGCCTTCACCTGGCCTTCGGCGCTGAGCTCGATGAACGCATCGGCCTGTCCGCTGATACTCCGAGCTGCGCGCTGCTGCCGATCGGCTGGCCGATGATTCCCTACAAGCGTCCGGTACGCAGGCCGGTCGACGACGTCCTGTTCTGGGAGCGTTATGAGCCGGGCGACTGAAGTCCGCCTGTGTCGGTCAGCTCTTCGCTGATCCGCCAGAGGCGCCGCGCATCGTCGTCGTTGGCGGCAGCCTGATTCGGCTGAAGCGGATTGCAGTTGTAATAATAGCCGCCGCTCATGCCCTCGACTTCCGCGGCCGTGCAGAGATACACCGCCGTCTCGGCACCTTTTTCGGGTGAGCGGCTGAACGGCCGCAGCAGCCTCATCGCAATCCGGCCGAACCGGCCGTTGTTCACGCCGAGGCCGGTCCCGACCATTCCCGGATGCAGGCAGTTGATTGTCACGCCCGAGCCTTCGAGCCGCCGGGCCATCTCGCGGACGAACAGGATGTTCGCCAGCTTGGACTTCCCGTAGTTTTTCATCGCGCCATAAGAGCGTGCGCCGTCGAGGTCGTCAAAGTCGAGCCGGCCGCCCGCGAAACGGTGTGCTTCGGATGCGACGCAAACGATTCGAGCCGGTGCGCTCTCGCGCATTCGGTCGACAAGGCGCTGCGTCAGCAGAAAATAGGCGAGATGATTGACGGCAAAGGTCGTCTCGTGTCCGTCACCCGTTGTCGTGCGTTCGAGCATGACGACGCCGGCGTTGTTCAGCAGAACGTGCAGCGGTCGTTCCCGTGAAAGAAAGTCATCGGCGAGCTTCCGGACCTGATCGAGAGAGCTGAGGTCCGCTTCGAGCATATGTACGTCTCTGTTGCCCGTGCGGCGCGTGATTGTATCGACGGCTTCCTGGCCTTTGCGGGTCGACCGACAGACGATGAATACGCCGGCACCGCGGGCCGCGAGCTCCTCGGCGGCTGCGCGGCCGATCCCGCTGGTCGCCCCGGTCACCAGACACGTTTTTCCTTCCAGCGTTGCGGTCATCGGTTCACGACCTCCGTTCGCGGGCCGTCTCGATGAACGAACGGACCGATGCCGCAACAGCTACCGGCGTCGCGGACTCGAGTCACGCCGGGCGAACGCAGGCGTTCGTCTGCGACCGCGGGAACGCGAGAGCGGGAGATCTCCCCGGGAACTCACGAGTGGAGCGGGGAAAGGCGCTGATCTGCAGGGAAGGGAGGCCGAACCGGGTGCGATCGCCGCGCCGCGCACGTCAGGCCGCGGTAACGCGGCTCGATGACGGGGTGGTGGGGAAACGGGCCGCGGGCGGGTCGGTAGCAGCTGATAACCGCCCGTCGGCCCGTCTCGGCTGCTCAGGAAGCCGAGCCGAGGGTGCTCGCCGAGCTGTTGAAAATCGCGACGATCTGATTTCGCAGAGCGGTCACGGCGCCGATCGTGGCGACGGCAATGAGTGCGAGAAGCATGGCATACTCAGCCATCGAGGCGCCTTGCTCATCGACCAGGAGTGCATTGACAAACTTCATGTGGGTATTTCCTCCGTTGCTTTGGGTTCCGCCGCTGACGCGTCGACAACCGGTACGCCAATCGAGCAAGGGCTGTGCCATGGCTCGGGGCGGCAGACGGGCGCTGTCGCGGCCGCAAGCGCGCGGCGAGCACAGCGGTGTCGGTGTGCTGTCGAAGTTACGATCGCGGTGGGCTACACCGCTTCTGACGGGCCTTCCGGGGAGCACTCGAAACCGAGACAGACATGTCGACTTCCGGTGTGTGATACGTGAAGAGAACCTCGCCGCTCAGTGCGAACCGGTGCCGGCGTCGAAAGATTGTCACAACCGAACGTCAAAGCGTGAACGGTGATGTCGTGAGATCATGGCGTTCTACTTGCCGATGCTTATGAGGGTTTTTGCCCGGTCCATGAGGGAAAGTGGTCATGCGCGCGTAGCACGCAGGCGGCTCGCCGCAGCCTGCGTGATCGCGTTGATCGGGTTCGCTGCGTGCCGCGGTTTCGAAGAGCACGCGTCTGACCGCCGCGGTCCGCTCTGCGAGGGATGCAACGTCATCCTGATCTCGATGGATACACTGCGGGCCGATCATGTAGGAGCCTACGGTTACCCGCGGCCGGTAACACCGGCGATCGATCGAGTGGCATCCGGCGGCGTCCTGTTCGAGGACGCGATCGGTCAGTCGGCATGGACACGGCCTGCGCATTTTTCCATGTTCACGGGGTTGTATCCGATCGAGCACGGGGTGGTCGGCATGGCAGGACGATCACGTCTTCCCGACGGTACTCCGACTCTCGCCTCCGGTCTTCGCGCAGCGGGATGGCGCACCGGCGCATTCACCGCTGGTGCGAACGTCGCTGCGCACTTCGGCTTTGACGACGGCTTCGAGGTTTACGAGACTCACGGTAAGCGAATGCTCGACAACCTCGATGCGGTGCGCGCGTGGATCGATGCGGTCAAGGACCAGCGCTTCTTCCTGTTCTTTCACGGACTCGATGCTCACCGTCCGTACCATTCCGATGCGGTGGACCGTCGTGCACTCGGGGTCGCCGAGTCTGAGCGTCCGGCGTGGCGCCACCTGTGCAACGGGCAGGGCCGGACGCGGCCGGACCCGTCGCCGCTGATCGATGCTTACGATGCGGCTGCACATCGTGGAGACCGCGCTGTCGGTCGTCTTCTCGAAACGCTCGATGCTGCCGGGCTGTCCGACCGCACGGTGGTCATCGTCACGTCGGACCACGGCGAGGGATTGCTCGACCACGGGGACTGTTTTCACATCCGTGAGCTGCACGGAGAAATCGTCCGTGTACCGCTGATCGTCCGCGTGCCGGGGCTGTCGGTGCGGCGAGTGACCGGGGTCGTGCCCGCCTCGGTGGCGATCGCGCCCACGATCCTCGACCTGGTAGGGGCCTCGCGATCAGGTATCGGCGGGCCGAGCCTCGCCGGAATTCTGGGCGGGGAGCGCCCGGGCTTTGGCCACGTGGTCAGCGAGACAGCCTCGCGTTACCGGCACGGCTCCCGTTCGGGCCACGTCCGGGCGGTCACGACTGATCGGGAACAATTGATTCACTGGATTGATGCCG
>CAXQPB010000004.1:0-20435 GCA_964225545.1 Candidatus Nitrosopumilus sp. | reverse complement strand
TCGTTGCACTGGTCGCCCGAGCCTGAGCAATCGACCGGTCCGCCACCGTTACAGGCTCCCGCAGTGCAGGTCTCGCCGGTGTTACAGAACAGCCCGTCGTCGCAGACGCCGCCTTCGTTGGCGGGCGGGGAGTCGCACGTGGCGGTCGCCGCGTTGCACACGCCGTCGCTGCACTGGTCGCCCGAAGCCGAGCAGTCGGTCGGCCCGCCACCGTTACAGACTCCCGCAGTGCAGGTCTCGCCGGTGTTGCAGAACAACCCGTCGTCGCAGCCGCCGCCTTCGTTGGCAGCCTGGGATTCGCAGTTCCCCGTCGCTGCGTTGCATACGCCCGTCGTGCACTGCCCGTCCAGGCCCGTGCAGTCGACGGGTGCGCCGCTGCATACGCCCGCCGTGCAGACGTCGCCGTTCGTGCACGCATCCCCGTCGTCGCAACCGGTTCCATCCGGCAGCGTCGGGTCCGAACAGAGTCCGGTTGCCGGATCGCAGGTGCCGACCGCGTGGCACTGGTCGAGCGCCGTGCAGGTCACGCCGGCACAAAGATCGGGCGTACCCGCGCACACACCGGCGGTGCAGACGTCCCCGCCGGTCGCCGGATCACCGTCGTCGCACGGGGTGCCGTCCGGAGACTCGCTGTTCGCGCAGAAGCTTTCCCGGCCTGCGCATTCGTTGACGGCTCCGTTGCTCCCTCCGCCCCCGTTCACACACAGGTTGTCCCAGTCCGTATTGCAGCAGTACGGATCGGCGGCGCAGATCGTCGCTTCACAGACCGGGTCGTTGCAGCCGGCTCCGTGCCCTGTCGAGAAGCAGTCGGACACCTCGCAGGTATCGGCTGTGCATGACTCGCCGTCGTCGCAAGGAGGTGCACCGGACGTGCAAACGCCAGCCTGGCAGGTCTCACCGGTCGTGCAGGCGACTCCGTCGTCACAGGCGGTTCCATTCGGAACGGCGTTGTGCGTGCAGACGCCTGACCCGTCGCAGGTGTCTGCCGTGCAGGCATCGCCGTCATCCGTACACGTCGAACCGGCGGCTTCGAGCTGACAACTCGCAGAGCAACAGTCGCCGGAGATCGTATTGGCGTCGTCACATTGCTCGCCGGCGTCAATCACGCCATTGCCGCAGGTGCTGTCGAAAAGCCTCCAGCCGGTGTCGACGAGGAGATCAACTGCCAGCCTCGGGTCGAGTTCGGGGCCCGTATACGACGGCTCCATGAGTTCGTTCGGCGTCAGAGCGTTGCTGAAATGTGAAACCGACGATCCGCCTTGAACGGGGTTGGGCGCGTACATCTCGACGTGGCCGTTGGGATCGACTCCCGCCGAGAGGATTCCGCTGGCCCCTACGACGCTTGCCCCGATCCAGTGGAGGTCGCCGGTATCCGTACTGGCCGTAACACGCTGTGCATCGGTCATTTGAGGGTAGAGCAAACCCGTGGAGTGGTCTTCGAGGTTATGGCTGTAGGTATCCGGCAATCCGTTGAACTCTGCACCGTTTGATAGTCCTACAAAGCTCAGAAAGCCGAGCCCGTGGCCCTGCTCGTGCAAGGCGACCGCAAGCAGGCTGATCGAGTTCGACGGCGCGGCGCTGTCCAACCCCATGTACCAGGAGAGCGTCTCCAGACACCCCGTGGTTCCGAGGTCCCCATTGAATTGCATGTTGATGTCATCGCTGGTTGGAGCGAGGTCGGTGCCGGCCAGCGAATTCGCCAGGGCCTGGGAGTACCAGGTTGCAGCTCGTGGTGCGTTGGCGAAGTCTCGGTGCGCTGTATTCGGCCCTGCCGAACCGAGCGTTCCCGAGCTTGCAGTGCAACTCAGCGCGGCGAAGCTCGAACCAACCCGAATCTCAACCGGACTGTCGAGGATGCCTCCCCAGATTTCGGCTGCACGGTTGAATACAATCTGCGCCTGCTCGCCCTTTGTGGTCCCCGTGTTCCCGCCAACCGGGGTCGCGGGTGTCGTATCATTCAGCCCCACGCCAGCGGGATCGAGGTTCACAATGGTGAGGGTAGCCGCGGCTGCGGGTCCTGCGTTGCAGGCGATAAAAGCCACGAACGCGAATAACGCTACTCGCGTACTCGTGGTGTTTCGTAAGTTAGGCAGCTGCATGGAATTCTCCGGAGTCAACTGTTGTTCGGCCCAGCATGAAAAAACGGCACGACGTGCCCTCTGAACTTATCGGGGATTAAGCAATCGCGTCCCCCCCACGGACCGCGCTACTTTTATATAAAGCTGACATTTCACGGCAAGGGCAGATTTGCACTGCTGTGTGAGAATTTACGTCGCTGACGACAGGCGGCCCCCGATGGGCCTTATCACTCACCCCGAAGAACGACTGAAAAATTGTTGATCGACTACTCCCCAGCCCCCTCCATCCAGTGAGACCAGTCTGTATCCGCCGCCTCCGAGGAAGCATTATTGAAAGACGGCGTATTTCGCGGCCATACTGCTGCAGTGCGTCCTCGCCCCGTAAACCCGCCCACCAAACTGAGGCGACAGGCTCAAGTTTTTGCCATCTTCGCGGCCGCGCTCACGATGGGAGGCCCCGCACCGGCATCCGCCGATGACTACCGGGTGCTGCTCGTCGGGAACAGTTTCTCAAAAGGCATCAAGAGGCCGTTGCGTGATGCGCTCGAGGCTGATGGTTCGACCGCGACGGTCAAGACTCGGGCACGGCCGGGATGGACGCTCGGGAAGCATGCGGCGTCGCGGTCAACCCCGAAGTATATCGCCAGGGCTTCGTGGACAGACGTCTTTCTTCAGGAACAAAGCAACGGAATCGACGACTCTCGTTATCCTGACGCGCGGACTCTTGACGCCCTGATCGCGCCGACCGGTGCGCGCACAGGCTTCATGATGACGTGGCGGGACCGCGGTGCCCCCCCCTCGGATTTCAATTCGTTACGCGGAGAGGTTGGCGGCTCTGTGGGATACGTTCCCATCGCTCATGAGCTCGACGCTACGGTCGCGCCGGTCGGTTGGGCCATTCGCTCGGCTCTGGAGGAAGGCGCAGGCCTCGACTTCTGGAAGCCCGACGGCCATCACCTGAACAAGACCGGGACCTACCTTGCCGCGCTGGTTCTTTACTCGGTGATGACCAACAACAGTCCTGTAGGCCTGCCTTATCGGCGGCGCCACGAAGACGACGCACCATACCTGCAGGCGCTCGTCGAGGAGACGGTTTTCTCCGAGTCGGTGATCTGGAATCTTCCGTAGACTACCGGCGCATCAGTCCGTACGACACGTACTGCCTACGGCCCCGCGCCCGGCGCAGCCTCGCACGGATCCGAATTTTCAATATCCTTGTCCAAAAGGAACAAACTCTTCAGGCTTCTCCCGTTGGGACGGAACTTCGGCTTCCACGACTCATAGATGCGGAAGGACTGTTCGCCAACGGTCAACACCGTTTCGAGGTTATTGCTCACGGGCAGTCGATACTTGCCTCTATTCCGCGCGTAGACACCGTAGCGATACTGCGCGCCGATCATCCTCGGCTTCGTGATCCGGAAGCGAGCTTCGCCGCTCGCGCTTTTCACGCCCTCCAGGCGCCAGCCACCGTGGGCGGAGGGGGACATCTCCGAGTCTCCGAGCGCCAGCGTGACCACCGGGCCGAGCGTATCGCTCACCTGCACGGATACCCCGAGGCTCGGATCAAGTGGGTCCGCGGTAAGGATCGAAAAATGCATCATGTACGTGTCGCTTCGGGGCTCATCCCGGAACTTCAACCGCTGGGGATCCTTGTAGATTCTCTGCGGTGAATCGACGAGTTGGCATTTCGCGGAGCAGTAGGTCGACGGGCATACACAATCCGGATCGGACCAGTCGACGAGGCCGTCATCGTCATCGTCGAAGCCATTGGAACATATTTCACCGACCGAACCCGGGTCACACTCCTCCCCTGCATCTACTGTGCCATTGCCGCAATCGGGTTCCACGACTTCCGTTTCTATTACGATATCGCTCGGCTCCCTAGATTCGTCGTTGGATGGATCAATATCCGTGGATATCGTTGTCGAGACGCAGTCCACGCAGACGTCACCCTCCGAACTACATGAGCCGGTGGTGCCGCTGCCGCTGGTCGGAGTCAACGGCGTGGGCCTTACGCGAATCTCGAACAAGCGGGTCTCGCCGACCGCGAGAATTCCGGCATCGCAAGTGATGACCGTCCCCTGGCCCGCGGGCGCCTGCGTGCACTCGGAGGGAATCTTCAGAATCTCCAGCGTCGGATTCGGGTAGATTTCGGCGACCACCTCCGCTGCCGGCTCAGGACCGTTGTTCACGATCTCTGCGTAGTATGCATACGCCTGATTCGCGCGCACCGGATCGACCCCATCGTAGCAGGACATGGCAAGGTCGGTTGCGGTGGCACAGGCCTCCTGGTGCGAACAACCGGCGACGGGATCACAGATATCCAGCGTGCAGTCGTTGGAGTCGCTGCAGACCACCTCGGGATCCAACGTTTCCTTGAGGCAGACTCCTGTCGCCGGGTTGCACGTTCCGACCGAACAGAAATCGTCCAACGCCGAGCAATCAACGGGGACGGATGCACAGCTGCCTGCAACGCAGGCGTCCAGCGTCGTACAGTTGTCGCCGTCATCGCACGGCGCAGTGTTGTTCACATACTGGCAGCCCGCGATCGCATCGCAGGTGTCGTCCGTGCATTCATTTGCATCGTTGCAGCTGAGTGCACCGGGTGTGTTCAGACATCCTCCTGCACCGTCGCACGTATCCGTGGTGCAGACATCGTTGTCGTCACAATCGACCGGTGTCGTCCCTGGCGTACAGGTGCCGGCCACACAGGTATCGCCCTGCGTGCACGCGTCCCCATCGTCGCACGAAGCTGAGTTGTTCGTATACTGGCAGCCGGCGATCGCGTCGCAGACGTCATCGGTACACTCCTCACCGTCGCCGCACAGCGCGTTGTTCGGCGTATTGTCGCAGCTCTCCGCACCCTCGTTGCAGCTGTCCGCCGTGCACGAGACACCGTCGCTGCAGTCGACCGGCGTGCCGGCCTGGCAGTCGAGGGTCGCGTCACAGGCCTCAACACCGTTGCAGTACGTACCATCGTCGCACAGCGTGTTATTCGGCGTATTGTCGCAACCGTCTGTTGACTCATTGCACGTATCGTCGGTGCAGCTCACGCCGTCGCTGCAATCGACCGGCGTGCCTGCCACGCAGTCGCTGATCGCGTTGCAGACCTCGACCCCGTTGCAGTACGCACCGTCGTCGCACAGCGCATTGTTCGGCGTATTGTCGCAACTGTCTGTCCCCTCGTTGCAGCTGTCTACCGTGCAATCGACGCCGTCGGCGCAATCAACTCCGGCCCCGGCCTGACAGCCGAGCGTCGCATCACAGGTCTCGACGCCGTTGCAATAGGCACCGTCGTCGCAATTCGCATTGTTCGGAGCACTGTCGCAGCTGTCCGTACCCTCGTTGCAGGTATCGTCCGTGCAATCGACTCCGTCATCGCAGACGACCGGCGTGCCGGCCTGGCAGTCGAGGGTTGCATCACAGGTCTCGACCCCGTTGCAGTATGCGCTGTCGTCGCAGTTCGCGTTGTTGGGAGTACTGACGCAGCTGTCCGTTGCCTCATTGCAGGTATCTTCGGTGCAGCTCACGCCGTCGCTGCAATCGACCGGCGTGCCCGCCACGCAGTCGCTGACCGCATTGCAGACCTCGACCCCGTTGCAGTACGCGCCGTCATCGCACAGCGCGTTGTTCGGCGTATTGTCGCAGCTGTCGGTCGCCTCGTTGCAGCTGTCTACCGTGCAATCGACGCCGTCGGCGCAGTTGACTGGTGACGCCGCCACGCACTGTCCGGCCACGCACTGCTCGGCGCCATTACAGTAGATCGTGTCATCGCAGTCAGCGTCGACAGTGCACTCGACGCAAGCATTCGAGATTTCGAGATCGACTGAAGTCGTGTCGAACACAGGCCCGAGACCCAGCCGAACGCTGGTGGTGCTCGTCACTATGGCAGGAATACTCGTAATGACCGTTGCAGCGTAAGACACATCACCGGTACCGTTGGCCGGGATTGGATCATTGAGAGAGAAGCGCAGATTCGACACGCTGGCAGCAGTGGCCGGCTCCGTCGCCCCGTACGAAACTCCTCCGTCGGTCGAAAAGTAAACGGTGCAGCTCGCGCTGCAGGCCGCGGATCCGGCCGTATAGGCCAAACCCGCCGGGATCGGGTTCTCGAAGACGACCGGACTTCCCGCTTGCGGGTATCCGGCTGCCTGACCCGTGGTCTCCGCGTAATCTGTCTTGAAGGTAGCACTGTCGCCGGTCTCCACGCACAGCGGGTCCGCCGATGCAGTAATCTGTGGATTGCCTCCTGCCCCGGAGGTCAGCGTGATGCAGTTGCCGCCGCCGTCGTCCCCGCAGTAATCGTTGTTGTACTTCTCGTTGTCGGATCCAGAGGCGACCTCCTGATACGCCGCCAGAACACTGCTTCCGCTGGGCGACATGACCAGAAACGTGTAGGTGTAGTCGGCGTCCCACGCACAGTTGCCGTAGTCGTCCAGATCCGTGAAATACCACTGATCGACGAACGTGATTGTGGGGTTCGGACGTCCCCCTCCACACTGACCACCGCGCAGTACTCCCTCCACACTCACCAGGCGGAACTGTGTGGGATCGAAGAGAGCAGATTCTCCCGTGGGCTGGATCCAGGCATCATAATCCGAACCGGGCGGGTCCACGAGATCAAAGCCCTGCCCGACCTGCCCGAACGTGGCGTTGAAGTAGGAAACAGAGACGAGGTTTCCCACACCCAGTACGCCGCTCGGACTTACGACCTGATAACCCGCGGGATTCCCTGTCGGTGAAAGCTTGTTGGCCGCGGCCGTGATTTCATTTCTGACGGTGACTGTTCGTATCTCGCTGGCCTGGACCGGAGCCGTTGTCGCCGGATCGTAGGCATCACCCCAGACATGCAACTGGTAGGCGAGGTCATCCTCAGTGGTATTGGACGCGCCCCAGGTCGCGTTGTTGTTATCGTCAACGACCTGGTACCTCACGGGCCAGTAGACCGTGCTGCATTGACCGGCCGCGAGTGTTCCGAGGAAACGCGTGGCGTCGGCGAAGGTTGGATCGAGAGATTCGAGAGCGAACGTTCCCTCGTAATCACGCGTTCCCGGCGCAATCACCGTTGGCGGAAAAATTCCCGGCGTCGTCCCGTCGCCGAAGTATACGTATACGTCCTCGAGCGCGGTCGTTCCGGCATTGCATGCCCGGGCGCCGACGAAGAACATATCGGGCCCGGCACCTGCCTGACTGGAGACGTTCGAGTCGCCGATCAGGTTCGGCGCGCTGATCTCGCTGATGGTAAGAACGCCGGCCGCATCAGCGGCCGGCCCGAAGGCGACGATGATAAGAGCCGAAACAAAGGCAATCCTCAGCGCGCGCTTGACGGTGTGGAAATAGAGTGCACGCGATGGCGCACACGCCTCAAGGACTGCCCCCCCCATAGGAACGCTCCTCCTGTTTTTTCTGTCTCGGTCTGGGCCTGGCCTGCGAGCCCACCTGCCCCACCTGCCCCACCTCACCGACCTGCCTCACCGACACGCCACCTCACCCATCGGGCCAGTGGCGCCCCTCTGGCAGGGGAGTTTGCCGTCAGAGGAGTAAGTGCTTCCGGAAAAGATGTCCAGCCCCCGAGGGGCCGTCTTGAAACCGGCTTGAGCGGCTCACCACTGCTGCGGCCCCACTACCGGTCGTCGTTGACCGGCTGAAGGAAAGTGAACCGGCTCAAATCTCCGGCTACCGTGAGGAGCCGGAATTCTGCTACTGTTTGCGGGATATGAGGAAAAAGAAGCGTTGTTCCATGTTCACTTCCCGACGCACGGAGCGGAAAATCGAGCTCGACAGTGGCGTGCGCCTTTTCGCTCTCGCGCTGATCGCGTTTGTCGCGAGTTCGCAAGAGGCCAACTCGGCGCCCGTCTCTCTGTCTGCCACCCCGGCGCAGACCACGATCGCGCGAAGTAATACCGCCGTTGGAACGCCACGCTGGCTGCTGGTCGGCTCTGATGAAGCGCGGAGACACACGCGCAGCACTCTCCCGCAGAGCGCAGCAGCGTTCCTCTCGGCGAACGCCGCACTGTTCGGCCTGGATGCTCCGGAGAAGGAGCTCGTACTCGTGAGGACCGACCGCGATCCCTACGGTGCCGACCACCTGCTCTACCGACAGCAGTATCGAGGCATCCCGGTCTTCGCGGCGGACCTGCGCGTTCACACCGACGCGTCAGGGAGGCTTCGCGCCGTGACCGGGCTGACTGTGCCCCACATCGACATCGATGTGGTTCCCGAACTCAGCCCGAGCGATGCGGAAACACGCGCTGCTGTCGCGGTCGCCAAATCGCGCGGGGCAGTTCTGCCCGCGCTGCGTACCCACTCCCTCGGGCTGGTCATTTTACGCGAGGGGCTCGTTTTCGGAATCCCGGGAGAGAACCGCCTCGCGTACCGCGTCGATGTTTCACGTGGTCAGACTCTGCGCGAGGAAGTGTTCATCGATGCGGACAGCGGCGTGGTCCTCGCCAGCTACGGCCGGATTCACGACGCGCTCTCGAGACAGCTTTCGGAAGAGAATCTCAGCAACGTGATCTGGACCGAAGGCGACCTCTTTCCAGGAGCGCTCGACTCCTGGCAACAGAACGAGATCATCGGATCCGGGCATTCCTATAACTTCTTCCTGAACGCCTTCGGCTTCGTCTCATACGACAACAACGACGCGCAGATGCGCACCGTAAACAATTCGACACAGGTCAACTGCCCAAACGCGACCTGGAATGGCCAGACGACGAATTACTGTGACGGAACCGCGACCGACGACATCATCACGCACGAGTGGGGACACGCGTACACGGACTATACTTCTGATGCGATCTACGCGTGGCAGGCAGGTGCGATCAACGAATCGTACTCGGACATCTGGGGCGAAACGGTAGACCTTCTCAACGGCTACGAGGATGATGGGGAGAACCTGTCTGCGCGTACCGGGTGCGGCTCTTCGGATCGCTGGATGATGGGCGAGGATGCCACTGCGTTCGGCGGCGCGATCCGCGACATGTGGGATCCGACCTGCAAGAACGACCCCGGCAAGGTGACCGACTCCCAGTACGTGTGCAGCACCTTCGACAACGGCGGCGTCCATATCAATTCAGGAATTCCGAACAAGGCCTACGCGCTGCTCGTCGACGGGGGACCCTACAACGGGCAGACCATCAACCCGCTGGGTTTCACGAAGGCCGCCCATCTCCACTGGCGCGCGATCTCGGTCTACGAGACGCGCACGACCGATTTCTACGGCCATGCTGACGCGCTGGAGGCTTCCTGTGCGGATCTCATCGGTATCGACCTGCAGGGCCTCTCGGTCACCGATGTCCCGGCAGGTCCCTCGGGCGAGATCCTCACGCTCGCGGACTGTCAGGAGTTGGCGAAGGCGATCGCAGCGGTCGAGTTCCGCACGGCCCCGTGCCCGGGAGTATTCGACCCGTTGCTCGACCCGAACACTCCGGCGTCCTGCAACGGCCAACCGCTGACATCCATCCACGTGCAGGACTTCGAAGCGGGGCTGGGTTCATGGACCGTCGGGCAGGTTCCCTCGAATCCCGCGACATGGGATTCGCGAGACTGGACACTCGACGCAAGCCTCCCGCACGGCCGCGCCGGCACCGGCGTTTACGGCCCGGACCCGGCGATCGGCAACTGCGGCTCGGACCTCGACAATGGAGTCATCTACCTTCAGTCCCCGCCGATCAATATCCCGCCCTCATCGCCCGCGGCGGTTCGACTGAACTTCGATCACTGGGTCTCGATGGAGAACCGATGGGACGGCGGCAGCGTCCGCTACAGCACCGACGGCGTGAACTTCTCGTTGATTCCGTCGAACGCTTTTCTCTTCAACGCCTACAACAGCACTCTGAACGAATCAGGTCAGGGCAACGACAACCCGCGGGCCGGCGAGGCAGCCTTCACCGGCGCCGACGGCGGATCCGTCTCCGGAAGCTGGGGCCAGAGTCAGATCAACCTGCGCGCACTCGGCATCAACCCGGGCGACACGATCCACCTTCGCTGGGAGGTCAGCGCGGACGGCTGCAACGGATGGGACGGCTGGTATGTCGATGACATCAACGTCTACGCATGCGAGTTTGCAGCGACAACGACCAGCACTTCGTCGACTACCTCGACATCGACAACCTCGACCACGCTCAACCCCGGCAACTGCCCGGCGCAACCGATGAACGGCTGCCGATCGGCGTGGCTGCCGAGCGGAGCCGGTGCCTCGAGCATTGCACTGCGCCACGCCACGACCTTCGGCGAGAAAGACAAGTTGAAGTGGAAGTGGAAAAAGGGCCTGGCGACTTCATTGTCGGAGTTCCTCGACCCTGTGTCCTCGCCAAACAGCGAGTACTACGTCTGCATGTACGGCGCGGCGGCGCAGTCGCCGCGGTTCATCAATTCGACGGTCCGCGCGATGGGCACATGCAATGGGTCGGCCTGCTGGAAAGAGACTGGAGCAAAAGGCTTTCTCTACAAGGACAAGTCGGCGAGCAGCGACGGCATCACCGTGATCAAGTTGCGACGAGGCATAAACGGCAAGGCCGGCATCCAGGTCGCCGGCAAGGGAAGCAATCTCTCGATGTTCCTGATGCTGGAGAGTCCCGTTACAGCTCAGTTCATTGCCAGCGACGGCAGGACCCAATGCTGGGAGACCGTGTTCTCCAGCCCGACGCTGAGCGGATGGAGTCAGTACAAGGCAAACGGCCCCTGATTCGAGGGACTGCCAGCCGCCCCTACCGTTCGACCGTCGGCAGGGGCGGCCGCAGCGTCTCGCATCAGTTGTCGATCACCTTGATCTCGACGCGTCGGTTCTTCGCCCGGCCTTCGGGGGTATCGTTCGATGCGATCGGATGCGACTCGCCCATGCCGACAACCTCGATCCTCGAACGGTCGATCCCGGCTGCCGCCAGATGCTCCTCAACCGTCTGTGCTCGACGCTCGGACAGCTTCTGGTTGTACGCCTCAGCGCCTGACGAATCAGTGAAGCCCTCGACGCGCACCGTATGATCGGTGTCCTCGCGCAGAACGGGGATCACCTCGGTATCAATGATCATCGTGGCCTCGTCCGAGAGTACAGCCTTGTTCAACGCGAAGCTCACACCGGGAAGCACGATTTTTTTCGTCACGACGGGCGCCGGAGCCGGCAGCGGCGCAGTCTGCGCCATCACCTGCTTTTCGGGCATCATCGCGCAGATGCCGTAGCCGATCAGCGCTCCGGCGGCGACACCGGCCGCGAGTCCCGCGACGGCATGCTCTGCGTTATCGTCGTTCTCCCAGACACCGCCGATGACGGCTCCCGATGCGCCTCCAGCGATCGAGCCGATCGCCGCGCACTTTGCCGGAGGCGCCGGTCTCGTCGCCGAGCATCCGCTGGTAATCAGTGCGGCCGCGATGAGTGAATGCGTAGCCAACCGCGTCTTTGTCATGTGCTTCCTGTGCCTCCAGAGTTCTTTCGGGACGCTCTGCGCCCGTTGATTTCCCGCTGGTTCGTTCATATCCGCACTGCGCGCTCAACCATTCGGCGCAGCCCGCCGCTGACATTTCTCGACGCGATGAGCGGCGATCCGCCGAAGCCCGGCTTTTCCGCGCCGATAGGCCGACAATCATCGATCTGCAGAGCCCGATGCCCGGCCTTTGACGCAACTGTTTTCGGGGTCGAGCTCCTGGAGCGGCGCGCCGACCGAAGGCCTGCCGGCTGCTCAGGGCACAGCAACCGCGCTGTGGGACCACGTGATGATGTCGTGATTCTCGCTGAACCCGCCGGTGGAGGCCGAGAAGCCGATCCACGACGGCCCGAACTCGACCAGACTCAACTTGATGGTTTCGGCGAGATAATCACTGCCGCCTTCGTCCATCAATGCCAGCCTCAATTCCTTGCGCGGATCGATATACTCGGCCCGCAGGCGGAATACCCGGGGAGAGGATCCCGGGTTCGGGTCTTCGACGAAGTCCTGCAGGTTTCGCGAGTAGACAACATTGCCGTCGAGAATCACTCGAAGGGACTCGTCAGCCGCTTCCGACCCGTTATTCCAGGTGTCGATCACGATCGACAGGCGGTGGCCGTCGATTCCGCTTCCCTCGAAATTCGGGAGAACATCGAGTCCCTCGGACTGCACGTGGAATCCGATTCCGTCAGCACCATCGGCATACGGATAGGTGATCTGGAAACGGAAATCGGTGCTCCACGTGGATGCAGCATCGATCCGATGGCCGTTGTACCATGCCGCTCCGTTCTGGAACGTCGCATTGCCGGTCAACCGAAGCCGCTGCGGCCAGGGTTGATAGAACGGATCGGGATCCGAGAACCAGAGTGCGTCACCGAGGAGATCGATCGCTGCAGTCTGGTAATCGCCGGTCCGGAAATCCATGGCGACGGTCGTCGCGTTTTCGACGAGGTCACCGATCGCCGCGCGGCCGCGCAACTGCCACGTCCGCACGTCATGATTCTGTCCCGCGCCGCCGGTCGCTGCCGAAAAGCCGGCCCAGGAGGGACCGAAGCCGTTCAGCGATACCGGAACACGATCGTCAACGTAGTCCCCTCCGCCTTCATCGAACATCGCCACGCGTAAAGACGCCGCTCGGGCGTCGTAGCCGATCTCGACCCGGAACACCTGGATGGACGAACCGGGGTCGGGGTCGAGCCCGAAATCGTTCAGGTCGTTGATATAAATTCGCGAGCCGTTGAGGAACACCTGCAACGATTCGTCGGTTCCCTCGCCGTTGTCCCACGTATCAACAACAACCGAGAGGCGGTTGCCATCGAGCCCCGTGCCGTTGATCCACGGCAGGGCATCGGTGGATTGAGACTGGAGATGGAACGCCATGCCGTCCGCGCCGCCGTTGTTCTGAAACGTCATCTGGACCCGGAACGTAGTACTCCAGTCGGAGGACGCTTCGAGCTGCGCGCCCGTCCACCACGCGGCGCCGGTCTGGCCGCCACCGTTGTTGGTCAGCCGCAGCCTCCGCGGGAAGGGCTGGAATATGGACGCGGAGTCTTCGGCCCAGAAGGCGTTGCCGGCCAGCGCGATGTCCGCGGCACCGAACTCGCCTCCCGTATAATCGTCGTTGAGTATCGTCCCCTGCGGGACGAGATCACTGAAGATTCCCAGAAAGTCTCCGATGCGCGAAACCTCGACACCGAGCAGGTCCTGCCCGGTAAACCCGGGCAGCGGAAACGCCTCGAGCGACGACGTCACCGTAGGAAGAGCAGTCGGCAGCAGCGCGCCGAAAAGACTCTTCACTACGGCCTCATTGACCTCGTAGGGATTGTCGACCACGGCGACGTCGATATCGCTCGGAGCGATCTCACCGAGATCGAACCCGAGCACCCCGAAATCATTATCGAAAGACAGATCGAGTCCGACCTTGACCCCGACGACCGCAGAAAGCACGAGAACATCTCCGGTCTCCTCCTCAGCTTCGATGTCCAGTACGAGATGACCGATCACCATCGTCGCCAGCTCACCATCAGGGCCGGGATCCCCCGTCATGACCGGCGAAAACTCGGGACGCATATCAACGTGAACGGGTCGGACCTCATCAAAAACGTCGTTAAGTTCAGGGAAGAACGCGCCCAACAGGCCCGTTGTGAGCGCAAAATTACCCGCGCGGTCGATTCGGGTGACCAGCAGACCGCACTCGGTCTGCGAGGCCAGCAGTTGATTGAACGCCGACGCAGCCAGCCCGATGCCTACATGATAGCCCCTTCCCGCCACCGGGGTTGTTGGACCGAAAGCCGGAAACACAGATGGAACGAGCAGCGAGGCATCAAGATCCGGAGCCCCCTCGGGCGGGTCACACTGGCCCCCTCCGCCGCCGACACTCGCGGCGGTCGCGAGATCCGTCGCGAGCGTCACGCCATCGTAGTCTATAGGGATATCGGCGATCGGCGCGGAGATCCCAACCCCGAGCCCGGCCCCGACGGGCCCCGTGATATCGATGTCCGCTAACGCGCTTTCGATCGACGACGCGATAATCGGGTCATCGTCGCCGGGCTGCGGTGAGTTCAGGTAATCTCGGAATCCATCCCCCACCAGGCTCTCGACATCGCCTGCGAACGCCTCAATCAGTGACTCGAGCAGGCCCGCTCCGAAGCCGTCTCCGCAGTCCGTGCTGTTCGAGAAGCCGTTGAACGCGATATTCACGCCGCCGAGCTGGACCACGTCTACCTGGGTCGGCGAGTTCGCATCGCGGAGCAGGTCGTAGTTCCCGGTAATCGTTGCACCGGAGGTCTGAACGTTGATATCGCAGTCGAGCTCGACCGCGCGTGCGCTGACAAACAGGTTATCGAGATCGATCCGCGCAGAGACATAACCGACACCGTCGCCCGATGAATCGACACTGAGCCGGTATCCCGAAATTGACGGCGGCGGCGCGCCACTGCCGTCGGTGGGGTTGATGACGATGTCCGTGGTCGCGCAATCGAAGCCCGGAAAACAGAAGTACTCATACTGGCTGATCACTACGGTACCGGGCGAGATGAGCGTACTGAGGTCGATATCAACCAGCTCGTTGAAGGTCGGTTCCAGGGCGTCGAGCCCGCTGTCGTTCACGCGCAGCCCCATCACCAGAGACAATGGCTGCCCCAGTCCGTGTGAGGGCCCGTACGCCAGTGTCCGCAGTTTCCGCGCAGCCAGCACGTTGTTGGTGGACTGCCGCACCTCCGCAAGAACCGGCTGAAAAATTTTCGACGGATCAATCTCGACTTGCGTCACGAATACGCCCGCGCTGTCGAGAGGCACCTCTTCCCCGTTGATGTAAAGGTTGTAGGACTCGCCACGGGCCCCGACGATCCTTCCGCGAGCGGTGACAGACGCATCGGTCGTGAACGCGCCCTGCGGCGGGCTTTCCCACTGAATTGTCGGTCTGGGATAGACATCGTCGAACATCGAGTCACCGGCGTCGGCGATCGCCCTGGCGACGCACTCCTGCTGAGCCTCGGCGTCTCCGGCACAGGTGTCGAGCTCAGCCAGCGCCAGAGCGCTGCACTTGGCAATACGCTTGCCGGCCTTACGCAGCCCGCCGATTGCATAGCCCCGTGGATCAGTCTGCTCGTCGAGAAACTTGCAGCGAAGTCCCGAATCCTCGGAGTCTTCCGAGTACTGACAACGCTGTTGCGCGGTCGTTCGCTTTACGAGGTAGATTCGCGCGGCCTTGCCAATCGCGAGTTGGCAGCGTATCGCGTCGCGAGACGCGTCGCTCGGCGGCGAGCCGTACAGCGACTCGATCGCAGCGGATGTCCGTGCAGCCGTCGTACACGCCAGACACTCCGACACCTGCTCGTACGTGTCGACGCTGTGATTCTCACACGGGGACGGACACGTTCCGTACCCGTTCACCGTGGGATGATCCGCCGCCGAGCACGAACGATTCGCCAGCGAACTGAGGACGCTTACGGACTTCGCTACCGTACCCGCGCCGGGAAAATCCGGAGACAGCGGCGAGAGGCAATCGACCTCGAGCAGCCTGCCGTTCATCTGCTCGTTCAGACAGCGAGCCTGAACCGACATGAGCGAGGCGGACAGCTTGATCGTGCCCTTGCCGAGGTCCCGGCGACAGCGGGTGTTCGCGTCCGGCCCGGCGGCCTGCGCGGCTGCGGCGCCGACGAACAGCAGCAAAGCCGCACACGCCACGCGCGCGGCTACGCCGCTGATTCTCCTACCTGTCGGCCTTTCGCTTCGGATTTCCATCGGCATTACGGCAGCGCGGCGGCAAGATACCAGGTCCGCATATCGTGATTTTCAGCAGCGCCGCCGGTGCTCGCGGAAAATCCCATCCAGGAAGCTCCGAACGCGCTCAGATCAACAGCGACACTGTTCTCCAGAGCGGCGGTGCCGCCCTCGTCGATCAGCCGGACTCGGAGCAGCTTGGCGTTGCCGGCGTACTCAAGCTCCATGCGAAATACGTGGGGCAGGCTGCCCGGTGTCGGATCCGCGTTGAAGTCTGTCAGATCGTTGAACAGAACCTGCACGCCATTGACCATCACACGAAGGGACTCCGAAGTCCCCTCTCCGTTGTCCCATGTATCGACCACCACGGACATCGACGGATTCGAGAAGGGCCCACTGAAGCCGGGAGTGATCGCCTCGCCGTCGCTCTGCACGTGGAAGCCGATGCCGTCGGCGCCGCCGGCAACGGGGTAGCTGATCTGAAACCGGTACGACGTGCTCCAGCTCTGCGCCGGATCGACCGGCTGATTCAGCCATGCCGCTCCGTTCTGACCGCCGTTGTTGCTCGTCAGCCGCAGCCGCTGCGGAAGCGGTTGGAACAAAGCGTCGTTGTCCGTGACCCACAGCGCGTTGCCCGTGAGCGTCATCGATGCCGTCTGATAATCGGCGCCGGTAAAGTCGAAACGGACTACTGCGTCGTGCGGAACGTTCTGCGTAATCAGGGAGACCAGGTCTCCCGGTGTTACTACCTCCACTTCCGGGTCCAGCCCGTCGATCACCGTCTGCACGTCGGCCAGGGAATTGCTCCACGCGGCCAGAGACACGACGCTGTAGCCGGTCGAGCTGGTCGCGTCCCGCACGGCGTTGTTCAGGACATCCGTAACGGTCGCGATATCGGAACCCGGCAGGCCGTTCCAGATCTTGGCGCGCGCAGCCAGTACAGGCTCATTGTTCGACCACCGCAGTCGGCCCGCCTCGCCGGAGTAGTCCGCGTACTCGAGATAGATCAGCCCGTCGATTTCTTCGCACCCGGTGTACAGATCCCAACGGTCATCGGCTTCGAATGCCTGCTGATCGAGAATCTGCACGATATTGAGGTCGGCCAGCCCCATCCAGCCACAGAGCCGTTCGACATGGGTCTGGAGCTGATCGAACGGATAGCGACTCGGGTAAAGATACCCGCCGCCAGAGGGGCCGACAACGAAGAAATCACGGCCCGGAGAGGTCGCTGCAGTGTCGTAGTACCACTGAATCACGGAGGGCGCGAGATCAGCCATCGCGGGCGGGAGTGCGTAGCCCATGTCGAAACTTCCGCGCAACGGGCTGCCGTACCAGGTCGTACCGGTCGCGAACGTCCCGAGCGTCCACTGCAGGTTGTCGCCGTCGGTCAGAAGGAATGTTGTGTAATGCTTACCGGGCTCAGCACTTGGCGTTCCGTGAGTTCTCTGCGCCTGCTGCCTGGTGGGAATTCCACTGAGCGGCGCGAGGTTGTGCGCGTGATCCGCTGCCAGCGTAAAAACGCCGCGGTCCGAGCTGGCACCGACAAAGACATCTTCGCCGATCGACGCATCGCCCCACCCGTACGTCATCCCGTCCGGCTCGAGAAAGTCGATCATTTGATCGCGAAAAGCGCTGTTGCCGTCGTAGAAAGTCATCGCGCGCGACAAGACGGCATAATCCCGTAACTGGTGTTCGAAGTTTTCGCGCTGCTCGACTGCCACGTACGGGTTGAATCGATCCGCGTGATTCGCGAGGACCCAGTCTTCGTTGAGGCTGCGAACATCCATGGCAAGCGACAGCCCGTGAGCGATCGCAGAGGCCTCGATCGAAGTTCCGACCGCGACGGCCTGCTCGACCCCGGCCATTGATGTGGCAGTGTTGACCGAGCCGTTCCCCGGAGAATACAGAACGTATCGGTTCACATGACCGCTGAAATGCTCAACGAGCGTCCACGGGTCGGTGACGCTGGTCAGTGTAACGCCGTAGTTCGTGGCGAGGTCGTTGAGCCAGATCGGATAGCCGCCCGCCTGCTGGTCGATCCAGATCTGTTCCTCCGACAGTCGGGCTACGTTCCCCTGCAGTGTAGCGATCATCACCTTTTCCTCGGCGTTCATCGCATCGAGCGGAATCACGAACAATCGGGTGGGACGCCGCGCTTTCGTCAGTCGACGAAAGCGGAGATCGTCCGGGCAATCTGCGGCACGCCCCTTCGTGCAGATCAGTTTCGCGGCTGAGCCGCCGCCGTACTCCCGATGGATGCAGGACTCGAACTCGGAACAGTAATGCAGTGTCTCTCCGTCGTTGTTCAGCGTCATGACCGCGGTCACAGGCCCGGCCGGAGCACCTGCCGAGACAAGGTCGAGAGCCTCATCGCCGGTGCCGGCCGCTGAGAACTTCAGAGTCTTTTTCGTCGTGATGCCGAGCGTCTTGACCTGAGTCGCTCCCTCCGGCGCGTTCTTGTTGGTATATCGAACGCGGTCGCGTGAGGGAGTCCACCCGGCCGTGCCATCGTATTCGCCGCCAGGGATCACGAAGGCACCGAACGCGGCGGAGTCGGGGTAGCGAATCTCGAACCTGGCATCGACCCGGCCGGCATCCTCGCCCGCTCCGATCGCGAGACCGTCGTCTTTGGCCCGGAATGACGTTTTCGACGCCCCCCCTGTCGGGGTTCGGTCGAGGATGATCAGCTTCTTGGCCGCAATCCCGCGATCCACCTGCGCGTACGCTTGTGCACTCGGCCCGACGAACGAAAAGACGAGCAAAAGAACGGTCCCTGTGCGGGCAAAGACCCCGAACGAGGGGGTCAGACCCCCCCGATCTCCTGCGGCTTGAAATTCGCCCACAGTAAAACCTCGATTCGCCGAAAGCCGCATCGCTCCCCCTCTAACGACAGCAGCCTCTCGCTGAGAGGCATTTTCAACTTGCCTGACTGTGCCCGGCATGGAAAGAAAATTCACGCGTAATTGCGAGAGAGATTCCACTAACAGCATCGCCTGAAACTGCCGCTCAGAAACAGGCGACCGGACGTCGTGTTTTTTCAAGCGAAGGGGACCGCCATGTTTGACGCATATCGCCATTTCCGAACACAACCGCGCACACGGGGGATTGGAATTGCGGCAGCATTTTTGTTTGCAGCCGCCACCGTTTTCGGCACGGGGGCTGCACAAGCGGGCATGTTTCAGGACCGCTGGGATGGGGCTCTCGATTCAAGGGCCACTCTGTCCGGCAGCGCCTTCCAGACCGATGGCCATATCGCTCTGACCGTCCCGCCCGGAGCTCAGTCCGGGGCGCTCACGATCGCCGACCTCGACCCCGGTCGAGCGGTCACCGCGTTCACGCTTTCGACCAAGGTTTTCATAGGAGGCGGCAGCGGCGCCGATGGAATGGCAGTCAGTTTCGGGGACCCCGCAACCCTCACCGGCTACCAGGACGGCGTTGGAACCGGGTTGGCGGTTTCTTTGGACACCTACGACAACGGCGGGGACACCCACAACGCGATTGAACTCTTCTACAACGGCTCGAGTTTTGCTGTAGGTCCGTCAACGACACTGCGGACAGGCAGCTACGTACCACTGGACATCGTCGTTCACGCGAACGGGGACATCTGGGTCCGCCACAACGGCAGCGCGTTCCAGGCGACGATCCCCGGATGGGCAGGCCTTGCAGGCCGGCAGTTCGTATTCTCCGCCCAAACAGGTGGGCTGGACGACGAGCATGCTGTTGAGGATCTGACGATCGCGACGATTCCATCGAGCGCGTATTTCGAGGAGTGCAGCGCCTCTCCGACACCCGACGGCACATTCTACGGCAACGGCCGACAGGATGATTTTTACTGCCGGCTTACCGACAACAGCAGCAGCCAGGAGGGATCGTTCGTCATGCCGGATCAGGACACGGGCGTGGCGATCGACAGCTTCATGGCGCAGTTCGAGAAATTCATAGACTTCGGCGGCGGCGCGGATGGCCTCAGCTTCAGTTTCGGAGATCTCCCGGCGGCCTCCTTCGGCGAGAGCGGCGCTGGAAGCGGCCTGACGGTCAGCTGGCCGACGTACAACAACGACAGGCTCCGCGTCTTCTACGGAGGTACCCTGATCTACGAATCCGGGCCACGACAACTGCGGGGTCAGTGGACCAAGGTATCCGTCGGCGTAAGACCTGATGGATTGATGTTCATCACCGACACGGCCGATGGCACAAACCCCATCGCGGCGCTGACACTGCAGATTCCCAGCTGGAACCCGCAGTCCGGATGGCAGTTCGGCTGGGGCGCCCGCACCGGCGGTGTTACAGACAATCACGCAATCGACCGGCTCGCGATCACTACCGGAACGTGCGGCGATGGCGTGGTCGACGTCGGGGAGGATTGTGACGACGGCAACAACACCGACGGCGACTGCTGCTCGGCGACCTGCGGATACGAAACATCCGGATCGTCCTGCGGCGATGCCGGGACCGACTGCATCGTACAGGATACCTGTGACGGCGCGGGAACCTGCGTCGACAACGGATTCCAGACCTCGGGCACGACCTGCAACGGCGTAGCCGGCGAGTGCGAGGTTCAGGACACCTGCGACGGCAGCGGCTCGTGTACCGACAACGGATTCGCGACATCGGGCACCAACTGCGGCGATGCAGGAACCGAGTGCACAGTGCAGGACACCTGCGACGGAGCGGGCTCCTGTACCGACAACGGATTCGCGACATCGGGCACCAA
>CAXQPB010000003.1:0-11389 GCA_964225545.1 Candidatus Nitrosopumilus sp. | reverse complement strand
TGGCCGACGCTGTATCCGTCACCGACACCGTCATGTACGGACCGGTCGTTCCGATCATCTTACCGGCCTTGACGTTCGTGTTCAGCGCGCTGGTATCCAGCGAAGCCGGATCATCGCCGACGCCGAGAACGTAGGTACGGCCGTAGCCGGCCGTCTCCAGGGTCAGACGGTGAGAGTCCGAAACGCTGGTTCCCGCGATGAACGGAACCGTCACACCGTCGGTCTGGTTGAGGAATGAGAACCAGTCACGGCGCATCTCCAGATACGACTGGATACCCACCTCGTTCATGATCTCCATGCAGTCGAAGCTCAGGTTGTTGTAGCCGTCCGGATTGGCGACTCCCGAGATTCCCGGCCCGAGCACATCGTCATCGAGCAGAACATTGTTCGGAGCATCGGTTATGACGACGTCCGGGTCATAGCCGAAGTTGTTGAAGTAGCCGATCGAGGTGATGCCGGACACACCTGCGCGCGGATGATTGTACTGAATGACCTGGACGCCTTGAGCACGCAGACGGCTGATCACCTGGTTGGGTGCGACGAACTCATCCTCGATCGAACCATCGCGGCGGGCATCCGGCTCGACGGGCACAGGCCAGGCGTTGAGATGGCCGATCGAATCCGGCCACGCCGGCGGATTCGGCACAGAGCCGGTCACTTCATTGCCGACGATCGAGGTGATCCGGTCGTCCATTCCAAGCGAGGTGATGATCGTCGAGTAATCCGTATGGTAGTCGTGGTCCGTTGCAACCATGACCTCGACCTGCTCTGCGGCAAAAGTCACCACCCGGTCACTCAGTGGCGGCGAGGTATCGAAGCTGCGCAGCGAGTGAATATGGAAGTCCGCCGAGATCGCGTCGGGCGTTTTGACCACGCGCTTGAGCGCGAACTTGAGTTTCTTCGTCTTGCCCTCGGCGATCTTCGCCTTCTTGAGCTTGAGTGTGTACTCCGGGCCATGAGAACCGTAGGCCTGGTAAACTCCCGGGCGCAGGGCGACGGTTCCGGTGCCGTTCTCGACGTAGGCGTAGTTTCGCTGCGCCAGTCCGCCGGCGAACGTATTCTCATCGAGATCCGTGCCGACCCCTGACACCGTTGCATCGATGTAGTCGTTGAAGTTCGGATTCGGAGTTCCGTCGATTCCGACGAAGGTTACGCGGCCCGGGACGGGCACCTTACCCACTCCCTTCACCTTCTCGAAGATTGTAATCGCAGCGAACCCCTGCCCGGTCATCGGTGAAATCGTTACCGGCGTGTCGGCCGAGGCGACGACGGTGACGCCGGTCACGGTCACATCGGTCCGCTCCGGCGATTTGAAGGTGATATCGTACGTACCCTCGGGCAGTACGATTCCGCCGAAACCGCCGGTTGAATCGGTCACGAAGTGGGTCGCAGGGCTTCCGTCGGGGAACTGCGCGATGGCGGGCCCCGAGGTTCGCGTGGCTACAGCGCTTGCGACGATGTCGGGGTTGTCAACGGCGTCGATGTCACCCGAGATTGTGCCATTCGCGAAGCCGACACGAGTGCCGAGTTCGGCGAACATGTCGTTCGATACCGAAGCAACATCGTTCTTGTCGCCGACATAAATCCGCCGGGTGTAAATCAACGACTCACCGGGATCGAGAGCACCCGACGGGAAATTCCCGACGGCGCTGATCAGGTTGTTGCTGACACCGAACAGGCTGTCCACAGGTGTAACCCCGGGACTCGCCCCGCCGACAATTTCCCGCTCAACACCGAGATAGCCGTAGGCAACCTCACCGGCCACCGCTCCGCTCGGAGGATCGACCACTCCGTCTTCGGGACCGTTGTTTCCCGGCGCGGCTGACCAGATCGGCCGCTCGAGTGCTGAAGTCGGGCTCGCAAGATCAAGAGCCGGGTGGCTGAAGCCGAGAGGATAGCTTCCGACCAGAGATTTGCCTGGTGAAAACGGGATGATGGCTCGGGTCACGTATGCGAAGACATCAAGGAGTCCCCCGAGACCGCCGGCGAGGTTGGTCGGATGCGTATTCGTGACCGTCGTGATCATCGTCAGGTAGTTGTTGCTGTCCGCAAGCTCGTAGACAGTAGTGACCTCGAGATTGGCGGCCGGGACATCGGGTTCGAAACCGAGAAGGTTGCCGGTCACGGTAATCGTCGCCGAGGAAGCCGTCGTTGCGCCGGCGATCGTGTCGTAGGTGATGAAGTTCGAAGTGCTCAGACCGCCGACCGTGAACAGCTGGCTGAGCTGATCATTGTCCGCTCCCACCAGTCCCAGATCGAGGAGATTGCCTCCCGTAACACCGATCTCGCTCTGAAGCGGGGGTGCTGTGACTCCGGGGGGAACCGTCTGGGTGCCGACTGCGTCGATGATCACCTCGACCACGCCGTTGGACAGGTACCAGTCGCCGATGCCACCGTCTGCGTCGGTGCCTTGGAAAAGATGAGTGCCCGCGTTGGCGATCGTCACCTCTTCTGCGACGTACTGCGCCGCTGCCTGTGAAGAAATCATCAGCAGGGCCGACGCGACAAAAAACGTAAGAACGCTGGCAAAGTCGGAAGTCCGACGCATAGGGGTCCCTCCTCGATCAGCGAAGCCGTCCCGGTGCGCTTTGATGAATTCGAAACCGAGTCGTAATAGCGGGTTCGGCGGCTGACCTGACCAAGCTAGTCCCTCTGAAGGGGGCGATGCAAAGGGTTAAGCGAGCGTTACGAACCGCACCCCCTCGAAAGGGTGGGTCGCGGATGCACCGGAGCCGACTCTGAAAGCGGAGTCCAGCCGGTCAGGCTCGGATGTCCTGCACCTCGGCGTCTGCCGTGAGGATCCGGCCGCGCATCCATTCCGCGCCATCAGGGTCAAGAAGGACCTCTCCGACCCGCGCAGGGTGCCTGATCTGCAACCGGTAACCGCGGCCGCGAGCCAGGTCCCGCTCGGCCGGCAGATCCATACGTCCCAGCGCATTGGCCACGCCGCGGGCCGCAAAATCGAAGGACGAGTCGAGAGTGAACGGCTGCCCCGTTCGGGGGCACAGTGCGCGGTCGATCGCCAGAACGTCGAGAACCGGGTCTGTCAGCTCGACCGCGTCGTGGGCAATCAGCCACTCCCGGATTACCCGCTCGATCACCGCGTAGGTTCGGTCAATCTCGGCGACGAAGGCTACGTAGTGCTCGGCCCTGCGTTCGTAAGCGGTCACACGGTCCGTGACCGCATCGAACTCCTCATGGAGCGCATGCAGTACCGCCCGCAACAGTGCAGAGACGGGAACGCGGCCGAGCAGCGCCAGATACCGCGCCGTCAGGTTCATCAACTGTCCGCGAGCCAGCGTGATGTAGGACGTGATGAGGAAGTATCCCTCTTCGCCCTCCTCGCGCGGGAAGGTGTGACACCCCACGACATACTCGCCCTTGGCTTTGCCGTAGCCTGCCACCGGGATCGACTCGATCCGATATTCGTCGCGCAGGTCGTAGAACTCGGTTCCGGGCAGCAGCGTGTAGCCGAAGATGTTGATGTTCGGAAAGACCTTCATCAGATGATCAAGCCCTTGTTCGAACTCGGCGAGCGTATCGCCGGGCAGACCCCAGATCAGTTCTGCTGCAACCGGGATGCCGTCCTCGGCGAGCGACTTGACGATCGGCTCGTAATCGTTCGCCCGCATGTTCTTGCGATTGCTCAGCTCCAGCGCGAGCGGCGTCAGCGTCTGAAGCGCGAGATGGTAATGAGACAGCAGCCCCTCGCCATGAAGCATTCTCACGATGCGCTGCACGCGGCTGTTGTGATTCTTCGACCAGCTGGTGGCGAAGGTCCGAGGCAAACCGGTGCGGCGCTTCAGCTCCACGACCATTGACGCTTTCGGCTCGTCTTCCCGCAAAGCGCCGAAGTTCGAATCACAAAGCCAGACATCTTCGATGCCGCCGGCGGCGAGGCGCTCGAGATCCGACGCGACTCGCTCCAGCGACATCTGATACATTCTGGTGCCGATGGCACCGGTTCCCCACTCACAGAACGCGCAGAGATACGGACAGCCGCGGCTGGTCTCGTATGCGACCTGCTTGTACAGCGGCTCGCCTTCGGGTGAGCGCAGCGGCACAACATCCAGGGCCGTCGGCAGACGATCAAGGTCGGTCTCGCGCGGACGCTCCGGCGTCGTGATCAGCTCGCCGCCTTCGAGGAACGCCAGACCGGCGACATCTTTCCAGTCGGACCGGTCGGCGCAGTCCAGCCATTCGGTGAAGGTCGCCTCGCCTTCTCCGAGAAAGACCACATCAAGCGCCTCGTCGAACAGGAAGTCGGCCGCCCGCTGGACGTGAGGGCCTCCGGCCACGATGAGCGCCTCAGGGACCGCAGACCGGACCAGCCGCGCGATATCGAGGAACTCGGCGACGTTCCAGGTGTAGCAGCTCAGACCGAAGACCGGTCGAAGCTCCGCCGCCTCGGTTGCCCGCGGGCGCACGCGCTGCGGCCAGTCAGTCTCGAGCCATTGCTCGATCTGCCCGGCTTCGAGAAAGTGAACGAGCTCGATCTCTGTCGCGTCGGCACTCCGACCGCGCGCGCAGAAATGCGCCTTGAGCGCCCCTGTCGTAAGCGGGGGCGCCCGGAACTGCTCGGTGTCCATACTGAATAGCCAGACGGGGCGAAGCATTGAACCCGCGTGCCTATCACAGGGTCGAAGCTCGCGGAAACCCCGCTGCGATGCGCACGTTCGGGTCAGGGCTTGCGCGGAAGATCCGGTGAGCGATCCGACGAGATCGCGAAGCGCTCGAGTAATCGCGGTAGCGCCGCGACCGCACGCTCACGATCGAGCACGACGCGTCGTCCCTCGCGAGTCTCCAGCTGGACGAATTCACCCTTTGCCCCGTCGAGGCGCCGGGTCAGATCCGCGAGATCGCGTGGTACGCGACCGTCGACATTGACGATAATCTCTTCCTCGAAGTCCTCGTAACCGCGGTTGACCGCTGAGGGCAGGACTCGAGAGAGGATGATGACTCCGCTGCGATCGGCCGTCTGCGCGTTCCTGTGAAAGTACAGGTCGACCATATGGCTGGGCGGGTCATCGTACAGCTCCAGGAACGATCGAGTCAGCGGCTGGAACACCAGCCCGCCGAATATCAGGTAGCTCGGCGGCGTACTGTCGGCATCCGGCACAAGACGGGGAGTGACGCGCAGCCGAACCTCACGCTCGAGCTGCTTCCCGGCCCGCATGAAAGACAATGTCACCGCCTCGCCGACTTGTCGGCGGCGAATCGCATAACCGGCTTCGATGCGCCCCATGCCCGCCAACGCGATCGACTGGTCGCGCGCGATCACGTTGCCGTCGATCGCGGTCAGAACATCGCCAGGCTGCAACACGCCCGATGCTGTGGAGCCTTCGTCGACGCGGACGACAAGCGTGCCCTCGGTTTCCTCGTTGAGCCCGAGGGAGGAGCGCAGCGCTCGATTGCCGATCGCCTGCCCTTCGATGCCGGTATTCGGAAAGCCGTCTACCCGTCCATCCTCGATATCACGAAGAAAGTGCTCGATCACCGGGGCGGGGACGACGTAGCCGACGTTCTCAGCAGTATGCAGGACTTCGGAGGCGATCCCCACGATCCTCCCGTCAGCGACCAGCGGTCCGCCGGAGTTTCCCGAGTTCAGCGCCGCATCGACCTGGACCTGCAGAAGATTCTCTCCGGAGTACCCGTACTCGCCGATCTCGATCCGGGAGACGATACCGGCCGTAACCGATATTGAGTCGCCGCCAAGCGGAAAGCCATATGCGGTAACGCTGTCGCCGAGCCGCGGCAGGTCACCGATCTTCAATGGTTCGACGCCCTCGAAAAAAGTTGGATCGTCAACCTCGACGATCGCGAGGTCACAGGCTGCGCCGACAAACGTCACGCGCGCAGGCTGACGCTTCGTAGTCCCCTGACGCTTGACCGTGAGCGCGACCGGATGAGAGACGACATGGGCTGCCGTGAGAATACGTCCGCCCTCGATCACGACACCCGAGCCCTGGAAGCGCTCGATTCCGAGCGACTGCCACGGAGAGTAAAGGTCCGGCTCGTCCGCGTGAGTGTGAACCTCGACGAGCGCAGCTGCGACACGCTCGTGCCGGGCACGCTCGTCGGCCGAGGACTCGGCGCCGTGCGCGGCCGGGATCGCCGGTGGCACCGTGAGAAGACAGAACGCGGCGATCACGGCACTCATCGCACTCATGTCGCTCATCGCATTCGACGCCTTCCCCGGGTGGACTCGCGCGGTCCGGCGACACGCTACAGGCCGCGACGGTTTCACGGGCGTGAGCGTGCGCCGGCGCATGGCTGGCTCGCAATCAGAACAATTCATGGATCGGCCCTCCGCACGGCCTGCGCTCTTACAGGCTCGCCATGTAGCGTTGCCAGCGGCGTTCGAACGCACTCAAATCTTTTCCGAACGCGGCCTTGAAGATCTGCAGTCTCTCCGCGCTCTGTCCTTCTCCCGATCTGCGGCTCGCCGCCGTTCGTCGCAGGTAGTCGAAAAACGGCTCGGGCTTTTTCTCCAACAGGTAGTGAACCAGCGCCCAGGCCTGGCCGTAGGCCGTCGATGCGGACAGGGCCGTGAGATCGAAGACCGCATCGTCGCCGATCAAACGAGCCAACGGGATCAGCGTTCCGCGCGCGGACGCGTCTCTCCACGCCTCCAGGCGAGCCGGGTTGATCCGGCCGCCGTCTCCCTGAGCGCGGTACCCCATGGTCTCGAAGTACGTCGCCAGCCCCTCTCCGAGCCACTTGGGATTGTCTGCCGCCGGTGACTGCACGCCAAGGTTGTAGGCCAGCTGGTGCACACACTCATGGATCGTTGTGGTCAGATTGCGGTCGGCGAAGTGCGCCTCAAGCTCGCGGCGCCCCGCTCTCAGCTCGCGATCCTTGTCCCGAACCAGCCGCAGAGCCTTCGCTCGACCGAGCGTCAGGCTGCTGCCGTCGCTGTACTTCAGGATGACCTGCTCGCCGCGCTTGCGGGTGGCGAGCTGATTGCGAACCTCGGCAATATTGCGCTCAGCGGCAGTGAGGTTGGCACGAGCCCTGCGGTAGGATGCGTCGGTAAACGAATCGAACAACACGATGCGATCCGTGCGTATCGAGTAGAAACCGCCCGAGGCCGCGAGCCCGGGGCTCAGCCGGCGCGCATACGCGTTGAAACTCTCGCGCTCGGAAAACATGACGGCCTCGAGCCGGTGTTCGAGTGGCGGGAGCTTGAAGCCGCCGGCCTCGAAGAACGCACGGAACGAGTCATAAACGGCTTCGAACAGGCGTGCATGAAATGCCACGACGAACGGATCGGCGTCGTACGCGATCGTGTAGTGCTCGGTGCGGCGCACCGAAAAGCGGCGACCGAACTCGGAGCGCAGACGCGACTCGGCAGCCGCATCGACGGGAAGCGCGGATCGGGAGAGGCCGGACGGACGACGGCCCCTGCCCGCTTGCTTCCGTTGTTTTCGGCTTCCCCGTTCTCCGTCCTGCTTACGTGGCTTTCGCTTCGAGACCTCGCCGCCGGACTCGCTCACCCGAAGCTCCCCCGAAGCCTGACACGGAAGTGGCGGAGCAAACCCCATGACCGCAGCGAGCGCTGCGGTCACGATTGCCGTGCTCCGTACCGGGCAGCATCGATCAGACCTGGTCACGTTCTCTTCTTCGCCGGAATCAGCGCAGCGCGCCTGCCCCGCCGGCGAACAGCATACATCGCAGTACGTACATCTCCTGCTCCGCCGTCTGGATCGCCCCCGGACGGACCTCGCGTACGCGCTCGATCGCGATCTGCGGCTGCTCCCCGTACTCCACCAGTATGCGGGCCGCGACGGTTCCGGCGCGCCCCATGCCACCGAGGCAATGCACCACCACGTTGCGCTCCGCATCGAGAAACTCACGCAGCTGCGCACCGACCTGTTTCCACTGCGAATCGAAACGCGAATCCGGTGCCTGCATGTCGACGATGGGCAGGTGATACCACTTCATGCCTCGCTCACGCACTCCGGAGTCGACCCGCTCGACCGGCACTCCGTAGCGCTCCATCTCGTCGGCCTGCATCAGCGAGACCAGCGCCGCGCTACCGAAGTCACGAATCGCGTCGAGGTCGTCGTCAAGATCGCGATTCCAACCGTCGACCTCGCGTCCCCGCAGGTTGCGACCGGGGCAATGGGTCACTCCGATCAAGCCGACCGGGCCGCTTCGACGGTGCGCGATGCCCGCGCCCTCACCGGGTCGCAGCTGGGCGATTCGTAACCGACCGCTCTCCTCACTCATCTCTCCACTCTCTCCTCTGCCGAATTCAAATTCAGCGACGTGACTGCACGATCGTACGCAATCGATCCGTTGAATCGCTCACAGCCGTTCAGCGAAACCGGATCCGCGCCGGATGAACCCGGCCTGTAACGCGACCGCCCTCGAACTTCGGTTGATAGAAACTGATCATCAGATCGCGCCCGCGACCGAACACCGGGTGCAACCTGCCCGCGTACGCTTCCGCATCGGCGCCGAGCGGCGCGAGGTCGACAACGGCGGGGTCACTCCACGGTCCCTCGGGGCGCGGCGCCGTTCGCACCAGAAAGCGGCTGCCCCCGGTACAGATTCCATTGATGCCGCTGACGTACGCACCGAGGTAGTCGCTCCACGCGACCGACCCGAGACCGGCCCGCACCTGAGAAAGAATCGGCCGCGCCTGTGCGAGATCTTCTGACCATCCGCTGCCGTCATGAAACCGCCACGCATCACGATACTCCATCCGTGCCAGCGGTGCGCGCGCTGCCAGCACATCCACGCTGCAGCCTCGTCGCATCACAGCGGCGTAGGCATAGACGTGCCGTTCCGTGCCTGGATCTGTATCCGGCTCACCGACGACCAGATGCAGAAAGTTCGGCTCGTCACGATCGAAGAGCATCCGCGGCAGCCCGTCCGCGCCCCGCAGTCGGCGCGCGACCGTTCGCCCTTCTTCGATGACCGCGAGTCCGGTTCCGAGATGAGTGAAATCATACGGCGCCACTCCGGCCAGCACGCGCTCATAAACATTGACGGCGACGCCGTCCTCGCGAACGGCGATATCTCCCGGCCACAGAGCGATACGCATCGCGCAGTCCGTGCCGACGGGGCATCGGCAATACGGTTTGCGCGCCGCGCAGCCCGAGTGCTGCCGGCAGCAGGCCGGCGGTGTTTCATGCGAGACGTTGAAGGCCGCCTCCTCCGGCGAGAACGGGTAGAGCTGCCGGGGGCGGCCTGTCTCATCGACCTCCTCGAAGAGAGCGCCGGGCTGCTGCGTGGTCGACCAGGCCGCGGTCGCACAGATCAGCTCCTCATCCCCGATGAAGGTATCACCGAACAACCAGACAACATTCTCGCCGACACGGCCCGTGCTGCCCGCGTCTCGCCCTGAACCGCGTGCATTGGTGGTCAGCTCAGGCAAAGCCGCGACCGACTCGACCGAGACGACGAACGGTGCCTCGCCGTGCGGTGTCGCTCCACGCTCACGCAGGATCGAACATCCCGCAACAAGGGACGTCGAAACCAGAAGCAATGCGGCAAAGGTGCGAGCGAGCGTGGTTGACACGGAGCCCGAGCGTATTAAAAACCTCGGCGATTGCCAGAGGGCTGCGCGCGCGAAGCGTCGGTGGGCGATCGCCGCGAATGTTCGATCCGTCTGACAGTTTTTATCGACCCCGGAGTGCCGACCGGCCCGAAACGACCGCCTTTCTATCGCGTCGCGTCGCAGCTGCGGCCGGTCCCGCGCCGGGCCCGCCGCCCGCGCCCGCAACTTCCGGAGATCCCAGCCCATGATCCGAGTAACCGACCTCCACAAGCGTTACGGCCGGACTCACGCCGTCAAAGGCGTGAGCTTCGAGGTGAACCGCGGCGAGATCGTCGGCCTGCTCGGCCACAACGGCGCCGGCAAGAGCACGGTAATGAAGATCATCACCGGCTACCTCGAACCCGGTGAGGGGTCGGTGACTGTCGGCGGGCTCGACGTCATTTCCGACCGCATCGGCGTTCAGCGCCTGATCGGCTACATGCCCGAGAGTTCGCCGCTGTACCCCGAGATGCTGGTTCAGGAGTACCTGCTGATGATGGCCGAGCTGCGCGGCGTGCCGGGCGACCAACAGGAAACGGCCGTACTCGATGCCGTACGCGCCACAGGTCTCGAGGCCTGGCTGCTGCGGCCGATCTCCACACTGTCGAAGGGCTACCGCCAGCGCGTCGGACTCGCGCAGGCGATCGTCCACAAGCCGGACGTACTCGTACTCGATGAGCCCACAAGCGGGCTCGACCCGGTACAGATCGTCGAGATTCGCGCCCTCATCCGCCGCCTCGCCGAAAACAGCACGGTCATTCTGTCGACCCACATCCTGTCCGAGATCGAAGCGGTCTGCGATCGCGCCGTCATCCTCATCGACGGCGTCCTCGCTGCCGACTCGAAGCTGACCGATCTGCTCGCGTCAAACAGTGTGAGAGTCTCGCTGCGAACGGGAACGACAGGCGTGGAGCCGACGCTCGCGTCGATCCCCGGGGTGGAGGCCGTGCTCCCGACCGGAGCGGATGCAGGCAACAACGGCTACGAACTGTGGACGGTCCGATGTTCTCCTGCGTCGTCGGAATCCTCGGCAGAACCGCTCAGCGCCGCTGTGATTGCCGCCGCCGCGCAGGCCGGCTGGAGCGTCGCTTCGGTCACAGCGGAGACCCAGAACCTCGAACAGGTATTTCGCGATCTGATGAGCGACCATATCGCGCGCCGGTCGGCGGCTGAATCGGCGGCTGCCGTGTCCGGCGGAGTTTCGAGATGAGCACGGTCATCACGATCGCCCGCAAGGAGCTCAGGAGTTATTTCCTGTCCCCGGTAGCGGTGATGTTCCTCGGGGTCTTCCTTCTCGCCACGCTGTTCATCTTCTTCACCTACTCACGCTTCTTCGCCCGCAACATCGCTGACGTCCGGCCTCTTTTCATCTGGCTTCCGCTCCTGCTCGTCTTTCTGACCGCTGCCGTGACGATGCGCGCGTGGAGCGAGGAGGACAAGATCGGCACGCTCGAGATTCTGCTCACGCTGCCGCTGCACACGCGCGACCTCGTACTCGGGAAGTTCGCCGCAGGCATGGCGCTGGTCGCGCTGGCGCTGGCGCTCACACTGCCGCTGCCGATTACGGTAGCGATGCTCGGAGACATCGACTGGGGCCCGGTGCTCGGAGGCTACCTCGGCGCGCTGCTGCTCGCCGCCGCGTACATGGCGATCGGGCTGTGCGTGAGCGCGCGCACGGACAACCAGATCGTTGCCCTCATGGTGACGACCGTTGTCTGCGGCCTGCTCTATCTGATCGGAGCGGACGCGGTCGTCGGGTTCTTCGGTGAGAGTTCCGGCAGCGTTCTGCGCGCACTGGGCAGCGGCAGCCGCTTCGCGAGCATCGAGCGCGGCGTGATCGAC
>CAXQPB010000002.1:0-12099 GCA_964225545.1 Candidatus Nitrosopumilus sp. | reverse complement strand
CCGGTCAGGAAGCGGCCGGTCACCGGGCCGACGGTCCGCGTGTAATTGAATTCGAGCACGTGCGGCGCGGTCAGCGTGCCGTCGCGCGGGGAGTTACTGTCAGCCATATTTTCCTCGATGACGCGGCGCCCTGCGAGGTTTTTCGGGGCGGTAACCGCGAGCGGCAGGACAGTGAAACGTGTTCTATTCTAAGTCAACCGAAGCCGCGGCGAGCGCAGACTCGATTGCAAGTCCGTCGGCGAGGGCGCGGACATCGTGAGTACGGATATACGCTGCACCCTGTCTTGCAGCGTGCAGCTCCGCGGCCAGCGTGACCGCGCCGCGCTCTGAAACGCCGGCGCCTGTCGGTGCACCGAGAAACGATTTGCGCGACACCGATATCATGACCGGTAAACCGTAACGCCGCGCGAGCTCTTTCGTCGTTGCCAGTACACGAAAGCTGGTCGTCGGGTCGGATCCGAGGAAAAGCCCCATCCCCGGGTCGACGATCAGACGTTCACGGGCAACCCCGGCGCGTTCGAGTTCCGTGAGCCGCGCATCGAAAAATGCCCACATCCCGTCGATGACAGCCTGCGGGTCCGCAGCACGCCGGTCTGCACGCTCGCCGCGCTGGATCGAGTGCATCACGACGAGATCGGCTGTGCCGTCAGCGAGTCGGTCCTGCAACGCCGGGTCACCGAAACCGGTGATATCGTTCAGAACGGCAGCGCCGGCTTCCATTGCCCATACCAGCGTCGCTGCGCGGCTGCTGTCGACCGATACTGCGACACCTTCCGCGACCAGAGTCTGCAATGGCGCGCTCAGCCGCTCGATTTCAGCGCTCTGCTCCACCGGCTGTGAGTCCGGGTGGCTCGACGCCGGCCCGAGCTCGACAAAGTCGGCACCGGCTGCCCGCAGTGAGCGGGCGTGGGTGAGCGCGGACGCGCTGTCGAGATAGCGGCCCCCGTCCGAAAAGGAGTCCTCGGTGATATTGACGATGCCGACAATCCGGCAACGCTCGGCGCTCGCGCTCTCCCCGACGGTTCGTTGCATGAAGACCCTCCGCTCGACGGGAAATCCCGAGGCCGCTTCCCGCTCACGCACTGCGCGCAGGCCGGGGCCAAGCTCGGCGGCGCTGAGCACGCGATATCCGCAAGCCGAATAGAACGGGGCATTCCAAGGGATGTCGCGAAAGGTCGAGAGCGAGATCGACTCGAGCCGCGCGCCGATTGCCCATTTTTCAACCTCTGCGAGCAACATACGGCCGATGCCTCGGCGGCCGTGCGCCGGCAGCACGCTGATTTCTTCGACATGGCCCGCTCCGTCGACCACGGAAGCGAGGGCGAAACCCACCGTCTCGCCGTCCGAGCTGCAAGCGACCCACAGGCAGCCAGCCTTCGCCCCCGCGATGAACGCGTCATCGTCGGTCGTCGCCTCGAGTAGTTCAGTCGGCACTTCGTGAGATCGAAAGCGGCACGCCGCGCGTCGCTCGACGTCACCGAGTGCGGCAGCGTCTGCGGCTTGTCCGCGGCGAACGCGATAAGTCTCCGACGCCGTCAACGCGCCCACCGCTCAGCCCCGGGCCGTGAGGTCGTGATCCGCACCGGTGCCTGAGTTCATCCGAAGCTCGAGAAAGGCGTCTTTTTGCTCCCAGATTCCGGCCAACCACCGGCCGAGCGCCTGCCTGTAGTCCTCGTCCTGCGAGTAGTCGCGCCCACGCAGATGATGGGGGATTGCGTATTGCGCGACCTTGACCTCGATGCGTCTGGCGCGCCCGCAGAGAAAATCCCAGATCGTCGGCCGGTATCCCGGCTCGAAGCCATGGTAGACGATGGTCGCGTCGACCAGCCGGTCGAGTTTTTCCGGAAGCGCGTGCAACGCGAACCCCACGCCCCCCGAACGTGGCTGCAGCAGGTGTTTGTACGGAGAGCCCTGCCGCTCGTGCTTGCCGGCTGTGAAGCGCGTGCCCTCGAGGAAATTGGTGATGCTGAGTTCGACGTCGCTCAAACGTGCGCAGGCGCGCCGCGTTTCTTCCATGTCAGCGCCGCGTTTTTCCGGGTGACGGGCCAGGTACTCGCCCGAGTAACGCTTCATGAACGGAAAATCGAGACCCCACCAGGCCAGACCGAGGACCGGAACCCAGATCAGCTCCTGCTTGATGAAGAAGCGCAGGAACGGAATTCGGCGATGGAAAATGCGCTGGAGGATGACGATGTCTGTCCATGACTGGTGGTTCGCTGTTACCAGGCACGAGGCGTGGACGTCGAGGTCTTCGAGCCCGTCAGATTCAATCCGCGCGCCGATCACGTGGTCCACGGCCAATCCGTTCAGTGCAACCCAGGTGGTAGCCATCCACGTTACGAGCGTAGAGCAGGCCCTGCGCAGCGGTGGAACAGGGACCGCGGCCTTGATGAGCGCGACCAGGATCAGCGGGATGCCCCAGACCAGCGTATTGAGCACGACGTGGATGAAGGCCAGTGTCCCGCGAATACGGCCGCCTCGGGACCTTTTGCCCTCCTCGTCAGTCTTCGGGGTTTGCGGCCGGCGTCGATCGCCTGCGGGCTGCTCGGAAGCGTTCCCCGGGTGTGACGCGCGGCGAGCGCGTTCCGAGGCGCCGGCTTCGGCGGGGGCCCGCTCTGTGCGCAGCTCGACAACGGTCGCGCCCCACTCCCCCCTGCCCTGTGGCGCCAGCGAGTAAGACTCTACTCCATCGAGGCGGTCGAGAAGTGCGTGCACGCCGCGTCGGAGCGCGCCGGTGCCCTTGCCGTGAACGATTCGTACCTCGACAATCCCGCGCTCCCTGCACAACTCGAGATAGTCGGGGATCAGGCTGCCGATGTCTTCGGGGCGGAAGGTATGCAGATCGAGTGTTCCGTCGATGGGAAACGGCTCGGCACCCGTGCTGACCTGCTCGTCGGACACGGGCCTTTTTACCCCGAAGCGGCTGAAACGACCAGTCGCAGCGCAGGCTCAACCTCGCCGGGCTGGAAGCCTTGCCTGCCCGGAATACAGGGGCTTCAGGCGTTCCAGGGGGTGGAGATCCTGCGCTTCACAGCGTCCAGCCGTCGCTCGACAACGGGCCGCCGCCGTCGCGCTCGCGACTGCGGCGATTGCCCGGCAGTGCCAGGAAAACGAGGAATGACAGCGGCCATGCGCAAAGGCCCACCACGAGCGTTGTGACGATGCGAGCCATCAGGCCGCCGGGCGCCGCGCGCAGGACGTAACCGAGCGAGGCCGCCCAGACCGCGATCAGCCACAGACCCGCCCCGGCGAGCGCCGCGAGCAGCGCCGCCAGCGGGCCGGCAGGGCCGAAAGGATTGGTCTCCCGAAAGTCGGTAAGGAGTTCTTTCAGCGCCGCTTTTCGATCCGCGTCCCGGTCCGAATTCGAGATCGCAGCGAGGAGTCGATCGAGGTCGGCGCGTCCTCCCCATCCGGCAAGCAGGCCACGCGTCGCGAGAGTCGAGCTCAGTGCAAGCTGCTCGGCCTGCTTCGACAGTTCACCAGGGCCCGCTCGAGCCTGCTCGACGAAAGAGGCGCCGAGGCGTTGTGAGGCCGCGAGCAGCGTGTGTACCGGATCCGTCCCGCCCAACTCGCGCGAACGTGCCGCGACTCGCGCCACGCCGGTTCGAAAACGCAACGCGGCTGCCAGCCGTTGCGCAGGCGTACCGTGCGCAACATGCTCGACGTACTCGTGATTCCACAGCGCGATCTCGGCGATCAGCGAGCTCGTCTCCTCACCGCCGAAGACCGCTCGCAACGCAGTCGCACGGGTCGCGCGTGACTGAAACGGAAGCGATCCGAGCAACCGCTGGACGAACTGCAAGCCGTCGCCGGGTGAGACGCGATCCGGCAACGACAACGGCCCTGCTACGATCATGCCGAGCAGAGCCCCGTTCTCATCGAGCACGATCTCGCCGCCGCGCAGCAGATTCGACGCTACGGTGGTGCGGATCTCGAGGACCCCGTCCTCGGTCACGACGCCTCTATGTTCTGTTCGGGCATCGCATTCGGGAAAGCCGAAGACGGTCACGACCCGCCCCGGTGCAGGCGCCGATACCGCCGTCGGCCGGATCTGCGTCAGATCCGGCGATGCAATGCGCAGGCTCGCCGCATCCAGGCTTTCGACCCGGCGTTCGATGCGGACCGTCGAATCCGCAAGGCGGAGCATTCCCTCGCTGGTGTCCTTGCCCGGCAGGTACACCCGCACACCGTCGCAATCCGAACGTGGACAGACGCGATCGCAGCCGCTGGCCGAGATGAGAAAAGAGCCGTTCGCGATCGAAACACCGGGGGCGCAGCCGGATTCAGACCACAGCAGCACGACAGACCCGGCCGGGGCGACCGCTGGCGGCGACTCGGCCGTGACGGGGCCGGCGTGTTGCAGAATCAGAGCGAGCGCTGCCAGCCCGGTGCGCTTTGCGACCGGCCCTAACGCAGCGGGAACGGCCCCGGAGAGCGGCACGATTCCGGGATACCCCGCCGCAGCCTCGCGCTCAACGCTCGCGCGGCGCGACTGCACCGGTGATCAAAACATATGGCTCAGACGGGCTGGCTCCCGTGTTTCCATTGGTGGGAGGCAACGCCGCGCTGGCCTTCCCGAACCCAGCCCGCCGCCATCTCCGCGGCGGTATGCATGATCGCGGCGTCGCCGGTGGCGGTCACGACGATCAGCCCGGCCTGTCCACGATCATCCGCATCATGATCCCGAAGTTCTGCAAGCGCGGCTTGGGCGGCCCCCGCGGCCGAGCGCTTGTCCGAGAGAAGTTCGACACACCGCCGTGCCGTGCCCTCGCGGAGCAGTACCTCTCCGACGCCTGTAGTAACACAGGCTCCGATACCATCGACGGCCCAGTACCCGGCGCCGACGACCGGCGTGTCGCCGACCCGGCCGGCCGTCTTGCCGGCGGTTCCCCCGGTCGAGACAGCTGCGGCAAGGTGGCCGTGGGAGTCGAGTGCGACGGCGCCTACAGTATCGCCGATCGGTCCGTCATCGCTCCCGATACCGCCGTCGTCTCCTGCTTCGCCGGCGATTTTTCTCAGGTGGCGCTCGCGGGCTCGCTCGGTAATCAGTTCCTGCGGTTCACAGACTGCGATCGCCCAGCGCCTGGCGAGCTGATCTGCGGCAGGTCCGGCAACGAAACGACCGAAATCACCGTCGCGATGAAGGCGGTGAGCGAGGACGACCGGCGTCGTGCATCGAGCCACGCAAGCAACCGCACCATAACGACGCTCCCGCCCTTCCATGAAGCCGGCATCGAGCGACACGCGGCCATCGGCGTTGAGCACCGAACCCCGCCCCGCATTCAGGCTTTCGTCACGCTCCATGCACTCGACGGCGGCGATGACGGCGGCGTCGGCTCCTCCAGCGAGTGCGCCGGCGCCTGCGTCGAGTGCCGCCGCGACGGCATCGAGGTAGCGCTTGCGGTCTTCCTCCATCGAACGCCGCCCGGCTCCGCCGTGGACAAGGAGCAGCGGCGCTTTACCCATCAGGATTCGGGATCGGTGCCGGGATCTGTCGCGGTGCTCTCCAGCTCACCGAGTCTGCGATCGAGGTCACTGGTGACATGCTTGCGCACGCCCGTCGTCGGCAGCGATCCATCGACAAAGCGTCCCTGCTCCGCCGACCACACCAGACCCGGCTTTGCTTCGACTTCGGTTCCGTCCGGGCCGAGCAGGTGCCAGTGGTTGTGCTCCGGCGACCAGACTCGCTGCACCTCGTCTCCAGCCGTCGGGCCTCGCAGCGCAGAGAAGGATACGACCGCCAGCGCGATGAGCGCGACGGGGATCAGTGTCCAGAACAGCCCCTTGCCCAGCGAATCACGCATTGCCTGTTGCCGGGCTTGTGCACGCGCGCAGCAGTGCTTGTATTTTTTCCCGCTCTCGCAGGGACAGGGATCGTTGCGTCCGGTCTTCATCGCGTTCTCCTCGCAGCCGGCCGGGCGGTTCTACGCGCCGCCGGAGCCGCTATGATACGGGTTCGTCCCCCTCAGCAACAACTCCCGGGAAAGTGTGAATTGCCAGGATCCGATGCGGGTCGCGCTGCTGACCGCGACTGACAGTCGGTCCAGGAACCGGTCACGGGGGATCTCACGGGCGCCCAGGCGCTCGGTGTGGTCACTATGCATCTGGCAGTCGAACAGGCCCACACCGACGTGCGCCAGGTGTCGGATCAGCGCGACGAGTGCGATCAGCGAGGCACCGTCGCTGCGGTGAAACATCGACTCGGCAGCGAAGTAGTCGCCCACGCTGACACCGTATACTCCGCCGATCAGTCGCCCATCCCGCCAGGTCTCGGCGGAGTGCGCGAAGCCGAAGCTGTGGAGTCGGTTGTAGGCTTCGATCATATCGCCGGTGATCCATGTGCCGGCCTGATCGGCGCGCGGTGCCTGCGCGCAGGCACGAATGACAGCGTCAAAATCACGGTCGAGCGTGACCTCGTACCCCCCGGCGGTCTCGTCAGCGCCGTGGGTTTCGCCGAGGAAGCGGCGCATCGCACGCTTGTGGTTGCGCGACAGCCTCAGGCTCGATGTATCCAGAATCATGCGAGGGTCGGGAGAGAACCACAGGATGGGGTCGCCCTCGGAGTACCAGGGGAAAATGCCCGACGCATACGCGTTAAGCAGCCGCTGCGGAGAAAGATCCCCTCCGACTGCGACCAGACCTTCGGGTCCCGCCAGTCGCGGGTCGGGAAAGATCGGCGCGTCTATGAGTCTGTAGATCGGCACGCAGAAACAGCATCTGACCTCAGGCTGCCGGGTCAGTCCAGTCAGTCTCGACCGTTGCGCGGGCCGGCTTCGCGCTGCGAGGCCTGCCGAATCGAAATCAGCGGTCGCCTTGCGAGTAGCGCGAGGGAATCACCGGACCGAGGTCTGCAAGCACACGCTGGGTCCTCACTTCGCGGCCGCGCCGGTTCAGGTGATAGACCCAGTCGTAGAAATACTCGATCGGGAACGCATAGCGGGCCGGCGCGGCAAGAACCGGGATCTTCAACTCCGCCCGCAGATCGGAATAGAGCTGTTCGATCCGCGTGCGGGTCCGCTCGTAGTGGAGCTCGGGAATACAGGGAAAGAGCACGAATGCCTTGGCGCCAACCGCCTCGATGCGTGCACCGAACGCGTTGATCTCCCGAATCGCGTCGTGGTCGACGCCGGTCGGTCTGCGCAGGAAGTCCATGGAGGCGACGTCCTTGCCGGGACGGTCCAGGTGTCGTTCGACGTCTCCGTAGCGGTTGAATGCCTGCGGGCAGTAGATGCAGTCCGGGTCGGGTTCGCGCCCGAGCGTTGCCAGGTAGCGATTCATCTTGAACTTGACGTGCCGCGGCAGGTTGCGTGCGAGGTTGTAGTACTGGCGCGGCGAGCGCACGTAGGCGAAACCCTCCGGGTACAGTCCGAGCACATCCAGGAGGCGTTCATCCCCGTCGAACAGACCGAAGAAAAGGTTGTACTCGGGCACCAGAACAACGACGTCGTCGGCCCCAATTCTGGGTTCAACGAGGTCGAGCATGAAGCGCAGCCCCATATTGAAGCCCATACCCATGTTGACGGCGGTGTAACCGGTCTCCGCTTCTACCCGCGCGCTGTCCAGACCAAACGCCAGATTGGAACCGCCCACGAAGACGATTTTCGGGCCCTGTGCCGACTCGATCATCTCCATCTTGTCCGTAATCACGGCGAGGTAGTCGCCCCGGTCAGGCGGGACGACGATCACGACGAACGCCGCCGTTGCTGCGAGCATCGCGACCATCACCGACATTTTGAAGATCAACTTCTTCACGGCTCAGAACTGGAAATACACGAACGCCTGTCCGCCGAACTCACCGAAGATTAGGATCGTCGCGATACAGCCGTAATACAGCGCCCATCGGATCAGCAGTGGGCGTTCCGAGAGAGTCGAAATGAGATTGCCGCGCCGCTGCATCCAGTGGACGCCTTCGAGAAACAAGATCGCCAGAACTCCTATCCGGAACTCGTACGCCCCGAGTCCAAGATAAATATCGGTCGTCTCGGCGAAGCCGGTGGTCAGGTGCGTCGCTACGTAGATTGCATCCTGAATGGTCTCGGCGCGGAAGAAGATCCACGCGAAGATCACCAGACAGAATGTCGTAGCGATACGCACCGCGCCGTGAAGTCGCGGAAACGAGCTCAACCCCGTTGCGTCATTGACCTGTTTGCGCAGATGCTCCGTCCAGATCGCGAAGACCTGGTAGAAACCGTGCAAGGCACCCCAGGCTACGAACGTCCAGTTCGCACCATGCCACATTCCACTGATCACGAAGGTGATGAACAGGTTGTAGTACCAGTGCCACTTGCCGACGCGGTTGCCGCCGAGCGGGATGTACAGATAGTCCCGGAACCATGTCGAGAGACTGATGTGCCAACGATGCCAGAAGTCTCGGATCGACGCCGCTACGTACGGGTGGTTGAAATTGATCATGAGGTCGTAGCCCATGATCCGCGATGCACCGATCGCGATATCGGAGTATCCGGAGAAGTCGCAGTAGATCTGATACGCGAAGAAGACCGTCGCGATCGCCAGAACGGGGCCTGTGAACTCCTGCGGGGCTGCGTAAACCTCGTTGACGTAGATCGCGAGGCGATCGGCGATAACCAGCTTCTTGAAGAAGCCCCACGCCATCAGCTTCAGACCGCTGGTGGCTCGGCCGTAGTCAAACTCGTGCGTCTCGTAGAACTGGGGCAGCAGCCTGGTGGAGCGCTCGATCGGACCTGCGACCAGCTGCGGGAAAAAGGATACGTAAAGGGCGAAGATGCCGAAGTGCCGCTCCGGTTCCTTCTCCCCGCGATATACATCGATCGTATAGCTCAGGGTCTGGAAGGTGTAGAAAGAGATTCCGACCGGAAGCAGTACGTCGAGGTCGGGGACTCCGTAGAAGACGTTCACCGAGGCGAAGATGTCGCGCAGAGTGTCGTTGAACAGGTTGAAATACTTGTAGAAGAACAGAATCCCGAGGCTGGTCGACACCCCGAGAAACAGATAAATCCGCCGCGCCTTGTCGGTTGCCGCCGCCGACATCCGGATGCCGGCCCAGTAGTTGATCGCGGTCGCCGCAAGCAGAAGTACGACGTAGGACGGCTCCCACGCCATGTAGAAGTAGTAACTGGCTGCCAGGAGCAGTGCCCAGCGCCTTGCCGGCGGGAGCGCGAAGTACAGCGCCACCACCAATGGGAAAAAGATCGCGAAGTGTACGGAGTTGAAGAGCACGGGCAGTCCGGGGAGCGTTGCTCATTGTAGCCCGCGGCGGGGTGAACTGGGAGTCCCCGGGAACAACGAAAACGACCGCCGGGCCCGGAGGGGCACCGGCGGTCGTCCACAGGAAATTACGTTATCACCGACGAGGCGTTACTGCGTTCGCGCGCAGCGGTCTTTCGTCGGCGTCGAACGCGCCTCGCAGTTCGGACGCGGCGGTTTCGGCTTGGACCCGAAGACCGGCTCGTAACAGCTGCTGGGGTCACTGCGCGAGTAGCTGCAGCAGCCGTTCGCCTGCTCACAATTCGCGAGGAAGTCCGAGTTGTTCTTCTCGAGAGACCATACGAAGACCTGCTCGGCGCCGCTGGGGTTAGCACCCGGCACGAGGTCACAGGTCGATCGCCACGCGAAGCGACGCCCTGAGTCGTCAAGCGACGCGTCCGAGTTGTCGCAGTTTTCGGTATTCGTGAGCTGGAAAATACGGCTTCTTCCCTTGATCCGGAAGATCTCGTTGTTGCCGTCCGCGTTGAAGGGCGGCGAACCACCGATCCGTGCATTGCGCTTCTGGCTGACGAATTCACCGGTCGAGTGGTAGCTGAAAACGCCGCCGCCATCGCTTACGCTGGGCCGTCGCACCTGTGCTCCCGGCGAGTAACGCTGCGTGTCGGTGAACTGCGTCAGGCGCGGGTGGAAGATACGCATATTGTAGACGTTCTCCTCACCCTCTGAGCCGTTGGCCCAAAGGTCGGTTTGCGCCTCGAAGGCCACGTGCGGTCCTCGGGCGAACGGGCTGGCGGCCGAGATGAACGGTCGCGTGTAGTTGCCCGCAGGGAAGTTGCCGCTCAGGCCGATCGGGTTCATCTCACCCGGGTAGTCGAAGGGCCGCACCTCGGAAGCAGGCTTGTGGTAGATCCACAGCTGCGTTCCCTGGGCTCCCGTGCCGAGCTGGTCGTGGTCCGACTGCCAGACCGTGGTCTGGCACTGTCGTGCGTACCAGTAGCCGCCGATCACGGCGTTCTGGCTCCTGGTGCCCGCCGGGCCGTTGCTGAGCTGGGTGAACGTGCCGTTGTACGGGAACGGAGCGGGCCTGTCTTCCTCTGCAGACAGCGTGGAGAGCAGGAACACCTCCTCGCTGCCATCCAGATTGGAGAAGCCGGGGCCCGGGTGATTGTCGTCGTAATTCGGGTTGCTCGCGACGTTGTTGTCGAGGTCACCGGTCGAGCTGAACACGATGCAGCGGCCGCTGTCGCTGACGAACGGCATAGCGTTGACCACCGGCGCCACTGTGTCGGTGATCTGGTAGAAAGTACCGGTATCGACGGCCCAGAAGAACAGCTCATAGTTGCCGTCGCTGTTGCTGCGGCCGGCGTCGGGATCGAGATCGCAGTTCGAGATGAACGCGATGATCTGCGGACGTCCGCCACTGAACGTCGTATCCATCGGACGGCTCTGCTCGATGGCCTCACAGTTCTCGCCGTTGGTGACCTGGGTGATCGTATCGGTCGCCTCATCCCAGTAGTACAGGTGGCGCTGGGAGGTCTGCGTGCCGGTTCCGAGCACGTCGCCGTTCGAAATGAACGAAACGCTGTCGCCGTCCTGAGAACGGATCTTCGGCGTCTCGATCTCGCCAGTCGTCAGATTGGTGATCTGACGCAGTACGTGGTTGTTCGGCTCGGCGTCCGCCGATCCCGCGCCGATCGCGAGACCGAGCACTACACCCGCAGCGGCGGCACAAAGGGGGAAAGCCTTGTAGCTCTCGTCAGAGCGCTTGCGCTTCTGATCAAAAAACATCGTCATCTCCTGTGTTCTGCTATTGTCACCGATCTCGTCGCACGTGGGTCCTCGCAACGATCACGGTTTACGTTTCCAGAGCCTCGTCTCCGACGCTCTCCTACACCGGAGCCCGCAGACCCGCTGCAGCACTCCCCCTCGGCTGCCCGGACTCCTGCGGTACTCCGCTTTTTGCGAGGCAGTCTGCAATCGACTGCGCCGCGGCTTCGTTGCCGGCTTCGGTCCAGTGCGCACCGGCACGCAAATACAACTGTTCACCGCGCTGCGCGCGTGCACGCAGCTCGTCGGTGAGGTTGCAATACTTCACTCCCAGTTTGTCCAGATGGGCGGCAACCGCATCGAGTGGTCCGTCGATTGCCTTCTCGTCAAGCTCCTCGCCAAGCGGGTGGTAGCGCCGTGCGATGTTCCAGTAGACCTGCTCCTTGAACGGGAACAACAGGACCACGAGCTCGGCATCGAGGCGCGTTGCGGTTGTTGCGAGCTGCTCGAATGCTTTTTCGGTCAATTCGTAGGTCGGTGCCACGCCGGCTCGAGCCACGACTCCGCTCCACCAGGAGTCCGCCCTGAAAACGAAGTCCAGACCGCCCTCACGGTATTCGTGGGTCGTGCGCCGGCCGTACCTTCGAGCTGCGTCAAAAAGTCGATAGAGGATCGAGTGGCGTGCGAGTGAGTCGGACGTATCGCTGCGCCGTTTGCGACGCATCCAGGTCCAATAGTCTTCGGTTCCGCTTTCCGTCCAATTGTGGAAATGGACGTTGTCCTTGAAGTCATTCGGGAAGAACCCGACGAGGACAACTCTGGGCCGCAGTACTGGACCAATCTTTTCAAGTAATCGCGCCTCCGCAAGCGTCGAGTATCCATTCACACCGACGTTGGCGATAGAAAGTCCGGTTTCGTCTGCGAGCCGCTTCACCCAGCAGGTGTCGGCTTGTGAGTCGTCACAGAAGGTGAAGGAGTCGCCGAGTGCGAGTACCTGATACGGCGCGCTGGTGCCGATATCGCGGTGCCCGATTCCCTCGATACCGAGGTCGACGGTTCGGATCTGGATCGACCGGTCTTCCGACGGGAAGTCCAGGCTGAGGCCCGGCTTCAGAACGAATCCGAGCTCGCGATCGCCGCGCATCA
>CAXQPB010000001.1:0-10956 GCA_964225545.1 Candidatus Nitrosopumilus sp. | reverse complement strand
ATCTATGTCCCCTTCAGCTGGTATGAGCCGATGTGGATGGAGAATCTCGGCTTCGCCGAACTCGACGAGGGATGGAAGATGACCGAAGAGGGCGCGACCGCCTTCGACGGGGATATGCCGATCAACCCTTCGGGCGGCGTCCTCTCGTCAAATCCGATCGGTGCCTCGGGTATGCTGCGCTTCGCTGAGGCCGCGCTGCAGGTCCGGGGGATGGCCGGTGAGCATCAGGTCGACGGTGCCCGGCGAGCGCTCGGACACGCATACGGTGGCGGATCCCAGTTCTTTGCGATGTGGATGGTCGGTTCCGAAAAACCCTGAAATCGCGAGCCCGGGCAGCAGGCCGCGGCGGTGCGAGAGGCGCGGCATTCTCCCCGTTCACGGCGTTCACGAGCCTGCTTATCGTTGGCATCGGCGTTGGCATCGGCGTTGGCATCGGCGCGGGCGTGGCCGGATGCAACGGCGACGCCGGTTCGGACAACAGCCAACCGAGTCGCATGTCCGGCCCGCAGACCCTGCAGGTTTTTGCGGCGGCCAGCATGACGGACGTCGTCGAGCGACTCGCTGCGTCCTTTGAGCTGTCTCGCGTCAACCTGACGACGGGAGGCTCGAGCGTCCTCGCCAGACAGATCGCTGACGGCGCTCCGGCAGACGTCTTTATCTCCGCCAGCCGTGAGTGGATGAATTATCTCGGCGCCGCTGGAGCGCTTGCAGGCCCGCCGCTGCTACTGGCGACAGGTGGCAGTGCGTGTGTAACCGGCAGCGATTCCTCACTGACAGCACAGGACGCGGCGGAGCTGACGAAAGCGCTGGACCCGGGCGACGTCATTGCGATCGCGGACAGCGGGGTGCCCGCCGGTGAGTATGCGCGTGCGGCGCTGAGATCCGTGGGTGTGCTGGACCGCATCGCCCCACGACTGGTCGGCTTGTCCGATGCACGCGCGGTGGTGCGGGCAGTGGAGACGGGAGACGCAGCTGCGGGCTTCGTCTACACCACCGATGCAGCACGCGCCGGCCTGCGCACGCTTTTTCGGTTCGCAGCTGACCTGCATCCGCCGGTGGAGTACTTTGCCGGCGTGATGGCCGAGTCGCGCAACCCGGATGCAGCAGCAGCCTTTGTCGAACTGGCAAGGGGCGAAGCGGGCGTGCGGACACTCGGACAGATGGGCTTTGAGGGGGCGGGACCGGAGGGCAGGGCGCTTCCGGGCAGATCGCTGCGGCACCCGGCGTCCGCTGAGACGGAGATCCGGCAGTGACCGCGCTGTTCGACGTCGCTGCGTTCGACGTCATCTGGCTGTCCTTGCGTGTAGCTGCCGTCGCCGTGGCCTCAACGCTTGTCCCGGCAATCGCGACAGGCTGGCTGCTCGCACGCTGGAATCATCCCGCCCGCGCGTTCGTGCAGGGAGCGGTCATGCTGCCGCTGGTGCTGCCTCCGGTAGTGACAGGCTACCTGCTGCTGATCGTGCTCGGACGCAGCCGGCCTCTGGGCATGCTCTGGCACACGCTGACCGGCGGTCACATCGCCTACACGACGGGGGCGTGTGTGATCGCGGCTGCTGTGGTCGGATTTCCGCTGATGGTCGAGGCCATCAGGCTGGCGATTACAGCGGTGGACCCGCGTCTGGAGCAGGTATCGCGCAGCCTCGGTCGTGGACGTTTCGATACCTTCTTGCGCGTGACCGTGCCCCTGGCCGCACCCGGGATCCTTGCAGGCGCGGTGCTGGCCTGGGCGCGCGCGCTCGGTGAGTTCGGGGCGACGATCGTGCTCGCCGGCAACATTGCGGGACAGACACGTACGATTCCGCTCGCCGTCTATACCCTGCTCAACGCCCGCGACGGCGAGGCCGGAGTCGTCGTGCTGATCGGCATCAGCGTCACGTTCTCGATGGCAGCGCTGCTGATGTCCTTCCGGCTCAGTGCTCGAGACGCGCAGGGCAGACCGATCCGGGCGCGGAGTGAAACGCAATGATCGATGCGCGCATCGTTCACCGGGTCGCCGGTTTTACCCTCGACGTGAACGTCCAGAGCGATGGGCCGGTACTGGGCGTCTTCGGCGCATCCGGCAGCGGCAAAACGACGCTCCTCCATGCGCTTGCCGGGCTGGCTCGTCCGCAGACCGCGCGAATCACGATCGCAGGGCGCGTGCTGTCCGGAACAACGCACGCAGAGTTTCTCGCGCCGGAGCTTCGGCGCGCATCGCTCGTAACCCAGGACCCATTACTTTTCCCCCACCGCTCTGTCCGCGACAACCTCGGATACGCGCCCGGAGCGTCGGACCGCCTCGAGAGCGACGAAGGGCAGCGTATTCTGACCATGCTGCGCATCGGCGGGTTGCTCGATCGCGCGACGCAGCGGCTTTCCGGCGGCGAACAACAACGCGTGGCAATCGGACGCGCGCTGCTGGCAGACCCCGCGATTCTGCTCCTCGATGAACCGACCAGCGCACTGGATGCGGAGCTTTCGCGCGACGTCCTCGCGCTACTGCTGCGTGTAAAAGAAGAGCTCGGAATGCCGATGGTTTATGTCACACACCGCGCGCCGGAGTTGCTGGCTATTGCCGATGACTGCGTTGTGCTCGATTCGGGAGAGGTCGCGGCGCAGGGGCCGCCGGTGCGCGTTCTGTCGCGACCGCGGGCCTTCGGTGTCGCGAGCCTGGTCGGCATTGATAACCTGCTCTTCCTCGAAGTCGTCGGCCACGACGAGATCGGCGGCGCCAGCCTCCTGCGCCTCGAGTCGGAGAAACTCGCGGTGCCGCTTTGTGACGCGCAGCCGGGCACCTCTATCGGGGTCGGATTCTACGCGGATGATGTACTGCTGTGCCTCGAGCGCCCAGCCGGTATCTCAGCACGCAACGCGCTTGAATGTGTTGTGGTCTCACTCCACGAACTGGGGCACGACGTTCTCGTTGAACTCGAGCTCGGCGCGCAAAGGCTGCGGGCGCGGCTGACACCCGGCGCCGTCAGCGAACTCGAATTGAAACCGGGAGACCGGGTGGTCGCTCTGATCAAGAGCTCGGCCGTGCACCTGCTCGGATGAGCCGGGTGGCCTTTTGCGCGCGAAGCGGCGGCATGACGCGATGAACCCGGAGGCACAGACGACGAACCGCGCTATCGCGCCACCGAGTCTCCGAGACGTCATCGTCCGCGGACTGCGAAGGCGGTGTCCCGCCTGTGGCGAAGGCCCGATGTTCACACGGTGGATGCGCGTAGCCCGTGAGTGCAGTCACTGCGGAGCGCGGATCGCCCCCGGCCCGGGCGATACATGGGGCTTCTGGGTGCTCCTCGACCGCCTTTTCGTCTTTGTCCCGATCGTCCTGATCTACGTAGGCTTCAAGCCGTCGAACCCGTTTGTACGGATCGGGGTGATCGCTGCGATCATCGGGCCGCTGATCTGGACTATGCCTCACCGGATGGGACTTTGCGTCGGTCTCGACTTCCTGACGCGTCTGGACGAGAGCATGCCGGGGATCGGGCATCGGGGTCGGTCGGCAGCAAGCGCGGGGGAAGACGGTGGCAACGAGAGCGCAGAGTGAACGAGGCATGAACCGGATATGAGCGATCAGGAAAAATACGAAAACGCTCTGGCAGCAGCCGGAGCCCCGCTGCTCGAATGCCTGACCGGATTCGAGGCGGTCATGCGCCGCCTTCACCCACCCGAGCTCGACGCTCTCCGTGACCTGATGCGACCGCGCCGCGACGCGCTGGCGGTCGGACTCGAAGTCCTCGCGGGCGAACAGCCTCCCGAACCTCTGGCCGCATTCCACGAACGTTTCCGGGCCGGTGCTGTGCGGCTGCGCGATTCACTCGATCTGTTTCTCGCAGACGAACCGGCAGGCCAGCCGATTATGGCGGTACTCGCGGCGATGCAGAAGTACACCGAGGCACTCGAATTGCTCTACGTACTCCATCGCTTCCCGCCGATCGGGCGATTCTTTGTCGAGGAACCCGTGCGGGATCGTCTCGATGACCTCGACGTCGATCAACCCGAGGGTGTGACAGTCGGCCTTCACCGAACCGGCGGTGACGATCCCGCTGAGCGCGGCGGCTTCTGTCTCTATATCCCGGAGAGTTACGACGGGACCCGCGAATTGCCGCTCGTGATTGCGCTCCACGGCGGCTCCGGTAGCGGACGCGGCTTCCTGTGGAGCTGGCTGCGGGAAGCAAGAAGCCGTGGTTTTGCTTTGCTCGCGCCGACTTCCCGCGGGCCGACCTGGTCACTGTCCGGCCCCGACATCGACATTGAACCAGTCCGCGCCATGATCGAGCTGGTCTGCGAGCGCTGGAAAATCGATCGCGAGCGTGTGCTTCTGACCGGGCTTTCTGACGGGGCGACGTATACGCTCATCGCCGGGCTGCGCGAGGCTGCACCGTTTGCCGCGCTGGCGCCGTTCTCCGGCGTCCTGCACCCGGCCGCAGAGACGGGTGGAGCATTGGAGCATGCGGCCGGGCGGCGCATTTATCTGGTGCACGGGGCCCTGGACTGGATGTTCCCCGTGCAGACGGCGCGGCGCGCGGCAGAGGTTCTCGAAAAGGCGGGCGCGCAGATCGTCTATCGCGAGATTCCGGACCTCTCGCATACCTATGCGCGCGAGGAGAACGCCCGGATTCTCGAGTGGTTCGATCCAACGCTGGCGCTCTCGTAAACTCTTCGCGTCACGAAGCCGTGTCACGAGGCCCGGCAGCGAAGGCGGTATCTGCAATGGCAAGAAGACCCGTACTGAAGATCGGCGATCCTCGCCTGCGTCAGGTCGCACGCGAGGTTGAGCCGGGCGAGATCGGATCTCTGGCCCTGCGACGGCTTGTCGACGACATGATCGAAACAATGAGGGCCGAGGACGGGATCGGTCTCGCGGCGCCGCAGATCGGCGAACCCGTGCAACTGGCGATCATCGAGTTCGAGGAGGAGTCCCCGCGCTACCCGGGGATGGGCGCGATCTCAGCCACGGTGTTCATCAACCCGGTTGTCACGATCCTCGACGCAGCCGAGCAGGCATTCTGGGAAGGCTGTCTGTCCGTGCCGGATCTGCGCGGTGTCGTTCACCGGCCACGGGCCATACGCGTTGACTATCTGGATATGGAAGGCAACCCCTGCGCAATCGAGGCTGAAGGATTCGTTGCCACGGTCCTGCAACATGAACTCGATCACCTGCAGGGAGTGCTGTACGTCGATCGAATGCGCACCATGCGCGCGCTGGCGACGCTGGAAGAGTATCGACGTTACTGGGCCGACCAACCGGTCCCGGAGTTCGAGTGATCCGCGCAGCCGCTCTCGGCGGCCGGCAAAATGATCATGCCTCGATCTTGATTGCCTGCCGAGGGCACAGACGCACGGCTTCCTCGACCTTGGTCTTCAGCGCTTCGTCGAACGTCTCCTGCTTGACGTGCAGGTTGTCGTCGTCGTCCACGTGAAACAGCTCGGGGCAAGCCTGCATACAGCGGGCGTTCGCCTCGCATAGATCATAATCGACCACGACCTTCATCGAGTTCTCCTTCGGCTGTGCGCCGGAGGAAACAGACTACCGTGGGTGCCGTGCTGACCTAAACGCGGCACGAAGTCGAACAGAAAGCGCCTCGGTACCGGCTGCGACAGCTGCCCGACGTCTACGCCGGTTCGGGCAGCTGTGCGTGCAGAGTGCTACTTCTGCGCCTGATACTGCGCTCCATCATCCTTCGTGACACTCAGCGTCGCGCCGATGCACAAGCCGTTGTCCGTAAGGATCTGGACGGTCGGTGCCACCTGGCCACCGAGCGCGCCGACCACGCCGGTCGGAAGTGAGTTCTGTCCCTTGGAGGCGTTGTTTTTCCCCTGTGCGCTGGCCTTGCCCTTGCCGATGTCGCCCGACTTGTAGCCGATCTTCGTGACGCCGTCTGCCGATCCAGCCTTGTCTTTGTATCCGTACCCGGTGGTGCCTTTGGCCTTCCAGCAGGGCTGGCCGTCACAGATGGCGCCGCCGCGATTGACCAGGTTCTCAGAGACCAGCGCGTTGCTGTCGTTGTAGATGCAGGTCACGACCGCGGTGCTGGCCGAAACCGGATCGCCGAAGTCCGCCTGCGTGGTCGCCGAGCCGAATTTCTGCCACTGCACCTTCATATTTTCTTTGCCGACTTTCTTCTCGCTGTAGAGCAGCTTGGCGCCATCGGCGACGATGCAGGGGCTGGCAGGAGCCACGTCGCAGCTGAGCGCTGACGCAAGGGTCGTCGTGGTCGATACTGTCGTAACAGTCGTCGACGTCGTTGTTGTCGAAGTCGTTGTTGTTGTCGGAACCGGCTGGGCGTAGCCAAGGTCGTAAAGAGCGCTGATCTCGTAGCTATCGTACGTCCGCTTCTCCGCGCCTGCCGCGATGCTAGGCACCATTACGGCAGTGGGGCTTGTGCTTAAATCCCAGTGAGAGATGCTGCTGCCTAACTGATACGGATTCGGTGCGTAGATCGCGGGGTCACTGCCGTAGGTGCCGCTGGTAAGCGGTCCGGTGAAGACAATATCGTCGCTGGTAATGTCCGCAGCGTCGGCATTGATCACGCCGCCGGCAAGGTAAAGGACCTTGGCGCCACCACCACGCTCGAGGTAGCTGTCGAGCACGGAGAACACGCCGCTGACTCCGGGGTTGTTCTCATTGATTTTGCTGCCGCCGTCCGCATCCGCAAGGCTGAGAATTCCGAGTCCGTGTGTGACCTCGTGGAGAAGCACGCTGAACAGATCGAACTCGCCGCCGGCCGGCGCTCCGAGTCCGCTGTTCCAGGCGTATCCGAAGTCAACCGTCACGACCATGTCAGGAACCGCGCCTGATGGATCGGCCCCGGTCGACAGGTGAGTGAATGCAGTCCCGTTCTGGAATCCATCGGGGCCGTTGAAGAAAAACGGACCGGCCGCCGCGAGAAAGCCGCTGGCGTCGGACTCGGAGAGCTGGACCTGGATATCGGCCGTCCCAGAGTCCCCGATGATGGTATCGATGTAAGCGACAACCGAGTCGAACGTCGCTCTGCGCGTTGCGCCGTCGGTCGGGTCATCGAAGCCGTAGCCGGTTGTGTTCACGACATCGAGATAGGTGATGTTGTAGGTCGCGCCCTGCCTGCCGCGGAGAATGCGCGGGCGTGCATTCGGGTATTGAGGCCAGTCGTTCGGATCGATGACTCGCCATTCGTCCTCGCCAACGCGGTAGGCGACCTTGCGATCGTCTGCGGCGAATCCGCTCATTGCGGTCGCGCCGATCGCTGCAGCGACGGTCATTGCGATGACGACAGCTCGTCGTCGGGTCCGTTCGGTTGCGGTGGTTCGAGTCATGGGTACTCCCCTGCGGCGAGTTGGGCGTTGTAGGCGTCCTTCGCGAAGCGTGTCTGTACCAGCCTCCCAGTCGGCCGGCGGCATGGCAAAGCCCCATCCGGGTATTTCGCTGTCGTTGTGCGGTCGAGTGGTTGCTCCACGAAACCTTCAAAGCGATCAGCCCGAGTGTCGCGGTCTCGGCGTGAAGCGCACCGGCATCTGTTTTATCCCGTCAATGAAGTTCGAGCGCAGGTAGTGGATCTCACCGCTGACCTCGATATCCGGCAACCGCGCCAGCAGCTCCCTGAAGATCGATGCCAGCTGAAGACGCGCCAGGCTCGCACCGAGGCAGTAATGCTCGCCGGCTCCGAAAGCGAGATGTTCGTTGAACTCGCGGTGCACATCGAAGGCATCCGGCCGGTCGAAGATTTCCTCGTCGCGGTTGGCCGACGGGTACCACATCACGACTTTATCGCCCTCCTTGATCGGCACGCCGCGTATCTCGGTGTCTTGCAGCGCCGTACGACGGAAGCTCATCACCGCCGGCGCGCAGCGCAGCATCTCCTCGACCGCGTCGGGGATCCGCGTCAGATCCGCTGCCAGCGCGTCGCGCTGGTCGAGATTCTCCGACAGCAGCCGCATCCCCTGAGCGGTGACGGTTCGCGTGGTCTCGTTGCCGGCTATCGCCATCAGCAAGAAGAACGAGTCGAACTCGGCCGATGTCAGCTTCTCGCCGTCGATATCGGCCTGAACCAGGATGCTGGTCAGGTCGTCCATCGGACACTTGCGCCGCTGCGCACCGAGCTCCTCTGCGTACCCGTACATCTCTGCAGCCGCGATGCCGCCGTCATCCATCGAGGTCTGAAAATCCGGATCGTCGAAGCCGATCAGCCGGTTGCTCAGATCGTAGATGTGACGCCGGTCCGACTCCGGCACGCCCATCATCTCGCAGATCGTCTCCATCGGCAGGCGGCATGCGACATCATCGACGAACTCGGCTTCTCCGCGTTCGGCGATGCCGTCGACCACGGCTCGCGCCAGCTCCGCGACGTGATGCTGCAACATGGCGACACGCTTGGGAGTGAAGCCCTTTGAGACAATCCGTCTGAACTTCGTGTGCTGTGGCGGATCCATGTTGAGCATGATCAGCCGCAGCGACTCGAGCCGATCGCCTTCGACATCGAAGATATTGGTGCCGCCCTTCCAGGACGAAAACACTTTCGGGCTCCGCGAGATCGCTTTCACGTCCTCGTATCGCGTGATGGACCAGAACCCGGGCCCGTCGGACTCTTCCTGCCAGTAGACCGGCTCGTTCGCACGCATCCAGGCGAACCAGTGGTACGGTACGCCGTTGGAGAATCGGTCGGGATCGGTGAGATCAATCTGTTCACGCATGATGTGGCGAGCTCCTCGGTGTAGCGGTGTCTATCGACCCGTCGTGCGCGGAGCAAGGCGTCAGCGTGCATCGAGCGGGACTGCACTGCTATACTCCGCGCCCGATGGCATCCGACGGACCGAAACCCCTCGGCGAAAACTCAGCGTACCCGCAGGCGGTCGCGGCGTTGAGCCCGGCCACCACGCCGGGCTGGGCCGCGCGCCGACGCCTCGCATCCGCGATGCGGCGCGTGATCGACGACCTCGTACTCACCGAGGCCCCTGCCGAAGAGATTGAGCGTGCCGCCGACGCCCTCGAAGCGTTCGCGGCGGGGCTCGGCGCACACCCGAGGCGCAGCGGACTGGAAGGCTACGCAGAGGCTGCCAATTCGGGGGACGTCAAAGCATTCTTTGACCAGAGCCCGATGATCGGACGATCCAATCCGCTCGCTCCGCCGATCAGTCTCGAGGCCGAGTCCGATCGCGTGACCGGTTCCGTGGTATTCGGCAGCGCCTATGAAGGGCCGCCGCGTCACGTACACGGGGGCTTTGTGGCCGCGGCCTTCGACGAGATTCTCGGCTTCGCGCAGTCACTGACCGGTGCGCCCGGGATGACTGCGAGGCTCGAGGTTCGGTACCGCAGACCCACACCTTTGCATATGCCGCTTCAACTGGAAGCGACAGTCGATCGGATTGACGGTCGCAAGATCGTGGCAACTGCGTCCATGCGTTGCGACGGCGAGATAACGGCCGAAGCCGAAGGTCTGTTCATCTCCGTCGACCCGGCACGCTTTCGTGGGATCGTCGAAGCCGCCCGGCGTCGTACAGAGGGCGAAGACTGAAGCCGCTCGGCGCTTCGCTTCGCGGGAGGTCGGTTGCCGCACAACGCTCGCCCGCATGATGGGCGCTACTTCAGTCCGCACGTAGATCCGCAGACCCCCCCGTCCGGGCCACTCTTTTACTCACCTGGGGTACAGAAACGCCAGATTCGCCGTGATAGCCTTGGAGGTTGGGAGCGGCGTCAACGACTTGTCGAAGACATCACCAGACGGCGGCCGGGGGATCCTCTCGGCTGTGCTTGGAGCGACCGGTGAGGCCGTGCGAACCGGACCGGGGCGAAGCTTCGCTGCGCTTCTGGATCGCGGCTGGCACTCGGGTCTGGCGTCGCCCGCCGTGCAGGTCCCTGGATCACGATCCCTCGGGATGGCGGCAAAGGTCGCTGCCGACGAAGCGTTTCGCGCACTGATGGTCGCGATGGCGCGCGTTCCGTCGCGCGACGGTCTTCGCCGAGTACGCTCGGAACTCGCAGCCGCGACGGCCCTGTACGCCGATCGCGGATGGCTCGAGGATCCACGCGGTTATCATCTTGCGCCACCGCCGCTGAGCTCGCCTCGCGTTGTGCCGGCGAGCAGCCGCGGAATCGGTTTCGATCATCTGCAGTTCGTCAGCGGCTACGAGCCGCACCTGGGCGAGCCGGGAAGAGAACGCTGGCTCGGCTACAAGCCGGTGCGAACCGGACATGCATGGGTACTCCGGCATCGCGGCGCGCCGCGGCCATGGATCGTCTGCGTGCACGGCTATCGAATGGGCTTCCCGCTTGCCGACTTCCAGGCCTTCCGCGCCGATTGGCTGCACCACGAACTCGGCTTCAACGTCGTCATGCCGACGCTACCGCTGCACGGCGAGAGAGCGATCGGCCGCTTCAGCGGCGACGGCTTCTTCAGCGCGCAGTTCATGGACATGGTCCACTGCGAGGCGCAGGCGATCTGGGATCTGCGGCGGATTCTCGAGTGGTTGCGCGGGCAGGAGGCACCGGCTATCGGCCTGTACGGCATCTCGCTCGGTGGTTACACGTCCGCGCTGCTGACCGGCTTCGAGTCGGAGCTGGACTGCGTCATCGCGGGGATGCCTGCGATGTGTCTGGCCGACCTGCTCATCGACCACGCGCCCGCGCGCTTGTGGCGACTTGCGGAGTCGATCGGCATGCAGATCGATGAGCTCACCACAGTGCTGTCGGTAGTCTCGCCGCTCTCGTTCGCGCCGGCTGTGGCGCGCGAGAAGCTGCACATCTACGGCGCGGTGGCCGACCGGTTGATCCCGCGCAACCACGTCAGCGCGCTCTGGGAGCACTGGGCTCCGGCGCAGCTGCGCTGGTTTGAAGGCAGTCACCTGTCGTTCACGTGGGAGAGCGCGATCAATGACCTCGTTCGCACTGCTCTCGTCGACGCCGGAATGATCGGCACTCGCCGTCTTCGCGAACGCGGATCGTCGACCCAGGCAGCCTGATCCCGCCGCTGCATCCGCACCTCGTGGCGGCGTGGGGCG